>DASUJD010000038.1:0-23802 GCA_036279455.1 Rhodanobacteraceae bacterium | reverse complement strand
TGGGCGCGCACCGGTTGCCAGCAAACCCGGTGCGCGCCCGTTTTCTTGGCTGGTCACCAGTTGTACGCAACCGAGAACTGTGCCGAACGCGGCGCACGGCGAGCCTCGATCATGTTGTAGCTGGTGCTGGGGCTGGCCGTCGAGATGAAATAGTCGCCGTAGAACGTGGGCGTCTGCTTGTTGAGCACATTGAACACCTGCAGCTTGAAGTCGAGCTTGTGCTGCGCCCAGCTGGGCTTGTAGTCCACGCTCAGGTCGAGGTTGTGGATCCACGGCGTGCGCTTCGCCCCGTACGGCGGGACGGGATCACCCGGAGCGATAGGCACACCGCCACACCAGTGGTACTGGCTCGACGTGTGCAGACGCACCTGATCCGGTCCGTAGGCGCCGCGACACAACCGGGGCGTACCGGAGGCAATCCATATGTTGGCGCCCACGATCCAGTCCGGATTGATCGCGTATGCTCCGTAGATCTTGAGCGAGTGCGTGCGGTCGGTACCGAGGACGCCGTTGGAATTGTCCATGATCCTGGGGTACGCCCAGACCGCGGTGAGGTAGGCCACGACACCGCTCGACTCGTACATCGGTCCGACCGGACCGGCATCGTTGCCGTACAGCTTCGAGAACACGTAGTCGATCTTCCCGAACCACTTGCCGTCCCATACGTGGGTGAGCGAGAGGTCGAGCGCGTAGTAGTTGCGCTTGGGCCCCATCTCGAAGGTTTGATCCTCCGCAGTCCAGTTGATCAGGCGCAGCGATCCGTCGGGCGCCTTAACGTAAATCTTCTGGTCGACGCCGGGATTGACCATGACCGGACTCTGGACCCATTGGCTGCAGGTATCCGGGGTCATCCAGGTGTACCCCTCGCGCACACCTTCCGCGCACATCGACGCGGCATCATCGGTTCCGCCGATCATCGTGCCCAGTTTCTCGTAGGTGCCGGTCGCACCGAACACCCAGGGGGTGCCCAGGAAGTTCAGTTGCTGCTGCATGCCCAGCACGAAATTGTCGGAATACGGAGCCTTGATGTTCTGGGAAGCCACGGTCAAGTTGTTGCGCGGATAGCCGTACTGGTTGCAACACGACACGCCGCCCGCGGGATTCTGCGGCAGCGGCGTGAAACCTGTCGGCGCCCCGGTGGCGGGATCGATACCGGTATAGGTGCCGTATTCCGTGATATTGACGATCGGTGCGGTGACGGTGGTCCCGACGCCCACCGGCAGCGTCAGGTAGTAGCGCCCGGCGTTGCCGAACACCTTCAGGGTGGAGTCGCCATGCACGTCCCAACTGAAACCGATGCGCGGCGACCAGTTGGGGCTGGTCAGCCGGATGTAGGGCCGGGAGGCGGCGTCGTAGTTGACGAACTGGTCGTTGCGCAAACCCAGCGTCAGCAGGAAGTTCGGCGTGATCTGCCATCTGTCCTGGATGTATTGCGCGCGTTCGACCACCCGCGTGGACGGGCTGTAAGCCTGGATCAGCTTCGTCACGTAGTAGCCGCCGGCGCCCGCCGGGTTCGAAGTCACCGGCGCCACGTACGGTACCGAGTTCGGATCGGTGCCGACCAGCGGCTTGTTGAGGTCAGCTGGCCCAACCAGTCCGTAACTCCAGCCGTAGCCCGGCCCGGTGCCCTCCACGCCATCATTGAGGTCCGTCGAGATGTCGTTGTCGATACCGACCTGGAAATCATGGTTGCCCCATTTGTAATCCAGGTCCAGGCGATAGTCGGTGAGGTCGACGCGATGGTTGTCCGGCGTCACCGTCAGGGCATTCTGCGAATTGAAGATGGGGCCATTTGGCGTGAACGCAGGGTTTTCGTCGGAGATGCCACCGACGTACACCAAGGTCGGATCATACCCAGGGTACCCCGGCTGGAAGCTTCCGTACTGCTCGTGCGATTTGCCATACGTCGCGTGCAGGGTCAGGTTGTCTGTGATGTAGGAGGTGTAGTTGAGCACCCCCATCCTGTAGACGTTCTTGGCCGTCTGACCCTTGTAGAAAAAGCTTGTCGCGTTGTGCGTGTCGTAATCGTAGTTGTAGGTCCAGTCCCATGACTTCATGGAGCTCTGCAGCGCGGTCAAGGTCAGGAAATTGCTTTCGTTGATGTTCCAGTTGAGCTTCAGATAGACCTTCGGCTTGTGTGTCTGGTCAAAAAATTCCGTATTCAGGCAATATACGCAGTTGACGCTCGCGTATCTCGAATCATCCTGCTCGGCACCCAGGAAGAAGAACAGCTTGTCCTTGACGATCGGACCACTGACATACGCGTCATAGACCGTATTCATGCCGTGGTTGCTTTGGTTGTACTGATACAGCTCACCCGCGTGGTGGCCTACCCGGGTGACCAGCGGATTGGCGTAGTAGGTGTTCTTCGGATCTGCGTGCCAGTTCGTCGGCTCCCATTGGGCACGCAATCCGAAGTGCCACTGGTTGGAACCGCTCTTGCCGATCTGGTTGATCACGCCACCGATGGAGCGGCCGTACTTGGCGCCGTAGCCGCTGATGAAGGTCTGCTGCTGGGCTATGGAAGCGTAAGGCAGGCCAATGCCGCCCTGGTCGTCGAGTGCCGCGCTGGTCAGCATGCCATCGATGTAGTAGGCATTCTCGGCCGTCGATGCGCCGCCAAAGGTCACCGCGCCAGTGCCGAGTGGACCGCCGACCAGCACCGCCGAACCCGGCTGCACGCCCGGCGCCAGCATCGCAATGTCTTCTGCATCGCGCCCCAGGGGCAGCTGTTGCAACTGTCTGGCCGTGATCGTCGTAACCTGGTTGGTGGTGGTCACGTCGATCGCCGGAATTGCGATTGCGGTGACGTTGACCGTGCTGAGGGTACGGACATTCCCAGCGCTCGACGCGAAATTGACTGTCACCGCACCTGCCGCAACCGGGGCCACGTCGGTCTGGCTCTGCACCACGTTCCCGTTCTGCAACAACGATACGGTATAAGTACCCACCGGCAGGGTGATCGAGTATTGACCGGACGGCCCCACGGTGATCGTACGGTTGAATCCCGCGCCGCCGGTGACCTGGATGCTTTCATTCGGCGCGACCGGCACCGTTCCGTGGATCGTGCCATCGACCGCCTGTGCGAAAGCATTGGCGCCGAATATCAGGGCCACCGAACCACCGATTGCCAAGGCAAGCGCCTTGCGCCGGAAGACTGCGCTGCGGCGCGGCGCACGCACGGATTTGGACTTCATGGATAACCTCCCTCAAGGTGCAACATTCGACATGTCGGCCCGCACGCTCGCCACGCCTGCGACACACAGCGGTGTGGCCGTCTATGCCCTGCTGTCACTGGCAGATCGGCACGATGCAAGCCATCAGGCAACAGATGCAGGCGCAGTGCGGTGCAGGTGCGGTGCGTATCATCAGCAAATCGAGTTGATCACAGTTTGAAAGTGCCTTCCAATGAAAAGATGGCCGTGGAACATAGCCTTCGGTTATACGCATTCATCGCACACGCTCGCCGCTTCGCCGGAACCCGATACGCGCGGTTTGCCAACGCCCATGCAGGGTTTCCCTCTTCCAGGCAGCAGGGGACGCATCCAGATGCAAGCCGGCACAACGGGGCCGAAACCGTTCACGCGCCGACGCCCACCGACCTCGATCTCCGGGAGCGCCGCGCGTGTACCAATCCCGGCAGCCGGACGACCGGTCAGCGGACTTCCGGCGTGATGGTCATTGCGCGGATGGAACCGGTGCTGCCGAGAACATCCCGCCCGCGCTCACCTGCAACCCCACGCGCGCGTATCGCGAAATGTCCAGACCTTCGGTACCGATTTGCGGCAGCGCACCCGCAATCAGGTCGGCGAGGTAACGCCCCGATCCACAGGCCATGGTCCAACCCAGCGTACCGTGGCCGGTGTTGAGATAAAGATTGTCGAAACGCGTTTCACCGACCACCGGCGTGCCATCGGGGGTGGCTGGCCGCAAGCCGGTCCAGAATTCGCCGCGGGCAAGGTCACCGCCATCCGGATACAAATCGGTGACGACCGTTTCGAGGGTCGCCCGCCGTCGCGCCGGCACCGACAGATCGAACCCGCACGACTCGGCAATACCGCCGACACGGATGCGCTGCCCGAAACGCGTCACGGCAACCTTGAAGCTCTCGTCGAGTACGGTGGACATGGGCGCCATCGCCGCGTTGGTGATGGGCAGCGTCAACGAATAGCCCTTCAGCGGGTACACCGGCAGACGAATTCCAAGCGGCGAGACCAGCCGCGGGGTGTAGCTGCCGAGCGCCAGAACATAGCTGTCCGCACGCTCTGGCTTGCCGTCGATGCGCACACCCGTAACGCGGTTACCGGACGCTTCGATGCGTTCAACCGTTGCATTGAAGCGAAATTCCACCCCGGCTGCCTGTGCGTGCTGCGCCAGCAGGCGCGTGAACAATGCACAGTCACCGGTCTGGTCGCCCGGCAGGCGCAACGCGCCCGTGAACTTGTCGACGACCGCAGCCAACGCCGGTTCGGCTTTCACGATGCCGGTGCGATCGAGCAGTTCGAAAGCCACGCCATGTCGTTCGAGCACGGCAATGTCCTTGCCCGCGGCCTCCAGTTGCGATTGCGTTCGGAACAGCTGCAGTGTGCCCATCTGCCGACCTTCGTAATCCAGGCCGAGTTCGTTGGCGAGTTCGTCGAGGCATTCGGCGCTGTATCGGGCAAGGCGCAACATGCGCGCCTTGTTGATCGCGTAACGTTTCGCCGTGCAGTTGCGCAGCATCCGCAGCAACCAGATGTACTGGTTCGGATCGAGGCCTGGCTTGATCACCAGCGGCGGGTGTTTCGCGAACAACCAGCGCAATGCCATCAGCGGCACGCCCGGCGCCGCCCACGGCGCCGCATAGCCCGGCGAAATCTGGCCGGCGTTGGCGAAGCTGGTTTCCAGTGCCGGACCGGGCGCACGGTCCACCACCGTCACCTCGAATCCCGCACGCGCGAGGTACCACGCGCTGCTGACGCCGATCACGCCGCTGCCCAAGACGAGTACGCGCATGACCGATGCCTTCGCTGCCGTTCTACGGTCACTCGGCGTGATCGAATTCCGGCATCGCCTCGAACAACTGCCCCTTGCGCCATTTGTCGGCGCCCGATCGCTGATACACGACCTTGCCGCCGATGATGGTGTACAACACGCGCGTGCGCAGGATGTCGTTGGCCGGCATCGTCAACAGGTCGCCCGAGAACACATCGATGTCGGCCAGCTTGCCGGGCGTCAGCGAACCCAGTTCGTGATCCTCGAAGATCGCGTAGGCGTTGTTCCAGGTGTAGGACTTCAGCTCCTGCATCCTGGTCTTGGCCTCGGCCGGGAAGAACGTCTTCTTGCCGTGGTCGTAGGCACGGGTGACGCCGCAGTAGAACACCGGGATGGGGTTGGTGTCCTCGACCGGCGTGTCGGTGCCATCCAGCACGATCGCGCCGCTGTCGATCAGTTTCTTCCAGACGTACGCGCCCTCTTTCGCGCGTTGCTCGCCGATGCGCGGAATCACCATCGGCGCATCCGAACAGGTATGGATGGACTGCATCGAGGCGATCACGCCCATTCCGGCGAAACGCGGAATGTCCGCCGGGCTCAGATGCTGCGCGTGCTCGATGCGGAAGCGCAGCGCGTGCGCAGTTGGATCTTCCTCGAAGATCTTCTGGTACATGTCGAGCAATTCGCGGTTGGCGCGGTCGCCGATCGCGTGGATGGAAACCTGGAAATCGTCGCGCGCCGCGATCCGCGCGATCTGCGCAAGCTTGCTCATCGGCGTGACGTTCTTGCCGGTGATGTCCGGCGCATCGCTGTAGGGTTTCAGGAACCACGCGCTGCGCGTGCCCAGCGCGCCGTCGGAAACATCCTCGCCCACACCGCGCACGGTGAAGTGATCGTCGGCAAAACCGATGATGCGGTACTTCGCGAGGTTCTTGTCGAGGCTCGCGACGTCCAGCACGCCGACGTTGACGTACAGCCGCAGCGGGAAGCTTCCGTTCGCAACCCCCTTCGCAACCTGCTGTTTCAGCCAGTCGATGGTCCTGAAATCCTCACCCTGGTCCACGAAGGTGGTGATGCCCTTGCTGATCTCGTTCTGCACCGCCAGGTGCAGTTCCTTCTCGTGGCGCGCTTCCTGCTCGGCGGCCGGCAGGTGCGCCAGGTATTTCCGGTACGCGGCATACACCGGGGCCGCCGCGGTGTCCTTCAGCATGCCGATGGCGTGGCCCTGCGCGTCGCGCACGATGGTGCCGCCCACCGGGTCGGGCGTGTGGTCGGTGATGCCCGCGAGTTTCAGGGCCAGCGCGTTGGCATACAGGCCGTGGTAACTCGCGGTCGTCAGCAATACCGGATTGTTCGGTGATGCGGCATTCAAGGTTGCCGGCAGCGGCAGCCCATGCAGGTTCGGCTGCGGCACGCGATTCCATTTGCTCTCCAGCCAGCCGAAGCCCACGATCCATTCCCCGGGTTTGGCCCTGGCCACCGCGGCTTTCACCATCGCGACCACGCCGTCCCAATTGGCCGCCTTGCCGACGTTGATCTGCAGCAGCGATTCGCCGGTCTGCAGCAAATGTCCGTGGCCTTCGATGAAGCCCGGCGTCACGAACGCGCCGTGCAAATCCATCACTTTCGTTTGCTTGCCGATGTAACGCGCGATGGCCGCATCGCTGCCGAGCGCCTGGATCTTGCCGTCGCGGATAGCGAGGGCCTGGGCCTTCGGTTGCAACGGATCCAGCGTGGCAATGGTCGCGTCGCGCAACACCAGGTCGGCGGATTGCAACGACGGCGGGAATCCCTCGATTGGAACACTCGACGCAAACGCCGTCGCAATGACCGCCAGTGCGGTTCCAGCCAGCAACACACGAAACGATTTCATCACTGCCTCCCTTTCGCTGCGCCCACCAACGGCAACAACATCATGTCGAAAACAAGCTTCGGATGCAGCATGTCGCCGATGAAAAGACCTGCACCAGCCATAACCGGGCGTTGGACGTGCCTGCCCGGAACGCCTTCAGGCCTCAAGCCAGCATCCGCTGCGCCAATTGCCTCACCAGTTCAAGGAAACGCTTCTGCACCGGATCCAATGGGCTCTCCGGCCTATACATCGCATACAGGACGACATCGAGGTGCGGTTTCAATGGCCGCATCTGCACGCTGTCAGGGACGCCGCAACGGGCGGTAAAAGGATCGACCAATGCCAGACCTTCGCCCTTCGCGACCAGCGAATGCGCCAACTGGTAGGTCTGGACCGCGACGGTGATCTGCGGCGCCGGCACGACCTGCGCCAGGTGCGTCTGCAACATGCTGCCCAACGCGTCACGCACGGTGATGCCGATCATCGGTTGGCTGGCCAGCGCGCTGATCGGCAACGGGTGCGCCAATTCCGGCTCGGCCCACCAGCCGGGCGGCGCGATCACCATTACCTGCGCGCGGCCCAACACCTTCTGGCGCAGGGTCTGGTGTCCGGTGTCCTGCAACGTGAGTCCGATGTCGGTTTCGCGCAACGTCAGCGACTCGCACATCATCGCCGAATGCTGGGTGGACAGCTCGGCGGTCACGTCCGGAAAGGCCTTGCGCAACAGCACGGTCGCGGCCGGAAGCAGTACCTGCGCCAGGGTGGGCGTACAGGTGACCCGCAACGGACAACTGCCCGGCTGGCTCATGTTGGTGGTGAGGCGCTGGAGCTCGTGCACATCCTGGATGATTTTCTCGATGCGATCGCGCAACAGCAGGGCCTGCTGGGTCGGCAACAGACGCCCGCGCACGCGGCTGAACAGCGCGAAGCCGAGATTCTCTTCGGCATGCTGCAACGCCTTGCTGGCCGCGGGCTGCGAAATGTTCAGCAGCTTGGCGGCCCCGGTGAGGCTGCCCGTGGTCAACACGGCATGAAACAGTTCGATGTAGCGCAGACGCATGTCGAAATTTTAACCCGCTTGCGGCCGTACCTGATCACCACCGCTTCCGGACCCGCGCCTTGCGCGCGGCGCCGGCAGCAGGGTACCCGTCGAATCCGCATCATCGCACGGCCGGATGCCAAAGGCCCGGGCCAAAGGTATGGACAGACCGGTACACTGCCGCAGACCGCCTGCCCGCCGTGTTCATCACGCCAACATGGAGTGAGCCATGCCTGTTCGTCTTGCCGTCGCAGTCTTCCTGCTGCTGGCCTGCCTGCCGGCATACGCGCAGCACCAGAACCTGCGCGAATACGGAATCAGGATCGGGGTGCTGCAACCGGGCAAGTGGAATGCAATCACGGACGTGCCGGGTGTAACGGTGGGCCAGAAAACCCTCATCGAGGGCAATGACATTCGTACCGGCGTCACCGCGATCCTGCCGCATCCCGGAAACATCTTTCAGGACAAGGTGCCGGCCGCCGTGTACGTGGGCAACGGTTTCGGCAAGCTGACCGGCACCACGCAAATCGCCGAGCTCGGCAATATCGAAACCCCGATCGTCCTGACCAACACGCTCAGCGTACCCACCGCGGCCGACGCCTTGATCGACTACACGTTTTCCTTTCCCGCCAACGCCGATGTGCGATCGGTGAATCCCGTGGTCGGTGAAACCAATGATGGCTATTTGAACGACATCCGCGGACGTCACGTGACCAAACAAGATGTGCTCGATGCCATCCGGTCCGCTGCCAGCGGATCGGTCGCTCAAGGCGACGTTGGCGCGGGCACCGGCACCGTGGCCTTCGGCTTCAAGGGTGGCATCGGAACCTCGTCCAGAAAGCTGCCCGCGAGCCTCGGCGGTTACACCGTCGGCGTGCTGGTGCAAACCAATTTCGGCGGCGTGCTGAACATCGATGGCGTACCGGTCGGAAAACTTCTGCACCACTATTACCTGAGCGACAAATTGACCGATTCGCCCGACGGCTCATGCATGATCGTGGTGGCCACGGACGCACCATTGAGTTCGCGCAACCTGAAACGACTCGCGAAGCGCGCGATCCTCGGACTGGGCAAGACCGGGGGGATCGAGTCGAACGGCAGCGGCGATTACGTGATCGCATTTTCGACCAGCGGGGGTGTGCGGGTCGCGTACCAGTCGAACCATCGACTGCGACGCATGACCACGGTGCGAAACGATGCGATGTCTCCGCTGTTCATGGCCACCATCGAGGCCACCGAGGAAGCGATCCTCAACTCGCTTTTCCATGCCCGGACCATGACCGGTCGCGATCATCATGAAGTGCCCGCGCTGCCCGTGGACGAGGTTCTCCGGGTCATGCGAAAACGTGGTTACAGCGTCATCGACGGCACGCAAGCGGAGCCGGATGGATCCGAAGGTGGGCCATGACCGCTTGCTGTCATTGTCGGCAGGGTTTGCAACGGAATGGTGCAAATGGCGCACGTACGTCGTGATCACGGCGACTGATGCCCGCGCCTACAGGGGAAAAACAACCCGCTCACAACTGTTAGTTATGCCTTGTGCCCGTCTTTTCATTGGCAGGCAGCGCCCGCCGACGGCTACCCTGCTGCTGGCATATGGCTAGCGCAATGGACATACGAAGGAAGCAGCGCATGTCTGACCATGGCGAAGCGGCAGGCGGCCAATGGGGCCCGCCTTACCTGTTGTATCTGGGCAAAGCTGCCGACAATTTGGCCATCAAGACGGCCAGGGGCCTGGCTTACTGGCGGCCCGACTGGTGCGTGGGCCAGCACCGCCACCCCGACTGCCGGTTCACGCTGGGGTTGCCCGAAATGGATTTCGCCGAGGCCAAGGCCGCCGGCGCCGACTCCATGGTGATCGGCAACGCGAATGCGGGCGGCGTGATGGGACCCGAGACCGTCACCGACATCGTCGCTGCGCTCGACGCCGGCCTCAACGTGGTGGCCGGCCTGCACCAGAAGCTGCGTGACAACGCGGCAATCGTGGCTGCCGCAAGGCGCAACCGTCGCATATTGTTCGATGCCCGCGAATGCACCCGCAGCCTCGAAGTCGGCAACGGCCGCAATCGTGCAGGCCGCCGGCTGTTGACGGTAGGCACCGACTGCTCGGTCGGCAAGATGTACACCGCGCTCGCGCTCGAACGCAGCATGCGCAAGCGCGGCATCACGGCGGATTTCCGTGCCACCGGACAGACCGGCATTTTCGTCGCCGGCGGCGGCATCCCGGTGGATTCGGTGATCGCCGATTTCATCTCGGGCGCCGTCGAGGCGATCTCGCCGGCGCGTGACGACAACGGATGGGACCTCATCGAAGGCCAGGGCTCGTTGTTTCATCCTTCGTACTCGGGCGTATCACTGGGCCTGCTGCACGGCTCGCAACCCGATGCCCTGGTGTTGTGTCACGAGCCGACGCGTCAATACATGCGCGGGCTCCCCGGTTTCCCCCTGCCCGATCTCGAACAATGTCTTGAAGCCAATCTCACCGCGGCGCGTCTGACCAATCCCGCGGTCAAGGCGGTCGGCATCGCGCTCAATACCTCCGACCTTTCCGGGCAGCAGGCGATCACGGCGTGCCGGGAGATCGGCGGCCGGCTCGGCCTGCCCTGCCAGGATCCGGTCACCATGGGCGTCGAAGCCATCGTCGACAACCTGCTGGCATGCTGCGCGAACTGAACATCCGGCACCGCAGCCTGCCATTGCACTCGCCTTTCCGCATCGCGCGTGGAGTCAGGCACGTGGCGGATGTGGTGAGCGTCGAACTCAGGCAGGCGGATTGCACTGGACGCGGCGAATCCGTTCCATATGGGCGTTACAACGAGTCGGTCGCATCCGTGCTCGATGAAATGGAGGCACTGCGCAAGGACCTGTGCGCGGGCATGGGCCGGGATGAATTGCAGGCGCGCCTCTCGCCGGGCGCCGCGCGCAACGCGCTGGACCTGGCGTTGTGGGATCTGGACGCACGGCTCTGCCATGTACCGGTGTGGACGCAGCTGGCGAAACCGCCGCATGCGCCGCTCACCACTGCGCTCACTGTCAGTCTCGATACGCCGCAGGCGATGGAAAAAGCCACCTCGCGCATCGCGGATGCCGGACTGATCAAGGTCAAGGTCGACGCCGACGGACCGGCCGAGCGGATCGAAGCGGTACGGCGCGCGGCGCCCGACGCCCGGTTGATCGTCGATCCGAACGAAAGCTGGACCATCGAAATCCTGCGTGACCTTCTGCCGGCGCTGGAACGTGCCGGCGTAGCCCTCATCGAACAGCCGCTGCCGGCGAAGGCCGACGCCGATCTGCAGGGTCTTGCGAGCCGCATTCCGATCTGTGCCGACGAGTCCTGCCACACGACGGCCGATTTGCCGCGACTGCTTTATCGCTACCAGGTCATCAACATCAAGCTGGACAAGACCGGCGGCCTCACCGAGGCCTGGCGCCTGCTGCGTGCCGCCCGCGAGGCGGGATTCCGCATCATGGTTGGATGTATGGTGGGTTCATCGCTCGGGATCGCCCCGGCGCTCGAAATCGCGCGCGAAGCGGAGTTCATCGATCTGGACGGTCCGCTGTGGCTGGAGAACGACTACGTCGACGGCGTGAAGCTGGCAAATGGCCTGCTGTCGCCGCCGGCGCCGGGATTCTGGGGTGGTTGACGGCCAGACGTGTTGAAATCCATTGCCCGATGCTTTTCTCTGTACACAAAGAGCAGCTCGCGACACGGATCGATGCGGATGAAAACGGATGAAGCACTTTTATCTGCGCCCAACCGTGTCCAAGGTTCTTCGCCACTACTCCGGGCATCTTGGGAAGCCACCGGTGCCCCGGCCCCACAAGTTCCGGTTATGCGATATGCCGATTTTTTCATTGGCAACGCCCGCGAACCTGTAACTATGCTTGTGAATTCGATCAGGAAGGTGAACATGTCCGGCAAAATCACGCCCAGGCCGCGCGCCGAACGCTCGACCACCCCGTGCCACCGGGGACATCGTCAACTGGCGCTGCTGGCCGTGGGTTTGCTATCGCTCGGCGCCGCCGCCTGCAGCAGCCCCACTCCGCCTGCCGGCAACACCCCTTCGGCCAGCACGGCCGGCGTCGCGACTTCGACCCCGGCAACGGATACGACAAGTGCATCGCCCAATGCATCGCCGTTCGCCCACATTCCTGCCGCCACCCGCGAGGCACTGGAAAAAGCCGAGCCGGTGACCGCCAGGCACGCAATGGTGGTCACGGATCAACACTTCGCAACCGAAGCCGGCGTGGAAATCCTGAAACAGGGCGGGAACGCCATCGATGCGGCGGTCGCCGTGGGCTACGCATTGGCGGTGACGCAACCATGTTGCGGCAACATCGGCGGCGGTGGTTTCATGACCATCCATCTCGCCAACGGCACCAACCTGTTCCTGAACTTCCGCGAGAAGGCGCCGCTCAAGGCCACCACCAACATGTTCCTGGACGCAAAAGGCAACGTGGTGGAAGGTCGCAGCACCGACACCTATCTCGGCGTCGGCGTGCCCGGCACCGTGATGGGCCTGGATACCGCGCTCGAGAAGTACGGCACGATGAGCCTTGCGCAGGTCATGCAGCCTGCCATCAAACTCGCACGCGATGGATTCGTGCTGGAAAAAGGTGACGCCCAAATCCTCAACGGGCGTCTGAAGGAACTCAACAAATACCCCCACTCTGCCGCGGTCTTCGGCCATGGCGGCAAGCCATGGAAGGCGGGTGACCGCCTGGTGCAGAATGATCTGGCCAATACCCTGGAGAAGATTGCCCAAGGCGGCACCGACGCGTTCTACAAGGGCTCCATCGCCAAGGCGGTTGTAAAAGCCAGCAACGCCCACGGCGGCATCCTCGGCATCAAGGATTTCGCCAGCTACAACGTCGAGTGGAAGAAACCCGTCCAGTGCGAATATCGCGGTTACACCATCCTCTCCGCACCGCCGCCCAGTTCCGGTGGCACCACCATGTGTCTTGCGCTGAATATCCTGGAGCCCTGGCCGCTCGGTCAGTGGGGCTATGGGTCGGTCAAGTTCGTGCATTACTTCGCCGAAGCCGAACGCCGCGCCTTCGCAACCCGCAATACCTACCTGGGCGATCCGGATTTCGTGCACATCCCTATGCAGAAATTGCTGTCGGCCTCCTACGCGGCCAGGCTGCGCTCGACGATCCAGCCGGACAAGGCCACGCCATCGTCCCGGATCAAGAGCTTCCTTCCCGCCAGCGAAGGCAACAACACCACGCATTATTCGGTGATGGACAAGGACGGCAATGCGGTGGCCGTGACCTACACCGTCAACTTCCTGTTCGGCATCAAGCAGATCGCGGGCGACACCGGCTTTTTCCTCAACGACGAAATGGACGACTTCACCGCCAAACCAGGCGCATCCAACGGCGCCGGCCTGGTCCAGGGCAAGGCCGATGAAGTCGCGCCCGGCAAGCGCCCCTTGAGTTCGATGACACCCACCATCGTGCTGAAGGATGGCAAGCCGTTCATGCTGAGCGGCAGCCCCGGCAGCGCCACCATCATCTCGACCACGATGCAAAGCATCCTCAACGTGGTCGACTTCGGCATGAACATGCAGCAGGCCATCGAGGCGCCGCACGTCCATCAGCAGTGGTATCCGGACGTCGTGTATGTCGGACCCGGCCTGCTGACGCCCGAGTCGAAGCAGCAACTGGAAGCGATGGGCTACACCCTCAAGCAGCGCCACCTGGGCGTGCTCGAATCCATCCTGGTCGACCCGAAGACCGGCATGCTGGAAGGCGCAAGCGACCCGCACCGTTCCGCCGGGCTTGCGGCGGGTTATTGATACGCCGCAGTTCATGATGACCGCCACCGTCGAACCCGCATGCGTTGACGATGCATGCCTGGACGGCGTGGACTTGCAGGCATTGGCACGGCGCGTCGGCACGCCGTGTCAGGTCTATTCCGCATCTGCCATCAGGCAACGCATTGGTGCGCTAAAGGCGGCGTTGCAAAGGCTCGACGCGTCGGTGTGCTACGCGGTCAAGGCCAATCCGAATGTCGCAATCCTGCAGTTGATGGCCGAAGCCGGTCTCGGCGCGGACATCGTGTCGGGGGGTGAGATGTGGCGATGCCTGCGCGCCGGCATCCCGGCGGAGCGCATCGTGTTTTCCGGCGTCGGCAAGAGCGCCGAAGAAATCGCCGATGCGCTGGCTGTCGGCATCGCGCGCTTCAACGTGGAATCGGAAGACGAACTGCACCTGTTGGAGCGGCTCGCGGCGGAACGCGACGTGACGGCACACGCATCCGCGCGCATCAACCCGGACGTCGATGCCGGCACCCACAGCAAGATCTCCACCGGCAAGTCGGAAAACAAGTTCGGTGTCGGCATCGCCGAGGCGCGCCGGTGGTTTGCCGACAGCGCAAGGCTCACACACGTGCGCCTGGACGGTCTGCACGTGCACATCGGCTCACAGATGCTGAGCCTCGATCCGATTCGCCTGGCACTGCAACGCAGCGCCGACCTGTGGCGCGAACTCGCGGCTGCAGGACATGCCATCAACAGCATCGACGTGGGCGGCGGGCTCGGAGTGTGCTACCGCGCCGACCGCGACCGGCCGGTCGCCGTTGAAGATTACGCCGACGTCATCCGCGACACGCTTGCCGGGTTCGGCGGCCGTATCCTGCTGGAACCGGGGCGCTGGCTGGTGGCCGAGGCCGGCGTGTTGCTGGCGCGCGTGATCCGCGTCAAGCGCGGCCGACGCCGCAGGTTCCTGATACTGGATGCGGCCATGACCGAACTGATACGACCCAGCCTGTACGACGCCTGGCACCGCATCGCGCCGCTGGTGGATGCAGGAAGACCGCCGCAAACGTACGATGTGGTCGGTCCGGTCTGCGAGACCAGTGATACGTTCGCGCGCGCACGCAAATTGCCTCGATGCGAAGCCGGCGATCTGGTGATGATCGGGACCACCGGCGCCTACGGCGCGTCCATGGCATCGAATTTCAACTCGCGGCCACTGGCTGCCGAGGTCATGCTGGACCGCGGTCGCTACGCGGTAGTACGGCGGCGGCAGACCTTCGACGAAATGATCGTCGACGAGCAACCGGCCGACAATTGGGAGAACCCATGAACGAACCTCCGAATAACCTGCTGCGCTCGGCAGCTTGCGCGCCGGCGGTGCTCGCACTGCGCAGGCAGGATGTCGAAGCGAACATTCGCGCAGCGAATGGCCCGAAGGGCGAGCCGCGGATGCGGCGAGTCATGCTCACGTACTGGCGTGTACGCTCCGCTTGCTGCGCAAACTCGCCACATCCATGTGGCTCGCCCTGCGGGCCGCCTGCAGCGTTCGCATCGGCAATCCTGCCGATGCAGTCGGCGTCACGCAAGCCGCCTTCGCTCGCGACGGTTCTTCAGAGGTTCTCCAGAACCAGTCTTATCACACTGACCTTGGCATTGTGCGTAACCGGCGCACAGGCTGCGGTACATCGACCGGGTCCCGGATCCGACCTTGACCGCCTCATCGATGCCGTGGTTGCGCACTACCACCTGCCGGGCATCGCCGTCGGCGTGATCGAGGACGGCAAGGTGGTTTACACGCGTGTCGAGGGCAAGCTGCCATCGGGGAAACCCATCAATGCCGACAGCCTGTTCGAAATCGGCTCCACCACCAAAGCCATGACCGTGACGGCATTGGCGCGCCTGGTGGAAGCGGGCAAGTTGCAGTGGACCGCTCCGGTTACCCAATACCTGCCTTCATTCCGGATGTACGACCCGTGGGTGACGAAGAACATGCAGGTCAAGGATTTGCTGTCGCACCACAGCGGCCTGCATGGGTTTGCCGGCGACCTGATGCTGTGGCCGCACCCCAGTCATTTCACGCCGCAGGATGTGGTGCAGGGGTTGCGCTATCTGAAGCCGGCTTACAGTTTTCGCGCGGGCTACGCCTACGACAACGTGTTGTTCGTGACCGCGGGACAAGTGGCCGCGGCAGTGGGCGACGCGCCGTATTCGCAACTGCTCCGTCGCGAGGTCTTCCAGCCACTGGGCATGGATCGCTGCCAGGTCGGCACCTGGAATCGCGACAAGGCAGGCAACGTGGCGCGTCCGCATGTCTGGCGCCATGGCCATTACGTCGCGATACCCGCTCGCGGGGCCATTCGCCACGCCACCACCATGGATGCGGCTGGCGGCGTCAGCTGCAGCCTGCACGACATGCTGATCTGGGCGAAGAGTTGGCTGGCGCCGACGCCGCAGCAACTGACATGGTTGACGCCTGCGCAACGCGAAGCGGAATGGACGCCGCACACGCCGGTGCCGATTTCGAAACGCCGTCTGGACTGGGACGACACGCATTTCTTCAGCAACGCGCTCGGCTGGCGTATTTCCGACGCCGATGGCGAGATGACGGTCTGGCACACCGGCGTGCTCGAAGGGATGCGTGCGGCAATCATGCTGCTGCCGTATCGCAAGAGCGGTTTCGTGGTCCTGCTCGACAGCAGCGCGGATGACGCGCTGACCGTACTCGATGAGGTGTTGGTGAAGCACTTCACCGCGCCGGACAAGATGCAATCGGTGGCGAGCTACGCCGATGAACTGAAGCATTACGAGTCGCACAACCAAGCGCCCGTGCCCGACACGTCATCGCGCCAGCCGGCGACGCCGGCGGAACTGAAAACGTTGCTCGGGGTGTGGCAAGACCCGTGGTTCGGCAAGGTACGCATCTGTGGGCGCGGTGATACCGTGCAGCTTGCGTCGCTGATGTCACCCCTGCTGACGGGTCAGGTGATGCGTGTGGGCAAGCAATACCTGGTGCACTGGGACGAGGCTCCCGATGCATGGTTGCACTTTCCCGCGCACGTCGACGGCACCCTGCACATGGCGCTGGTCGATCCCAATGCGGATGCCAGCTCCGACTTCGAGGATCTGGACTTCACGCGCAAGGGGGGTTGCCCATGAACATGCATCCACGATGGTTTGTGCGGGCGTGCGCGCTGATGGGGTGCCTGTCGATGGTCGCCGTCGCAAGCACGAACACGCAGGCTGCCGAGCCGATCATGACCGCGCGGCGGGAGGCGGCCGTCAATGCCTTGATGAGCCGTTATGCAGGCGACATTCCCGGCGCCTCGTTGCTGGTCATCAGGGACGGCAAGGCCGTGATCAGGCGCGGCTACGGCCGCGCGAACCTCGAAAAACACATCGCGACCACGCCTGCGACCAATTATCGCCTTGCATCGGTCAGCAAGCAGTTCACCGCGGCCTCGATCCTGTTGCTGAAGCAGGACGGCAAGTTGAAGCTCACCGATCCGGTGCGCAAATGGTTGCCTGAATTGCCTCCCGGCGACAGCAAAATCACCATCGAAAATCTGCTCACCCACAGCAGCGGTTTGGTCGACTACGAAAGTCTGATCCCGTCCGAGCGCACCACCCAGATCAATGACGACGACGTGCTGCGGATGATCGCCGCCCAGCATCGCCTGTACTTCGAGCCCGGCAGCGCGCACCGCTACAGCAACGGCGGCTATGTGCTGTTGGGCCTGATCGTGCAGCGCGTCTCGGGGATGGATCTGGCCGACTTCATGAAAAAACGGATATTCCAGCCGCTGGGCATGGATCACACGCTGATGTACGAGCACCATCGCGGTCCGCAGGTCACCCATCGCGCCTACGGCTACAGCAAGATCGACGGCAAGTGGACGCGTACCGATCAGGACGTCACCAGCGCCACCCGCGGCGACGGCGGCATCTACTCGTCCATCGACGACCTGGCCAAATGGGATGCCGCGCTGTATTCCGACAAGCTGCTGGATGCGGATTCGCGGCGCCTGATGTTTGGCCCGCATGACCCCACCGACGACCCCGACACCGACTACGGGTTCGGATGGCGCATCAGCGGCGACACGGTATGGCACTCGGGCGAAAGCATCGGCTTTCGCAACGTGATCATCCGCTGGCCGAAGCAACACCTCACGGTCGTCATCCTCAGCAACCGCAACCACTTCAAGCCCTACCCGCTGGCCGTGACGATCGGCGAGCTGTTCCTCGAAACCTCGAAATAGGGCCTGTTAACGCTATGCCACGTGGCCGCGCCGTCGGCCGTTTGCCCGCAGGGCAAGGAAGAGCGAGGAAGATGTATGTCGATACTTCGACGAGCGATGACACAGCCATGCGGGCAAACGGCCCCGGCCCGAGGGGTTGCTCCGCAGCGGCCGCCCACGGCGGTGCGCACCTTGACCATGGAACCACCATGGCGCTGCGGCGCGCGCCTTGTCTGGCAACCGCTGCGGAAGCAACGCGGTTCACTTGGCATAGCGTTAACAGGCCCTAGCCGGCTGCGCTGACTCGCCCCATCCATGCGGTTCGCCCTTCGCGCCGGCTGCGGCGCTGGCACGCGTGGCGGGCGGCATGCGACACTCACGCCATGCCCACGCACTCGACCACGATGCAGCTTGCGGCGGTCCTCGCGATCGCACTGTATTTCGCCGCAGCCGCTGCGCTGGCACGGCCACTCCTGGACCAGGGGGCGACACCGCGACGCGCGGCGCTGGCCACGGGCACGATTGCGGTGCTGTTGCACTTCGTGGTGCTGTTCGGCATTCATCGCGGCGCGGTGGACCTGCACTTCTACGCTGCGCTGTCGCTGGTTTCGGCGGTGATCGCAGCGCTGACCCTGATCGTCAACGTCGCACGCCCGGTCGCGGCGCTCGGAATCATCCTGTTTCCGCTGGCGGGGCTGTTTCTCGGGATCGACGAATTCGTGGCGCCGCCCACCGCACCGTTTCCGCTCGACTGGCAGATCAAGCTGCACGTCACCATCGCCCTGATCGGCTACAGCCTGCTGGCGATCGCCGCGGTGCTGGCACTGTTGCTGGCAACCCAGGAAAAAGCCTTGCGCAGCCGTCGCCTGAGCGCGTGGGCGGGCGCACTGCCGCCACTCACCCAAACCGAATCGCTGATGTTCAAGTTGATCGGCGCGGGCTTCGCCCTGCTGACCCTGACCCTGCTGTCGGGGATCCTGTTCGTCCACAACCTGCACGCCCAGCACCAGGCCCACACCGCGATCCTGTCGCTGGTGGCCTGGATCGTCTTCGGGGTACTGCTGATCGGCCGCTGGCTCTGGGGCTGGCGCGGGCGCCGCGCCGTGAACCTGACCCTGCTCGGCATGGCGATCCTGCTGCTGGCATTTTTCGGCTCCAAGTTCGTGCTGGAGATGATTTTTCACCGTACCGGCATGTAGCGATGCCATGATCGCGTGCAAGCAGCGTGGAGTTGTGCAAATATCCGCGCCGTTTCGGCGTCATCCTTCTCGACTTTGGGGGCACCCCATGGCTTTACCGACCGGTTCCGCGCACCTGCGGAACGTGCGCACCGCCGCTTGTCTGCTTGCCGCAAGCCTCGCCTGGCTGGTGATCGGTTTCGCTCACGCCGATACCACTCTGAACCCATCGCTGTTGCCGGGGATCCAGGCGGCGACCTTCGAAGTGGTGGCGGCCAAGCCCAAGGACACCCTCAGTTACGAAAAGCCGTTGCCAATGGACCTGGTTCCCTATCAGGAACGCACCGACAAGTACTATTCGATCGGCACGGCGTTCGCGATCGGCCCCAATCGTTACGTCACCGCGGGGCATGTGCTGATGGTCGGCTACCAAAGCCTGTGGGGGCCGCCGGAGCTGCGTGACGCCTCGGGCAAGGTCTACGCCATCGACAAGATCGAGAAGTTCGCCCTGCGCCGCGACTTCGTGGTGTTTTCGTTGAAGGATCCGCCCAAGGTCACGCCGCTCGCCGTCGACACGCGCCCTGCCTTGAACCAGGTGGTGTATTCGGTCGGCAACGCGCTCGGCACCGGCGTGGTGATCCGCAGCGGTCTGTACACCTCGAACACGCCCGAGGCCCAGGACGGCAAGTGGAAATGGATTCGTTTCTCGGCCGCGGCGTCGCCCGGCAACAGCGGCGGCCCGCTGCTGGACCAGGGCGGCAAGGTGATCGGCGTGGTGTTGATGAAATCTCCCAACGAGAACCTCAACTATGCGCTGCCGATGAGTGACGTGCTGAACGCGCCCAGCGATCTGGCGCGACTCGACAGGCGCCTGTCGTACCAGTTCGATATATTCGATTCCACCCTCTCCGGCACATTCAAGGGCGAATTCAAGTTGCCGCTTTCGGTCTCGGATTTCTTTGCGGCCTACGCCGGGGCATTCCATCCTTACCTTGATTCGCAACTCAAGGCCCTGCTCAAGCAGCAATCGGCCAACCTGTTCCCGGACGGCAACGGTTCGCACCAATTGCTGTACAGCGGCCCGTCGATGGACGACTTCCCGCAACTCATCACGCGCAACAGCGATGGAGTGTGGGTTGCCAGTGGAAAGGCGACGACCCGGATCACCCTGTCCAGCAACGGCTACATCTCGGCTGGTGTGGTCGCGGGCAACATCCTGTTCCACCTGCGCAAACCCGACAGCATTCCCGAGGCGACTTTCAATCACGACCCGAAAGGCGTGATGGACATGCTGCTCAAAACCGGATTGCTGAAGCGTCGCATCGGATCGGAAAGCGTCAGGGTCACGTCTCTCGGGAATCCCGACACGACCGGAACCTGGACCGACCGTTGGGGCCGCCGCTGGCAAACCTGGAGATGGCTTGTGCCATATGCCAATGGATACGCCAGCCTGTTTGCACTGCCGACACCGGACGGCTACGCGATCATGATGCGGCTCGAACCGACCTCCACGATGCACGACGCCGTGATCAACATGCGCGCGTTGACCGATTTCGTCAGCCTGCCCTACGACGGCACGCTGGCGCAGTGGAAAGCGTTCCTCGCCGAACCGCAATGGTTGCCGAGCGTTTTCAAGGGTATCCACATCGCATTCGATTATGGCAAGGAGTTCCGCTACGACTCATCGCGCCTCGCATTCGCGTTCCAGCCCAGGCTGCAAAAGATCGACGCCGACAGCATGCTGACCCTGGGATTCACCTTCTTTCCCGATCGCGACGGCAAAGTGACATGGGGCGTAGCGCAAGCCTGGCTGGCCGAGGACAACCAGGATCATCACTGGGTCAGCCTCATACGCAATCGGGCGCCACCCGTCGATCTCGATGACAGCCACCAGAGTTTCTGGAAGAAAGTCGTGGACAGGCGGCATCCCTACGATGCGATGGCTTACAGCGAAAACGACATGACCAGGATCAACGCGGTCGTTCCGGCGCCGCATGCCGACAAAGCGTCGGTGCTGTACAGCGCCTATGTCTATCAGCCCGGCACCCTGCCGCAGAAAGAGATGAAGCGCAAGCTCGACTTGCTGCTGAAGAGCGTGACGGTCAAGGAACAATAAACGCAAGCTTCAGCGGCCGGCTGCAAAAAAGGATGTCGTCGGCGAACGCTGCTGCCAGTTCGTCCTCATCTGAAACAGGCGCAGCCCCGGCCGAGCTGCATGCCCGGCACGAGGCGGCGCAAACGATCGTGAGCGATCAACCCTGGCCCTGGCTTGCGCTGGTGCGCGCATGCAAGCCCGATGTGTCGACGTGATTGACTCCGGGCACGCCCATCGCGGCTTTTTTTGCCTTCGCGATATCCTGCTGCGAGTAGACGGTTCCACTGAGCGTTGCGGTGCCGTTGCTGAATGCGACGGTGATGTGGGCCGACGTGACGCCGTGCGAGGTCAGCGCCTGTTTGATCTGCTGTGCGGTCTGGCCGCCCGACATCCCGTTGGGCGCAGAGGTCATGGGCGTCGTCTGCGGCTGTGGAGTCATCTGCTGAGCTCCGTTGGCATAGGCGATGGTGCCCAGTGAACCAGCGAGCAGGGATGCGATGACGACAGCTGCGATTTGGGTTTTCATGATGGCACTCCTTGTCTGAAATAGCCGTGGCTTGAACGCGCGGTTCGACGGGACGCCGGACAGCCATGCCCGACGTCCCTGTCGATCTCCATTATTCGCGCGCCCCGATGAACCGGCATCGAATCGCGGCCGCGTGAAATGAACGGCCTTCAAACCCCTTTGCCGGTTTGAATCGGTTTCGGATCGAGGCGGAAAATAGCTATTCGTCAGTGCGCCAGCAGTTCCTTCGCTTTCTCGATCACGTTGTCGACGGTGAAGCCGTATTTTTCAAGTACGGTTTCGCCGGGCGCGGAAGCGCCGTAGCGGTTCACGCCCACGCCGGAACCGCGATCGCCAACCCAGCGTTCCCAGCCTTCGCGGCATCCGGCTTCCACGGCCAACCGCGCGTGCACATTGGGCGGCAGCACGGAGTCGCGATACGAATGATCCTGCGCCGCGAACAGCTCCCAGCTCGGCATCGACACCGCGCGCGCCTTGATGCCTTCGGCCTGCAGCTTTTCGACCGCCTGCACGACCAGCCCGGTTTCGGCGCCGGCGCCGATCAGGATGAGGTCAGGCGACCCTTCCGGCGCATCCAGTAGCACATAGGCGCCGCGGCGCAGGCCGTCGGCACTGGCGAACTTGTTGCGGTCCAGCGTCGGCACGTTCTGGCGTGACAACACCAGCACGGTCGGGCGGTCGGAGGTTTCGATCGCCACCCTCCACGCAACCGCGGTTTCGTTCGCGTCACCGGGACGGATCACGTTGAGGTTCGGCACCGAACGCAGGCCGGCCAATTGTTCGACGGGTTCGTGGGTCGGGCCATCCTCGCCCACCGCGATCGAGTCGTGGGTGAACACGTTGACGACGTGCAGGCCCATGATCGCGGCGAGGCGCATCGGCGGGCGCATGTAATCGGAGAACACCATGAAGGTGGCGGTGTACGGAATGAAGCCGCCGTGCGCGGCCAGACCGTTGGCGATCGATCCCATCGCGTGCTCGCGCACGCCGAAATGAAGATTCCGGCCGGCATAGCTCCACACTTCGTCGTCGGCGCTTTGCTCATCGGGTTCCTTGCCGGGCGAGAACACGCCCAGGCCCTTCACCGCGGTATGGGTGGAAGGATCAAGGTCGGCCGAACCGCCACTGATGGACGGTAGTTTCGGGGCGATCGCCGACAGCACCTTGCCGCCCGCGACGCGGGTCGCAAGGCCCTTGGCGTCGGCCGGGAATATCGGCACGTCGGCGTCCCATCCGGCCGGCAATTTGCCATCGAGAGAACCTTGCAATTCCGCTGCAAGCTCCGGAAAAGTCTTGGCATATTTGTTCCAGCGGCGCTTCCAGCCGGTCTCGGCGCCTTTGCCTTTTTTCTGCGCTTCGCGGAAATGCGCCAGCGCTTCTTCCGGCACCAGGAACGCCGGCTGCTCGGGCCAACCGAGCTTCTGCTTGGTCTTGATGACGTTCTCGGCGCCCAGCGGCGAACCGTGCGCCTTGTAGCTATCCTGCAGCGGCGAGCCGAAACCGATGTGGGTGCGCACCAGGATCATCGACGGTTGATCCTTCTTGCCCTTGGCGCGCTTGATGGCCTTTTCGATGGCCTCGAGGTCGTTGCCGTTCTCGATCGTCTGCACGTGCCAGCCATACGCCTTGAAGCGCGCGGCGCGGTTCTCGGTGAAAGTGATGTCGGTACCGGCCGCCAGGGTCACGTAGTTGTCGTCGTACAGGCAGATCAGCTTGCCGAGTTTCAGATGCCCGGCCAGCGAAGCGGCTTCGGAGGTGACGCCTTCCATCAAATCGCCATCGCTGACGATCGCATAGGTATGGTGATCGACAACCTTGTGGCCGTCGCGGTTGTAGCGCGCGGCAAGCTGCGCTTCCGCCATCGCCATGCCAACGGCGTTGGCCATGCCCTGCCCCAACGGGCCTGTGGTGACCTCGACGCCCGCGGTATGGCCGCGCTCCGGATGGCCCGGCGTCCTGCTGCCCCACTGGCGGAATTGCTTGATGTCGTCCAGCGACAGGTCGTAGCCGGTCAGGTACAACAAGCTGTAAAGCAGGGCCGAACCATGGCCCGCCGACAGCACGAAACGGTCGCGATCGGCCCAGTGCGGGTTCTCGGGATGGTGCTTCAGGAACTTCGTCCACAGCACGTAGGCCATCGG
>DASUJD010000037.1:0-45391 GCA_036279455.1 Rhodanobacteraceae bacterium | reverse complement strand
CGTGCGGTATTGCGCCGACTGGAAACCCGACGACGGCCCCAGCGCATCACGGAATTTCAGGTACTCGTGCGGCGTCATGGTCTCGAGCGTCGCCCACTCGTTGAACAACTGGTCCTGGATGCGCTTGACGCGCGCGAGCTTCTTCAGCGCCTGGTCGACGTGGTCGGCGTCGAGGTCGGCGATCGTCGCCCGCAGCTCGTGGATCATCAGTTTCAGCCACAGCTCGGCGATGTGGTGCTGCACAATGAACAGCATCTCGTCGTGGTAGGGCGGATCGGACAGCGGCCGTTGCGCGGACAGCAGGGTTGCGAGCCGCAGGTAGCTCGCGTAGGTCATGCGGCCTTCGAGATCGCGTTCGATGCCGGCCTCGAGTTCGCGCCGGTTTTCTTCAGTCATGGGTGTACCGTTCGGAGCGGCTGTTGTGGAAAGTCAGGCCACGGATGGCCGTTCTGATGTGCATGACGCGAGAATGCTCATGGGGCATATCGTTTCGGCGAAGCAGCGATCAGGGACGATCGCAAAAGCATTGTGAGAAGTCAGGCCACGGAGCTCTTGGCCATGGACGGCGGCTTTTAAGGCCGTTCTGGTCTTCACGATCTCGAGATCGTTTCGAAAAACAGTCATCTGGCGAAGCAGCGATCAGGGATGATCGCACACCACCGGCGGGAGCCACGAGCGGACTGCATTCTTCACGACGCCGCGCAGGTCCATCAGTCGGCGGTGGAAGAAGTGCCCGGTTGCGGGCATGCGAACAAGCGCGGGAGCCGGATCCAGCGTTTCGACCCAATCGAACACAGCCTGCGGATCGACCACCTCGTCTTCCTCGCCCTGCACGATCAACCAGGGACAGGTTGGCATCGCCAGCTCGGCGAATTCGTAGCGGTCGACAGGCGGCGCCACGGTGATCAGCGCGTCGGCGCCCAGCGAGCGGGCGCAGCGCAGGGCGATGTAGCTGCCGAAAGAAAAACCGGCCAGCCACAGTGCATCGCCGGGTCGCGTCTGGCGTACCCATTGCGCGACGGCCACCAGATCACCGCTTTCGCCATCGCCGTTGTCGAACGTGCCGGTCGACGCGCCGGTGCCGCGGAAGTTGAAGCGCACGGTCGCGAGGCCGGCCTCGCGGAAGGAACGCTCCAGCATCGTGACCACCTTGTTCCGCATGGTGCCACCCTGCTGCGGATTCGGATGGCAGATCACGACGCTGCCGGCACGCGCATGGCCGGACTCCGGAACAGCCGCTGCCACTTCCAGCGTACCGGCCGGGCCAGGCAGCGCGAACGTGGCGGGGGCGTCCGGAAAGGCGGCCGGGGCCGGCAGCAGGGCTTCGCTCATGGGAGGATGATACAGCCATGAATCATCTTGCCCATGCCCTGCTCTCTGACCCGGGCGGCGCCGAGTTCGCACTGGGCAGCGCGCTGGGCGACTTCATCCATGGTTTCCCTGACCCAACCTGGACTGCGGCACGCAGGGCAGGCCTGCGTTTCCATCGCGCAATCGACCGCCACACCGATTCGCATCCGCAATTGATGGCAGCACGCAAGCTGTTCGCATCGCCCATGCGCCGCTACGCGGGCATCGTGCTGGACGTATGGTTCGATCACCTGCTGGTGCAGGACTGGAGCCATTACAGCGCGGACGAATCCCTGCCGGATTTCTCGCAACGCTGGCTGGCGCTGCTGGATGCGCGCGCCCCGGAATTGCCGGACTCGCTGCGCGCATTCCTGCAGTGGATGCACGCGCACGGATTGCCTGCGGGCTATGGTGACGACACCACCCTCGACGTGGTTTTCCACGCGCTGGCGCAGCGTCTTTCACGGCCTTCGCCGATCGGCGATGCCATGTCCGTGCTGAAGGCCAACGCTGACGCGTTGCAGAGCCACTTCGATGCGTTCTTTCCGGACCTGGTGGCACATGCCCGGACTTTGCGCCGCGACTTGCTGGCATGAATATCCCGCTCGAAGCGGCTGTTGTGAAAAGTCAGGGCGAGGACGGACGTTTACGCGATGCCGGTGGCATCGCGTGGCCGGCTGAGCGACCGGCCACGGATGGCCGGGCCGGTGCCCGGCGCCATGGATGGCTGCTGGTTGAAGCATCACGATGGTTTTGCCCGGTGATGCAGCGATCAGGGACGATCGCACAAATCAAGCATGATCGCCAAGCAAAACCGGCAACGGACAACCAAGTACCGAGCACACCACGCGCAGCATTTCCGATTCGGCAACGGTGACCTTGCCGTCGGCCGCGATCGTGCGGGTCAGCGCGCGCACGGTCAGCTGCTTGCCTTCCGGAGCCACTCGCGCGAGCGCAGCCAAGGCGCGGTCCAGCGCGGCTTGCCAATCCTCGGGCAACGCGTAAATGATCGAAGCGTTGGGCAACGCAACCTGCATTGCGGCCTCGAACGCGCGCCGTGCAGCATCCTCGTCATCGTTTCCGAAATGCGCCAGCAAGGCTGCAAGGTCGCGCAGTTCGTCCCTTGCGGCAGCCAGTTTGAGCGTACCCGGTTTGGCCGAAGGATCCTGCGCCGCGACCACTTGCGCCTGCACCAGCTTGGCAAGGCAGTATTCATCGAGATCCACCCGACCGTCGGCGTGGATCAGGGCATCCAGCGTCTCGACGCAGCGGCTGATCTCGGTACCCGGACGTCGCTTCAACGCGGGAAACGCCAGCTGCGCCAGCGGCAGCCGCAGCATGGGATGCAAATCAGTCATCTGCTTTGCGAGGGTCTGCGTCGCATCGGCGAGCACGCTGTCGAACGCCTTCTCGACGCTCTGTGCCTGCCGCGACTGCAGATCCGGGTGTCCGGACATCACCAGCGCGAACAACACCGCAAGCGCGCCGCGTGGATCACGGGTGGCAGTGGCCAGTGCAGCCGGAATGCGCGCGTGCAATTGCGTGGCGGCCCGGTAATCGTTGCTGGCCGGCGAGGCCACCTGCGCGGCGACGCCCGCCGCGGTGATCGCAAGTTCGGCGCCGGACGCAGGCAGCACCCCGCCGATCGCGCCCGCATGCGTTGCACCGGTTGGCGGCGTGCTGCGGATATCCACATCGCCATCGGCACGCGCGAAATCGTGCACCGCCTTCTCCCACGGGTGCAGCGTCGCGTGCGGTTCGATCGTGTCCGGATTGCCGCCTGACGCGAGCCACTGCCTGGCGTAAGCATCCAGCTCCTCGGGTTTGAATCCGGGTTCCAGCGCCTTGATGCGCTGGAGGATCGGCGGGTGGGTGGCGAACCACGAACTTTGCTCGGCGTCGCCGAACAGCATGTGGCGCACTTCGTCGCGACGCGGCGTTTGCAGGGCCGAGCTTTCTTCGAATACCGCGATCTTTTTCAGTGCCCCGGCTATCCCTCCGGTTTGGCGCGTGAACTGTACCGCCGAGGCGTCGGCCAGCGATTCGCGCTTGCGCGCCACCGCGGCCTGGATCAGGCGACCGAAGAACAGGCCGATCGCACCGATCGCGAGCAGGGCCAAGCCGGCCACGGCAACCTGGCCGCTGCTGCTGCCGCCTCGCCTGCGTCCGCCGCCCTGTCCGCCGCCGAAGAAGCCGCCCCACATCATGAAGCGGCCGATCACCCAGATCGCCATGATTCCGAACAACAGGCCAATCAGGCGGATATTTAGGCGCATGTCGCCATTCAACACGTGGCTGAATTCATGCGCGATCACGCCCTGCAACTCGTCTCGATCCAACTTGTCGAGGCAGCCCTGGGTCACGCAGACCACGGCGTCGGCGGGCGTGTAGCCGGCCGCGAACGCGTTGATCGCCGCCTCGTTCTGCATCACGTAGATATCGGGAACCGGAACGCCCGAAGCAATCGCGACTTCCTCGATCACGTTGCGCAGGCGCTGCCATTGCGGATTGCGGGTATCGGCCGGCACCTCGGTCGCGTTCATCTCGCGGGCGACCGCGGCGCCGCCGCCGGAAAGACTGGCCACCCGATAGGCCGAACACAGACCGATCACCACCACGACCGCGACCGCGATGCCGAGCAACGGCAGCGGCTGCGGGCCCACACCCAGCACGAACGCGCAGACCAGATCGACCGCGATCACGATCGCGAGAACGGCCAGCGCGAACAACAGCACCAGCGTGCGGCTCGAACGTCGAACCTTGGCTTCTTGCGCAAAAAAGTCCATGGCCATCCGGGAATCGGGAAAGCTGACGTCGCAGGCCGTTATTCTGCCGCGACGCTCCGCGCAAGGCGGCTGTTGTGGAAAGTCAGGGCAGGAGGCCCGTTCTGGCGTCCGTTCGGCACCAACGTATTCGTTTGCCCGCATCCAGCGACGCGGCGATCAGGGATGATCGCACAAATGTGGAAAGTCAGGGCGCGAAGCCCGTTCTGGCGTCCGTTCGGCATCAACGTATTCGTTTGCGCGAGCATCCAGCGAGGCAGCGGTCAGGGATGATCGCTAGGAAAACGATACCTTGGGCACTTCACGTTTTGCCGGATCATCGATCGCCAATTGCTCCGCCGGCGCAAAACCGAATGGCCCGGCGATCAGCGTGGAGGGAAACACCTGGGCCTTGTTGTTGTAGTTCATCACCGAGTCGTTGTACGCCTGCCTTGCGAACGCCACGCGATTCTCGGTGGAAGTGAGTGCCTCGGACAGCTGCATCATGTTCTGGTTGGCTTTCAGGTCCGGATAGGCCTCGCTGACTGCAAACAACCGCCCCAGCGCCTGGGTGAGCTGGTTTTCGCTGCCGGACAACTGCTTCATCGCATTCGGATCGCCAGGCTGGGCCTTGGCCGCAGCCAGTCCGTTCACCGCGGCGGTGCGCGCCTGGGTGACCGCTTCCAGGGTTTCGCGTTCATGTGAAATGTAGCCCTTGGCGGTCTCGACCAGATTCGGAATCAGGTCGTGGCGGCGTGTCAATTGCACGTCGATCTGCGCGAACGCATTCTTGTAGGCATTGCGCGAGGTAACCAGCCCGTTGTAGATCGCGATCAGGTAAATCACAATGATGGCGATGATGATCAGGATGATGATCAGAGCTGTCATTGTTTTCTCCTCGGTTGGAAGTTTTGTCCAGGACGGCTGTCGTGAAAAGTCGGGCCACCGGGCTCTCGGCCACGAGCTCCTGGCCATGGACGGCGGCTCTCGCGGCGGCTGTAAAGGCCGCTCTGGTCTCACGAGGCTTGTTAGGTGGTTGTTCCCGGCCGCCGACCGGTCCACCATTGCGGCGATCACGGATGGTCGCACAACAATTCGAGCATAGCATGCGTTTATCCGCTTTCCATGCAGGCTTGGCCTGCATCCTGTTTTCAACCATTGCGTCGGCTGCGCCGCGTGCCCAGACCCACGGCAACTCCGTTCCACCGGAACCACCCGTCGTCCACACCGGTTCGAGGGCACGCCTGCCGGCAATGCGCGTCGACGGCGCGCTCAAGGATTACGAGCACTGGCTGGACCAGCTTGCCACCGAAAACCGCACCGCCGGGCTTGCCACCGCGGTGGTGATCGATGGCAAGGTACGCTACGAACGTACCCTCGGTTTCGCCGACGCGAGCACCGGCGCGAGGGTGAAACCCGATACCGTGTTCCGGCTGGCCTCGCTGTCCAAGGCGTTCGCCACCGCGCTGACCGGCCTGCTGGTGCGCCAGGACATGTTGAGCTGGGACACGCGGCTTTCGGCGGTGTTGCCGTTCTTCAAACTGCGCGATGCCAACGCCTCCCAACAAGCCACCGTGCACGACATCCTGAGCCAGAGCATCGGGCTTCCGCACAACGCTTATGACAACCTGCTGTCGGATGGCGTGCCCTACCAGAAGCTGGAGCGCAAGCTCGCGACGGTGCCGATGACCTGCGATCCGGGCGACTGCTATGGCTACCAGAACATCGCCTTCTCGCTGATCGGCGACGTGATCCACGCCAAGACCGGCCAGTTCTTCATGCACATGGTCGACCGGTATCTGTTCCTGCCGCTCGGCATGGTCACCGCAAGCTACGGACGCGATGGACTGGAAGACAGCCGCAGTTGGGCGCGCCCGCACCACAAGCGCGGCGGACACTGGATTGCCTACCAACCCAATACGAACTTTTACATACCGCCCGCGGCCGGCGTCAACGCCAGCATCCGTGACATGGAGCAGTGGCTGATCGCGCAAATGGGCGGCCGCCCGATGGTGCTGCCCGATTCGCTGCTGGAAGTGCTGCACGCGCCGGTGATCGCCACGCCGACCGAGCGGATGTTCTCGAACTGGCGCCGCGCGCGCGTCAAGAAAGCATCCTACGCACTCGGTTGGCGCGTGTACGACTACGCCGGCACCACGCTTGTCTTCCACGCCGGCGCCGTGCAGGGTTATCGTTCAATGATCGGGTTTCTGCCGAAGTATCACGCAGGCATCGTGGTTCTGTGGAATTGCGAAAGCAACACCCCGGCGGGATTGATGCCTGAACTGCTCGATGCCCTGCTCGGGTTGCCGCACCAGGACTGGGCGGGCCTGGATCGCCCCGAACACGGCGCCAGCCGGAGCAAACAATCCGGCCATCAACGCGTCGGACACGTTCGTCACCGGCAATAGCCGGTCCCGGTATCCTGCCTCGCGTGTTCGCAACGGCGCGCGATGCCATGGGTTTGTTGCGTTCCTGGATGTAGGTTCTGGCAAGCAGCCGTCCTTGGTGCGATTGCACCGGTGCGGCATCCATGCTGCACCTGAAATCGCGCATCCGCGCGATTTCACCCGCCGAATTTGAAGTCGATGGTCCGTCGCACGACGCTGGCCACGGGTTGACCGTCTTTCACGGCGGGTTTGAACTTGTAGCGCTCGATCGCCTGGACGGCGGCGCGGTCGAACACGCGGCGCGGTTTCGAATCGACGACGTGCGGGTTCTCGACCGAGCCGTCTGTAGCCACCGTGAACTCGACCACTGCATAGCCCGATATCTGCTCGCGCGCGGCCGTGATCGGATATCTCGCCGGAACGGCGCTCACCACGACGGCGTCGCGGGTTTTGCCTTCGGGCGTGGTCGCAACTTCATTCCGGGCAGCGGTCTTTGCTGCAGCCTGCTGCTGGGCTGCAAGCTTGGCCGCCTGCTGCTCGGCCGCAGCTTTCGCGGCGGCAGCCTGTTGTGCGGCGGCCTGTTGCGCGGCAGCTTGCTTCGCGGCGGTCTGCTGCGCGGCGGCAAGTTGGGCCGCAGCCTGCGCCTGCAACTGCGCTTGCTGCTGCTGGCGTGCCTGCAATTTTTTCTGCGCGTCCAGCTTGGAACGCAACAACGTCAGCGTGTAATTGGTGGGATCGGCCTTCGCGAGCACATCGATTTCGCGCCCGGCGTCGGTGAAGTTGTTCTGGGCAATGGCCTTGTCCACATCGGGCACGCCGAAAGGAAAAGTTTCGCGCAATGCGTCCTTCGCAACCTGGTTGTCCGGCTGCTTTGCCAACACCGCTTCGTAGTACTCCATTGCGTTGTTGCCAGCCGGCGCGACGACGCGGTTCCCGGCATACGCCTCGCGCGCGGCTGCAAGCAAATCGGACACGCTCATGGAAGTAAGCTTGGCCGTGGCTGCGGCAGCAGCCTGTTGCTGCGCTTGCGCGGCGCTGGCGGCGCCAGCCGGCGACTGTGCGGGCAATGTCGCCGGCGCCGAAGCTGGCGCCGGTTTGACGGCAGCGGATGTCGCCGGTTTCGCGCCGGTCCTGGTTGCCGTGGACGACGCCTGCTGCCCCTTGCCGCAACCAGCCAGCAACAATGCCATGCCCATGATGACCGCGACGCCGCGCAAACCGGCGGCGGGCCCGAATGCCCTCCATTCGGAGCGACCGGATTCGAGAGTAATCATGCGTGCACCTGCTTGCGAAAAGAAGAATGCGACCCGAAGGGCCATGCACGAATCATTCCATTTCCCCGAACGATTCCCCCATGCCGGAAGATTGCCCCACGGCGAGAAAACAAGCTGTGACGGGCTCGACAATCACGCGATCCATGGACCGCTCGCCGGGGCCATTCCGTCGAATGCGGGCTGTTGTCGAGGGTATTCCGATTGCCCGGCGCCTCCGCGCGACGCCGTGGCTGTCGGGACGCATTCCGGAAATGGAAAGCCCCGGCACGGGGCCGGGGCCAACATCTGCACTTTTTGCCCGCGATCTTCCCGCGCTGGGCGTCGCGGGAAGAGCAGGCTTGTCGTTATGAATGCCGGTGAAGCTTTACCGACTTGAAGCGGAATTACTTCTTTGCACGCTTCTTCGCACGCTTGGTCTTGCTGGCGCGCGAGGTCTTGGCCATCACGGCCTTCTTCGCGGTGCGCTTGCGGGCCGACTTCTTGGCGGCGCGTTTGCGTGCCGGTTTCTTCGCAGCTTTCCGTGCACCCTTGCGGGCGGTCTTGCGCGCCGTCTTGCGCGCGGTTTTGGCTTTCGCCGATTTGCGGGCCGCCTTCTTGGCGGGTTTTCTCTTCGCAGCTTTCTTTGTAGCCATGGTTCGTCTCAGCTCCTCATCAGTTGGCAGTGGTTGCCCAGTGAACGCATGCAGAAACGCCTCGCACAAAAGATCACTGTTCGTGGCGTGCCGCAGGTTGGACACTTGACGACGTGTGCGCTCGTCGGAGAGCAGCCGAAGTACATGGGTCGGAATCGAGACGGTGATTTTCCGAACTCTCTCGGATTTGTGACCGTGTTCGATATACGGCTTGATGTACTTGGCAGTCGGCATGTTTCCGTCTTGCTACATGTCGTCGGACGGAAAGCTAGCCCCATGGAATCGTGGTGTCAATCAATTTTTTTCGGCAAATGAAGCTCTTGCGAACACCCTCACACATGCATGCACGAGCATTATCCGCGTTGAAACCCCACCCAGGCATATCTGTCATGGACGTATGGACGTCCAATCGCATTCGCACGTCCGGTGGGGAAAATACGCTGAAACCCGCACACGGCATGGCTTTTGCGGCAACAGACTGCAAAAGTTGCAAGCAAACGCGAACTTCGATGTTCCGCGGGACTTGATCCATTGCCGTGCACCGCGAAGGCGCCTGCACAGGCTGAACGACCGGCAAACCGGCAGCCGGAATTTTTGTGCCGTGGACGCTCAATCACGGGTCGACAGGCCGTCCGACCACTGTTCCATTTGCAGCGGCTGTCGCGGGAACCCGGATTGCGGAGTTCCTTGTCATGAGTGTTCACGAACTCAAGACGGTCGATTGCATCGAGCTGTCCGACAATGCAGCGAGCAATGGCGATCGCACGACGATCACTCGTCGTTTTCGATCAACTCGGCGTAATCGTCGGGGGTGAGCAACGCATCCAGATCGTCAGTGCCATCGGTCTTGACCACGAACAACCAGCCCTCGCCATAGGCATCTTCGTTGATGGTTTCCGGCTTGTCGGCAAGCACCCCGTTCACCGCCACGACTTCGCCGCTGACCGGCGCGTAGATATCCGAGGCGGCCTTGACCGACTCCACCACCGCGCAGCTTTCTCCAGCCTTGACCGTGTCGCCGAGCTTCGGCAGTTCAACATACACGAGGTCGCCGAGCAGTCCTTGTGCATGATCGGAAATGCCGACACGCACCTGGCCGGCGTCCTCGACGCGTGCCCACTCATGCGATTTCTGGAACTTCAGGTCACCGGGGATTTCACTCATGGCACATGTCCTTGGTTGATCGCGGGAGTGGAAATTCTAACGCCCCGATCGAAGCGGCTGTTGTGGAAAATCAGGGCGAGGACGGGCGCTTGCGCGATGCCGGTGGCATCGCGTGCCCGTTCGAGCGACCGGCCACGGATGGCCGGGCCGGCGTCCATTGCCACGGATGCCCGCTTGCGGAAGCATTTGTGATCGATACCTCCATCGAAGCGGCGATCATGGATGATCGCTCAAATACAGCTCTTGCCATCCCTCACGAATGGATATTTCACGGCCCGCACGGGCAGTTCGCGGCCGCGGATGTCAACGCACAGATTTCCGCGTGCGCCGGCCGGAACCCGCGCGAAGCCGATCGCCTTGCCCAGGGTGGGCGCAAAGATGCCGGACAGGATTTCGCCGCCGCCCTGCCCGGTGACGACACGCTGGCCGTGGCGCAACACGCCCTTGTCGTCCAGCACCACTCCGATCATTTCGCGCGGCACGCCGTCGGCCTTCTGCTTCTCCAGCGCGGCGCGCCCGATGAAGTCCCGCCCCCCGTCAAGCGACACGGTCCACGCGAGACCGGCTTCCCACGGGGTGATGTCTTCGTCCATGTCCTGGCCGTACAGGTTCATGCCGGCTTCCAGCCGCAGCGTGTCACGCGCGCCCAGCCCCGCCGGCTGCACACCCGCCGCGGCAAGCGCATCCCACAATGCGACCGCATGGGATTCGGAAACCATGATCTCGAAACCATCCTCGCCGGTGTAGCCGGTGCGCGCGACGAACAAAGGCATGCCGGCGGGGCCGCGCGCCTCGGCCGCAACGAACTTGCCGAGTTTCTCCACGCGCTCGCGATCTTCGGAACCAAGCAATCCCAGCACTTTCGCCCGTGCCTGCGGACCCTGCACCGCGATCATCGCGAGGTCGGGGCGCTCGATGACTTGCACGCCGAACGCAGCCGCCTGCTTCCGGACCCACGCCAGATCCTTGTCGTGCGTCGCGGCGTTCACGACCATGCGGAAGAAGTCCTCCATGAGGAAATAGGTGATCAAATCGTCGATCACCCCGCCATGTTCGTTGAGCATGCACGAATACAAAGCCTTGCCGGGTGTCTTCAGCTTGCCGATGTCATTGGCCAGGAGACGCCGCAGAAAGTCACGGCAGCGCGCGCCGCGCAGATCCACCACGGTCATGTGCGAAACGTCGAACATGCCGGCGTCACGGCGCACCGCATGGTGTTCCTCGATCTGCGACCCGTAGTGCAGCGGCATGTCCCAGCCGCCGAAATCGACCATCCGGGCTCCAGCGGCACGATGGCTGGCATTGAGAACGGTCTGCTTGGTCATGGCGTTGTCTCATGTCCGAAAACGCACATTATCGCGATTCGTGTCACGTACCGCCATGCTAGATTGTGCCGATGGACCGTAGCCCGACGATGCCCGGGATCGTGGAATGGCTGCCGTTGCCGGAAACCGGTGAAAACGTGTTGCGCTTCACCGGCGACTGGACGCTGCCGCACTTCGCACGACTCGAGGCCCAGCTCGACGCGCTCAAACCGCGTTTGCCGGAAACGCCCGACGTCGATTTCAACGACATCGGCCGGATCGACACCACCGGCGCCGGGCTGATCGCCGTCGCACTCGGACCGAAATGCCTGCAGTGGCTGGCCGAGCACGATCGCGACGTGCCACGCGAATTGCGCGGGCTGCTCGACACCGTCAGCGAAGCAGTCGCGGAAATCTACGCACACCGCCCGCCGCCGCCGCGCAATTTCGGCTTCATGGACATGCTGGCGCACATCGGCAGCGCGATGCTGCACGCGGGCCAACTCGGCACCCGACTGCTGGCATTCGTCGGCATGACCCTGGAAACGCTGGCGCGCGTCATCTGGCAGCCCCGGCGCTGGCGCATGACCTCGCTGGTCGCGCACATGGAGCAGACCGGCCTCGATGCGGTGCCGATCGTGGTCCTGCTTTCGTTCCTGATCGGCGCGGTGATTGCCTTCCTGGGCGCCACCGCGCTGCGCCAATACGGCGCCACCCTGTTCACGGTCGACCTGGTGTCTTACGCATTCATGCGCGAGCTCGGGGTCCTGTTGACGGCGATCATCCTGGCCGGACGCACCGCCAGCGCGTTCACCGCCCAGATCGGTGCCATGAAGGTCGGCGAGGAAGTCGACGCGATGCGCACCATGGGGCTGGATCCGGTCGAACTGCTGGTGCTGCCGCGGGCTGTCGCGTTGGTGTTGGTGACCCCGCTCCTCACCTTCCTGGCGATACTGGCCGGCGTGGTCGGCGGTGGGCTGGTGTGCTGGTACGCGCTCGACATCACACCCTCGATGTTCATCGCCGTGTTCCAGCACGACACCCCGCTGCGCTACCTGTGGCTGGGCCTCGGCAAGGCGCCGATCTTCGCGTTCCTGATCGCGGTCATCGGCTGCCTCGAGGGTTTCAACGTCGAAGGCAGCGCGCAATCGGTCGGTGAGCACACGACCTCCAGCGTGGTGCAGTCGATCTTCCTGGTGATCGTGGTCGATGCACTGGCCGCGCTGTTTTTCATGGAGATGAACTGGTGAGCGTACACACTGCCGATGTCGCGCGCGAAACGCTGGTCGAGGTGCGTGGCCTGCGCAGCCAGTTCGGCGAACAGGTCGTGCACGAAAATCTCGATCTCGACGTGTATCGAGGCGAGATCCTGGGTGTGGTGGGCGGCTCGGGCAGCGGCAAGTCGGTGCTGCTGCGCTCGATCCTGGGCCTGCGCCGGCCCGATGCCGGCAGCGTGCGCCTGTTTGGCGAAAACCTGCATGAGCTGCCGACGGGTCGGCGGGTCGCGATCGAAAGCCGCTGCGGAGTTTTGTTCCAGAACGGCGCGTTGTTTTCGTCGCTGACTGTCAGCGAAAACGTGCGGGTGCCGTTGATGGAGCACACCGGGCTCACCCTGCATGACGCCATGCGGGTAGCAGCGCTGAAAATTGCGTTGGCAGATCTTGCCCCGGAGGTGCGCCGCAAATATCCGGCGGAATTGTCCGGCGGCATGCGCAAGCGCGCCGCGCTGGCACGGGCGCTGGCGCTGGATCCCGACATCGTGTTCCTCGACGAACCGACCTCGGGCCTCGACCCCATCGCGGCAGCCGCATTCGATGAATTGATCCGGACCCTGCGCGACGCGCTGGGTTTGACCGTGTTCATGATCACCCATGATCTCGACTCGCTGCACGCCATCTGCGACCGCGTCGCCGTGCTTGCACACAAGCGCGTGATCGTGGCCGATACACTGGACAAGGTGGAGCGCTTCGACGACCCTTGGATACGCGCCTATTTCCAGGGGCCACGCGGGCGGGCTGCCGAGTCCATCCACGCGATTGCATGAGGCAGCAACATGGAAACCAGGGCCCATCATGTACTCATCGGCGCACTCACCCTGGTGGTGGTGGTCGCGGTGCTGGCGTTCGCACTGTGGCTGGGCAAGACCAGCCTCAACCGGCAATACCACTATTACGACGTCGTGTTCACCGAAGCCGTGACCGGCCTGTCCACCGGCAGCACGGTGCAGTACAACGGCATCCAGATCGGCCAGGTCAGCCAGTTGAAGCTCGATCCGAACGATCCACGCAAGGTGCTGGCACGCATCCGGGTGGCGGCCGACACGCCGATCAAGACCGACACCCGCGCCAAGCTCGGGCTGCTGGGTCTTACCGGCGCGGCCTTCGTGCAGCTGACGGGCGGCGCGCCGACGAGCAAACCGCTGATGCCGACCCAGAAAGATCCCGTGCCGGTGATCAAGTCCGAGAGTTCGGCGCTGTCGTCGCTGCTCGCGTCCGGCAGCGATGTGGTGACGTCGCTCAGCGGTATTCTCGACCGGCTGGGCAAGGTCGTGTCACCGCAGAACGTCGAACTCATCAACCACACGCTGGACAACATCGACCGGACCACCAGCACGCTCGCCGCCGAGCGCGACGACTTGCGCACCCTGATCCAGCAGGCCGCCGCCGCGTCGAAGCAGCTCAACACGACACTGGCGGGCGCCAACCGACTGGTCAACGGCCCCGGCAAGCAAACCCTGGATCGCGCCGCTGCAGCGATGGCATCGCTGCAGCAAACCACGCAAACCCTCAACCAGCTGCTTGCCGAAAACCAGGGATCGCTGCGATCCGGTCTGCTCGGCGTGGACCAGATCGGCCCGACCCTGCGCGAACTGCGCTCCACCTTGCGCGACATCCATCACATCACCAACCAGTTGCAGTCCAACCCCGCCGGCTACCTGCTTGGTCGCGAGCACGCCGACGAATTCACGCCCAAACACTGAGGACGCATCGATGACTGCAACCAAGCCGTTCTCCACTGCGCGTGCGCTGGCCGGGTTGTGCGTCGCCTGCTTGCTGCTCACTGCCTGTTCGGTGTTGCCCAAACGCGAAGCCGTGCAAATCTGGCAACCGCAAGAAACCGCCGCCGTGACGACCGGTGCCGCGACGGTCGATTTCAGTCTGCGCGTGGATACGCCCAACACGACCGGTACGCTCGACCAGACCGGGATCGTCGTGATGCCCGAGCCAGGTCAGATCAGCACGTACAAGGGCGCGCGCTGGAGCGAATCGCCCGCGTTGCTGGTACAGCACCGGCTGGTCGATGCCTTCATGGCCGCCAAACTGGACGCGGTCACCACCGACGAAGACCACTTCGCATCCGACTACACGTTGAGCGGTGACCTGCGCACATTCCAGTCCGAATATCGCTCCGGATCGCCGGTCGTGGTGGTGCGTTTCGACGCGCAATTGCGACGCGGCGGATCGCGCCGGCTGCTGGCGACACGCAGTTTCGTGATCACGCAGAATCCATCAGGCGCCGAAGTGGCACAGATCGTCACCGCGTTTGGCGCGGCCGACGACGCACTCGCGCAACAGGTCGTCGCGTGGACGCTCGACGTCGCCGGTCGCGATCAGGCGGCGCATTCCGCCGGCGCCGGCGACAAGTCATCACGCGGTTCCAGGTCACGCTGATCATCGCAACTGATCTGCATTGACACCCTCGTCTTGATTCCGCAACCCACAGTGGCGCAGGCCATGGAGGGCCGGGAACGGAGCGACAAACGGCGCCGTTGGCGGTGCCGTAGCCGCGCAGACGATCGCGCGAGCAAGGCGCGCATGTTCGACGGCAGGCACGCCGGAGTTCGCGCCGGCACGCGATCGGCAAGCGGCAAGGGCAATCGAGACAACAGGACGTTGTCGAGATCGCCGCCACAGGCGCAATGGTCTTTGGCTACTTTCTGCCGAAACAGAAAGTAGCTCGCTCGCCGCTGAGGCGAGCGAAACTAAAACGAAAACGTTTCGCAAGTGGATCCCGGCTTTCGCCGGGATGACGACTGCTCGCGCAAAAGCCGAACCCTCACCTGGTCCTGCGGACCACCCTCTCCCGACGGGAGAGGGAGACATCCCATCGCTCACGCATACGCCCCGACGGGATACGCCGGCGCCGCATCCAGCGCCGAGGCGCACGCTTCCGCAAGTTCCAGCAGGCGCAAATCCGACCCCGGCGCACCCACGAACTGCATCCCGATCGGCATGCCGTCCGGCAGCGTGCCCATCGGAATGCTGACCGCGGGGCATGCGGAAAGGCTGGCGAACGCGGTCAGGTCGGCCTGCGAGGCTGGCGCCGGGGCATCGATGGCGAACGCGCCTTGCGGCGTTGTGGGCATGACCAGCACGTCCACCCGCGAGAACACCCGGCGCGCCTTCAACATCGCATAATCCAGCATGCGGTCGGCGATGACGTAATCGGCAGCGGATTTGTGCGCGGCAAAGTCGAGCATGCGGCGAAAGTCATCGGACGCCGGATGCGCGGTATCGGCGAGATCCATGGCAAAGGTATCGCACATCTCGGCTTCCATCAGCAGCAAACCCGCGCGCCGCATCTTCTGGAAAGGCCAATCGGAAAAATCCAGCGTCTGACGCTCGCCGAGCTCGCGCTCGAGCTTGGCCAGCGCCGCGTCGAACACCTCGATGACGGGCTGCGCCACGCCGATTCCGGCAAGATCCGGCAGCACGCCGCTGCGCAAATGCGCCGGATTCCAGTCCGGCGGCTGCAGCGCGACCCGGCGCCGGCGCGAACGCGGATCGTCGGCATCGTAACCGGCCAGCACCTGCAACATCACCACCAGGTCACCCACGCTGCGGGCGAGGATGCCGACCGCGTCCAGCCGCCGCGCTGCCGGAACCAGTCCGCGCGCGGAAATCTCGCCATGGGTCGGCTTCAGCGCGAACACGCCACAGTAACTCGCGGGAATGCGCACCGAGCCCAACGTGTCGGAACCGATGGCAACCGGCGCCATGCCGGACGCGACCGCCGCGGCGGATCCACCCGACGACCCGCCGGCCACGCGGTTCACGTCGAACGGATTGCGGGTCGTGCCGAAGTGCGGATTGCGGGTGGCCGCGCCGAGCGCGCCCTCGTCGAGATTGGTCTTGCCGAGCAGCACCGCGCCGGCCGCCCGCAAGCGTTCGACTGCGTGCGCATCGTTGCGCGCGAGGCGGCCCTCGCGTGATGGCAGCCCGGCGCGCGTCGGATAACCCGCCACATCGAAGTTGTCCTTGATCGCGACCGGGATCCCGTCCAGCCTCCCGATCGGACCCTCGCGACGGCGACGCTGCGCGCTGGCGGCCTGATCGCGCACGATATCGGGACGCACATCCACGAATGCGTGCAGCGCGGAATCGTGCCGTTCGATGGCATCGAGGCAAGCTTCGGCAAGCGCTTCGGACGAGGTGCGCCCCGCAGCAAGCCAGTGCAGGCATTGCCACACGCTGCCGCGCCGCAGCGCTTCAGGTCCCGACATTTGCCCTTCTTCGATCGCGTTCATGCATCTTCCCGGTTGACCTGCCTGACTACCCAAGACCCCCAACTACCGTAATCCCCTCTCCCCTCGGGGGAGGGTGCCCCAAAGGGGCGGGTGAGGGTACGGAGCTTGTGAAGCATGACGCAGCGCCGAACCCTCATCCGGCGCTGCGCGCCACCTTCTCCCGGAGGGAGAAGGAAAGCGGGCTGAACCGTCAAGCAGTCCGATTATGCGGGTTTGCCGCTTGCACGGGAACCCAAGACAATGAACGACTGACGACGTGGCAACAACGGGAACCGCCATGAGCGAACGCGAAACGATGGAATACGACGTGGTCGTGGTGGGCGCGGGTCCTGCCGGGCTTGCGTTTGCGATCCGGCTGAAACAGCTCCAATCCGATGCCCGCGTGTGCGTGATCGAGAAGGGCGCCAGCGTCGGCGCACACATCCTTTCCGGTGCCGTGATCGAACCCGGACCGCTGGATGCCCTGCTGCCGGGCTGGCGCGACAACCCTCCGCCGATCTGCGTGCCGGCCGAGCATGACGAGTTCCTGCTGTTGCGCGATTCGAAGCGCGCTTTGAGACTGCCCACACCGCCGCAGATGCACAATCACGGCAACTTCATCGTCAGCCTCGGTGCACTTTGTGCATGGCTGGCGCCGCAGGCGGAGGCGCTGGGCGTGGATGTATTCCCCGGTTTCGCCGCCGCCGACGCGGTGTTCGACGCCAAGGGTGCCGTGGCCGGCGTGCGGATCGGCGACATGGGCGTCGCACGGGACGGCTCGCACAAGCCAGGTTACACGCAAGGCATCGACATCCTCGCGAAACTCACGGTGCTGGCCGAGGGCTGCCGGGGCAGCGTCAGCAAGAAGTTGATCGCGAAATTCGGGCTCGACAAAAGCTGTGATCCGCAAACCTACGGCATCGGCCTGAAGGAATTGTGGCAACTGCCGTCCGGTCGCGTGCAGCCCGGCCACGTGACCCATACCGTCGGCTGGCCGCTCGACAACCGCACCTACGGCGGCAGTTTCATTTACCACCTCGACAAGGATCGCGTCGCGATCGGTTTCGTTGCCGGGCTGGATTATTCCGATCCATTGTTCCGCCCGTGGGAGGCGTTCCAGCAACTGAAACACCACGCGCGGATCGAACCGTTGCTGGAAGGCGGGCAGATCGTTTCGGCCGGCGCGCGCGCGCTGATCGAGGGCGGCCTGCAGTCACTGCCGAAGGTGGAAATGCCGGGAGCTCTCCTGGTCGGCGACGCCGCGGGGCTGATGAACGTGCCCAAGATCAAGGGCACCCATCAAGCCATCCGCTCGGGCATGCTGGCCGCCGAACATTTCGCGGAAAAGCAATCGGGCCAAGGCTTCGATACGCGTCTGCGCGCATCCAGCATCGCGAAAGAAATGCACAAGGTGCGCAATATCCGCCCGGGCTTCCATGCCGGGCTGTGGCGCGGTCTCGCCAACGCGGCATGGGAGACGGCTACTGCCGGCTTGTCGCCATGGACGCTGAAGAATCACGCCGACTGGTCATCGCTGGAAAAACTCGATCCGCCCGCAACCAGACAGAATCACCCCGGCCCGAATGCAAGCTCACCCCGCGAGCCCGGCTGGATCGAGCGCACGCTGCCGCCACGCGACCGTCTTGCGTCGGTGTACTTTGCCGCCACCGAACACGACGAGGACCAGCCGGTGCACCTGCACGTGGCCGACACATCCGTTTGCGTGGATCGCTGCACGATCGAATACGGCAACCCTTGTACACGCTTCTGCCCCGCCAACGTCTACGAAATGGTCGAGGAAACCGGCGCCGATGGCGGCCCGTCGCTGCGCCTGCAGATCAATGCCGCCAACTGCGTGCACTGCAAGACCTGCGACATCAAGGACCCGTACGAGATCATCACCTGGATGACGCCCGAAGGCGGCAGCGGCCCCAATTACCAGAACCTGTAAATGGCAATCCGGAATTCGGGACTCTGAAAGAGCGCATCGCAAGCACTCGCAGGATAAACCACATGCCCCGCATCGCCCTTGTCACTGCGCGCGCCGCGCGCGGCACCGACCCCGACATGCCGCCGCTGTCGGCGGCCCTGCGCGAAGCCAATGCAGAGGCATGCGAGGTCGATTGGGATGATGCCACTGTTGCATGGTCGCGGTTCGATCTCGCGTTGCTGCGTTCGAGCTGGGACTACTGCGAACGCCTGCCGGAATTCCTGGCATGGGCCGAACTCGTATCGCGGCAAACGCGTCTGCTGAACCCGCTCGATGTGATCCGCTGGAACACCGACAAGCATTACCTCGCCGATCTCGCAAGCTCGGGCGTACCGGTGGTGCCGAGCCGGTTCATCGAACCGGGCGATGATGCCGGCGCTGCCGTGGATGCCGCACTGGCAGCACATCCACACACCCATGACTTCGTCGTGAAGCCCGCGATCGGCGCCGGGTCGCGCGATGCCCAGCGGCATGCGCGTGCAAATCGTGACGCCATTGTCGCGCATGCGCGACGCCTGCTCGACGCCCGCCGCAGCGTTTTGTTGCAGCCCTATCTGGAACATGTCGACGACCACGGCGAAACCGCGCTGCTGTTCTTCGATGGCGCATTCAGCCACGCCATCCGCAAGGGTCCGCTGCTGACGCGGGATGCAGAAGCGACCACCGGCCTGTTTGCTCAGGAGACGATCACGCCGCGTGACGCATCACCGGACGAACTGGGTGTTGCACAGCGGGCACTCGCCGCGATTCCGTTCGACCAGCCGCTGCTGTACGCCCGCGTGGACGTGATCCACGATGACGATGGCTCGCCGCGCCTGCTGGAGCTGGAACTGGTCGAACCTTCGGTGTTCGTTGACCATGCGGAAGGCGCGGCAGAGCGCTTCGCCGAAGCGATCCTGCGGCGCGCACGCGCCCGACTGACATCCCCCGATGCTGCCTGACAGGCAGCATCGACCCCCTTCATCCCGAAGGGGGTGAAAAGCACACATGAAGGCGGCTCCGCTTCGCTTCCCCTTCGTCCCGAAGGGGGTGAAAAGCGCAACATGAAGGCGGCTCCGCTTCGTTTCCCTTAATTCCGAAGGGGGTGAAAAGCACACATGAAGGCGGCTCCGCTTCGCTTCCCCTTCATTCCGAAGGGAGTGAAAAGCACACATGAAGGCGGCTCCGCTTCGCTTCCCCCTTCCGAAGGAAGGGGGATCGAGGGGGATGCTCTTCGCAAGCCGAGTCCTGCACGCGCATCATGGCATCCTGATGGCTCGTCCACTGAAAAGAACCAAAAGCCCACCCCTACCCCGCAACGTGCGCCTGCTGATCGGTATGCGCGCGGCGCGCAGCATCGGCCAGGGCGCAATGGTGGCGTCGTTCACCCTGTACCTGCACGCTCTCGGCTGGAGCGCGACGGCGATCGGTGCCGTGCTGATGGGTGCACTGCTGTTCGGCACGCTGCTTACCATCATCATCGGCCCCTTGAGCGATCGCGGTGGACGGCGTGCGTTCCTGCTGGCATACGATGCGCTGCAGGCGCTGGTCGCGGTGATCGCGATGCTGACCACGACCCCGTGGTTGCTGGTTGCTGCGGCAGTGATCGGTGCGTTCGGGCGCGGCGCCAATGGTTCGGCCGGGCCGTTTTCACCGGTGGAACAGGCGTGGCTCGCGATCGAGCTGCCGATGCAGCGACGCGGCAGCGTATTCAGTGCCAACAGCGCGGTCGGACTGATCGGCATGGGCATTGGTGCGTTGCTGGCTGCGCTGCCGGCGTGGTGGATGGGCCACGCGATGAGCGCGGGCGATTATCGATGGCTGTTTGTGCTGCCGTTGGCCGGGGCACTGGCCAGTTTCACGTTGATGCTGCTTGCGCGCGAACCGGCGGTGTTTGCACGTCGCGAACGCGCTGATGATGATGCCGCAAGCAACCTTACTCGCGCAGAAAACCGTCTGCTCGCAAAACTGGTGCTGGCCAATTCGCTGAACGGGCTCGGCATCGGCCTGATCGGCCCACTGATCGCGTACTGGTTCGCGATCAAGTTCCAGCACGGGTTGAGCGACATCGGCCCGGGCATCGCGCTGGCCTTCATCGTCAGCGCTGCGGGCTCGTTCCTCGCCGGTGCGATCGCGCGCCGCCACGGCATCATGAACACGGTGATCTGGATGCGCGGTCTCGGCGTCGCACTGCTGGTGGCGATGCCACTGGTGCCATGGTTCTGGGCGGCGATGGGGTTGTATATCGTGCGTGGCGCCACCAATCGTGGCACCGGCGGCGTGCGTCAGGCGCTGGCGGCGGGACTGACTCGGGCGGAACGACGCGGACTCGCCAGCAGTTTGCAGAATATCTCCATCCAGCTGCCACGCGCGATCGGCCCGGTGATCGGCGGCTGGCTGTTCCACAAGGGTTATCTCGCACTGCCGTTCCTGATCGGCGCTGCCTTGCAACTCGGCTATCTCGTGTTGTACGCGCGCTTTTTCAGCCACACCGAAGCCGCGCAGGTGCGGGAAGCATGACCTTCACCCCCTTCCTGCGGAAGGGGGTCGATGCGCAGCATCGGGGGGATGCCCGCGCAGGTGATGCCGATGCACCACAGCCAAGAGCCTCCCCCTCTCGTGCTGCGCGCGCGTTCGCTACGCTCCGCCCTTCGTTCCGAAGGGAGAAGCAAAACAGGAGGTCGGTTACAATGACGCGTTGATTTCGGGCCTGCCGCATGCGGGCCGAACGCAAGGGATTTCCGATGAAGATTCTGGTTGGTTACAAGCGCGTGGTCGATTACAACGTGCGCATCCAGGTGAAGCCCGATGGCTCGGGCGTGGTCACGGACGGCGTGAAATTGTCGCCCAATCCGTTCGACGACATCGCGCTGGAAGAAGCACTGCGGCTGCGCGAAAAGGGCATCGCCGAGGAAGTCGTGATCGCCACCATCGCGCCCGCCGACGCACAGGCGCATCTTCGCAATGGCCTCGCGATGGGCGCCAACCGCGCGATCCACGTGGTCACGTCCGACCCGGTTCAGCCGCTGGCGGCTGCGCGCGTGTTCCTGAAGCTGGTCGAAAAGGAACAACCGGGCCTCGTAATCCTCGGCAAGCAGGCGATCGACGACGACTGCAACCAGACCGGACAAATGCTGGCCGCGCTGTGGGATCGTCCCCAGGCGACCTTCGCGTCAAAGCTCGAACTCGCGGACAACAAGGCCACCGTCACCCGCGAAGTGGATGCGGGCCTGGAAACCATTGAAGTCGACCTGCCCGCCGTCGTCACTACCGACCTGCGCCTGAACGAGCCGCGCTTCATCAAGTTGCCGGACATCATGAAGGCCAAGTCCAAGCCGATAGAAACGATCGAACTGTCCACGCTCGGGACAGGGCATGGCGGGGAAATCAAGACCACGCACTACGCACCGCCGCCCAAGCGTTCGCGCGGAGTGATGGTGAAGGACGTGGCGGAACTGGTTGGCCTGTTGAAACAGAAGGGGTTGGTTTGAGCCCTTCTCCCTCCGGAAGAAGGTGGCGAGCAGCGCCGGATGAGGGTTCGGCTCTTCGCACAACACTTTCAACGTAACGCGTACCCTCATCCGCCCCTTCGGGACATCCTTCTCCCGGAGGGAGAAGGGAAATCAAAAACCGAGCGCATGCAAAAATGTCCAAAATCCTGATCGTCGCTGAACACCTGAACGGCCAACTGAATACTTCGACGGCGCGCTGCGTCACCTGCGCACGCGAGATCAAACCCGAAACCATCGACGTGCTGGTGCTGGCCGATGCACCCGACGCCGTCGCCGCGCAGGCTGCGAAACTGGACGGCATCTCGAAAGTGCTGACTGTCGCGCGCGCGGAAAACGCACACCCGTTGGCCGCGACGCTGGCACCGCAGATTGCTGGTGCCGCGAAGCAGGGTTACAGCCACCTGCTGTTCCCCTCCACTACCTTCGGCAAAGACGTAGCGCCCCGTGTCGCCGCATTGCTGGGCGTCGGCCAGGTCAGCGACATCATGTCCGTATCCGGTGCAAACACCTTCACCCGGCCGATCTACGCCGGCAACGCGATCGTCACCGTCGAAGCGCCCGCCGACACGATCGTGGTCGGCAGCGTGCGCACCGCGTCATGGCCTGCCGTGGGCGACGGTTCGAATGCAGTGCCCGTCGAGGCATTGCAAATCGATACCGCGCTGCCATCACACACGAAATTCGTTGAATTGAAACAGGCCTCGAGTGAACGCCCCGACCTGCAGAGCGCAGCGAAAGTGGTGTCCGGAGGACGTGGCCTCGGCTCGAAGGAAAACTTCGAAATCATCTACAAACTCGCCGACAAGCTGCACGCCGCCGCCGGCGCGTCGCGCGCCGCGGTCGATGCCGGTTACTGTCCCAACGACATGCAGGTCGGCCAGACCGGCAAGATCATCGCGCCCGAGCTGTACATGGCCATCGGCATTTCCGGCGCCATCCAGCACCTGACCGGCATCAAGGACGCCGGCACCATCGTCGCCATCAACAAGGACGCCGATGCGCCCATCTTCGAAGTTGCCGATATCGGCCTCGTCGGCGACCTGTTCAAGATCGTGCCGGAGCTGGAAGCGCTCTTGTAATTGACTGGCCGGCGCTTCGCGATCCGCTACAATTTCGTCGACTACCGATCCGGCTTCGACATGTCGACCGACGCACCGTTGTGGACCCCCAGTCCCGAGCGCAGGGAGCGCACCAACCTGCATCGTTTCGTGCGCTTCGTGCGCGACACCACCGGCAACAGTGACATCGGCAGCTATGCGCCGCTGTACGACCTCTCGATCCGCCACCCCGAACGATTCTGGCAACTGGTGTGGGAATTTTGCGGCGTGCGCGCCACCGGCGAGTTCGAGCCCGCAGTGGTGGACGGCGACCAGATGCCGGGCGCGCACTGGTTTCCCGAAGTGCAGCTCAATTTCGCTCACAACCTGCTGCGCTTCAAGGATGACAAGCCCGCACTGATCTTCCGCAACGAGCAGGGCCACAAACGCGAGTACAGCTACGCGCAACTGCACGCGATCGTCGGGCGTGTTGCCCACGCCCTCAAACAGGCCGGCGTCGGCAAGGATGACCGCATCGCGGGCTACCTCCCCAACCTGCCGGAAACCATCATCGCGATGCTGGCCACGGCGTCGCTCGGCGCGGTGTGGTCATCGGCTTCGCCGGATTTCGGCGTTAACGGCATCATCGACCGTTTTGGCCAGATCGAACCGAAGGTGTTGTTCTGCGCCGACGCCTACACCTATGGCGGCAAGCGCCACGATTGCCTCGCCAAGGTGCGCGAGGTATTGGACAAGATCCCGTCGATCGAAAAATGCGTGGTGATGGCGTACTCCAGCGAGCCGCTGCAACTGGACAACCTGCACAATGCGGTGTCATGGAATGATTTCGTTGGCAATGAAGATCACCCACTCGAGTTCGTGCCGACGCCGTTCGAGCATCCGATCTACATCATGTACTCGTCCGGCACCACCGGAAAACCCAAGTGCATCGTGCACGGCGCCGGTGGCACCCTGCTGCAGCACCTGAAGGAACTGGTGCTGCATACCGACCTGAAGCGCGAGGACCGCATCTTCTACTACACCACCTGCGGATGGATGATGTGGAACTGGCTGGTGTCGTCGCTGGCGGTCGGCGCAGCCGTGGTGCTGTACGACGGCTCCCCCACTTACCCCGATGGCAATGTGCTGTGGAACCTCGCCGACGAGGTCGGCATCAGCATCTTCGGTACCTCGGCGAAGTGGATCGACGCCACCGCCAAGATGGGCGTACGTCCACGCGACACGCACAAGCTGACGGCGCTCAAGGCCATCCTCTCGACCGGATCGCCGTTGTCACCCGAGAGCTTCGATTATGTCTATCGCGACGTGAAGGAGAACGTGCAACTCGCCTCGATCTCGGGCGGCACCGACATCATTTCCTGCTTCGCGCTGGGCAATCCGTTGTTACCCGTCTACCGCGGCGAGCTGCAGTGCCGCGGACTCGGCATGAAAGTGCAAATTCTCGATGAAAGCGGCCAGCCGGTGCGCGAGCAGCCCGGCGAACTCGCCTGCACTGCACCGTTCCCGTCGATGCCGGTGTACTTCTGGAACGACCCCGAGGGCGAGAAATACCGCGCCGCGTACTTTTCCAGGGTTCCGGGCGTGTGGTGTCATGGAGACCGCGCCGAACTCACCGCGCACGGCGGCATCATCATCCATGGCCGTTCCGACGCCACCCTGAATCCCGGCGGCGTGCGCATCGGCACCGCCGAAATCTACCGCCAGGTCGAACAACTGCCGGAAGTGCTGGAATCGGTCGCAGTCGGCCAGCACTGGCAAGGTGACGAACGCATCGTGCTGTTCGTGCGCCTGCGCGACGGCGTGAAACTGGACGACGCGCTGCGCGAACACATCAAGCAACAGATCCGCGCCAACACCACCCCGCGTCACGTGCCGGCGAAGATATTGCAGGTCGACGACATTCCGCGCACGATATCCGGCAAGATTTCCGAACTCGCGGTGCGCGCAGTGATCCATGGTCAACCCGTCAAGAACACCGATGCGCTGGCGAATCCCGATGCCCTGGACTTGTACGCCGGACTGTGTGACGCGCTGGCAAGCTGAGCGACGTAATTCCTTCCTGCGGAAGGGTGAAGAAAAGCACGAGTTAGCCTACCGCAGTGTCAAGACTCGATGCGCGCGTAACGATCCTCGAAACGCACGATGTCGTCCTCGCCGAGATAATCGCCAGTCTGCACCTCGATGATTTCCAGCGGCTCGCTGGCAAGGTTTTCGAGACGATGCTTCGTGCCGATGGGAATGTAGGTGGATTCGTTGGCGTTGAGGTCGAACACCCGCTCGCCATTGGTGACGTGCCCGACGCCGCTGACCACCACCCAATGCTCGGCACGCCTGTGGTGCATCTGAAGCGACAGGCTGGCACCCGGGTTGACACCGATCCGTTTGACCTGGAATCCCGGCCCGCGCTCCAGCGAGTCGTACCAACCCCACGGCCGGAACACCTTGCGCGGCGTTGAGACCTCCTCGCGTCCCTCCGACTTGAGACGTGCCACCACTTTTTTGACGTCCTGGGTCTGCGTGCGGTCGGCCACCAGCACGGCGTCAGACGTCTCCACGATCACCAGGTCATCGCAGCCTAGCGCGACCACTGTGCGCGACTGCGCGAGCACCAGCGAACCATGGCTGTTTTCCAGAAGCGTGTCGCCGCGGGAAACGTTGCCCGCCGCGTCCTTGTCCACGGCCACCTCCCATAACGCATTCCATGCGCCGACGTCCGACCAGCGCGCCTCCAGCGCCACCATCGCCGCAGCGCCGAGTTCAGGATGGGCACGCAATTTTTCCATCACCGCATAGTCGATCGAATCCGAAGGACATGCCGCGAACGCTTCGCGATCCACGCGCAGGAATTCCCCGTCACGCTTCACCTCACGCGTCGCCTCCCGGCAGACGCGATCAATTCCGGGCTGCAGCTTTGCGACGGCATTCAGCCACGCCGACGCGCGCATCAGGAAGATTCCGCTGTTCCAGAGATAGCTACCGTCCTTCACATAGCGTTCAGCGGTGGCGAGGTCGGGCTTTTCGACAAAGGCGGCAAGTTCGAATATGCCGTGCCGCTTCGGATTGGGCGTTCCGCGACGCAGATACCCGTAGCCGGTTTCGGCGCGCGTCGGTGCCACACCGAACGTGACGAACGCCCCTCCTGTGGCTGCCTCGAGGCCGGCCGCCACCGCCGCACGGAAAGCTTGCTCATCGGCGATGATGTGGTCCGCTGGCATCACCAACAGTAATGGATCCGCGCCATCGGACTCCGCCAGTAGCGCCGCAAGCGTCAGCGCGGGAGCGGTATTGCGGCCGACGGGCTCCAGCACCAACTGGGCGTTGTCGAGGCCCGTAGCGTGCATTTGCTCGGCGATCAAAAACCGGTATTGCTCATTTCCGACAACCAGAGGCGCAGCGACCGGCAGCGCGTCGAATCCATCCAGGCGGTGCATGGTCGCCTGCAGCATCGTTGCCCCCCCGAGCAGTGACAGCAGTTGCTTGGGGTGGCTCTCACGCGACGCAGGCCACAGGCGTGTGCCGGAGCCACCGCACAGGATCACGGGTTGCAGGGTCATGACATGTCCTCGCAAGAGCACCGCTTTCACACAGGGATGAAAAGAATTGAACGCAGCCGCAGTTTAGCCAAGAAGACATACTGCGGAAATTCGTCTACTGCGTTCGGGACAAGCGCGATTACCTGCGCGCAGTTCACCAAAATCAAGCCGAACGCCACGCCCCTGAGCATTCGGAAATATCCGAACGTTGCAACCGCAAGGCCCAGCCACAGGCTGGCCACAATGTAACGCAGCGCAACAAACAACCCCTTCCCGGCAAACACGTAAATTTCCCCGAGCATGATTCTCATGTGTCAGCAAATACTCCAATGCAAAACCCCGGCACGCTTGCTGCCCGGTCCACGCCAACTCCAATCGAACCGGGCTGTCGCGCGGCGCTGCTGAGTGGCGCGACCACTCCCTCAGTGGCTCGTCTGTTGGCCTGACGGCACCGCTCGCATCGGCGCTGTCTGCGCTGCAATCTGTCCAAGACACGCCCATTTGCTGCGAAAAACCCCGTGCAGCTCGGTACCGCGCGCACCGCGCGCCCACAAAAGCGCTTCCTCGACCACCGCGTGCCGCAAAAACTGCCGATCCTTTTCGTCTTGCACATCGAAGTTGGCGGCGTAAGCGACATCGACCAGCCGCCACAGGAACGCGTCGCGCACGTAGCAGTCAACCGGAAGAAAGTACCGGCCCAGCAATTCTGTGATGTCCTGGCTGCGTATGCCCTCAAACGAAGCACTCGAACAATCGAGATCAGGCAACGCCTCGTCGACACGTCCGGTGTTGTGGTTCAAGCGCTTCTCCGGCGGCCAGGAGGAAAAAATCGCGTTCGCGATCTCGATCGCTTCGGGCCATAATCGGTTGCCGTTTCGACCAACCTGCTCGCCGATCAGCCAGAATTCGCCATCCGGACGCAGCATTCTCGCGATCGCACTCAGCACGCGCTCCAATTCCACCAAATGGTGCAACCCGGAAGTGATGTTGACGATGTCGAACGAACCCAATTCAGGCCCGATCTCGTTGGCATCTCCCAACACCCGTTCCACCTTCGCGATCGCAGGCATGCGCCTCGCGGCGGTCTCAAGCAGTCCTTCGTTGACGTCCACCAGACACAACTCGACCGGCACGCCGGCGGATTCCAGCAACGAGCCTTCGATGGATGCGGCACCGACGCAAAGAGCCAGCCACCGTATCGGGCGCTCCGACCGCCCCAGGGAAAGCGACCGCAGTCTTGCGGCGAAATCGGGGGCCGTTTGCGGGATCAGCGTCTGCAACATACGATGAGCATAACTGAACGCGTTCTCTTCCTGGCATGGCTGGCAATCCCATACCCGCGCACGCAATGCGGATCGTAGGTCGGCGAGGCGCGGGCTTTCCGAAATGGGAGATGGCAGCGGGCGTATCGGACCGACGGCAGCCCCGCCGCGATCGACATCTCTCTCAGCGTAAAAACCATCCGTGTAGACGTGCTCGAAATGGGCGATCTCGTTCGCCAGCCGCCACGCGTGGTGCGTTTGCGCCTTGCGCAACCCAAGCTCTGCGCGTGGGCAGACCACCAATGCCGCCACGCCGAGCCAATCCGCAGTCGGATCGTTCATGGGCCCGGGGCCGCAGCGAATTTCCAGATGCAATTCGTCGTCAGGCACAACCGGCAACGCCAATTCGATCTCCCGCACTCCCGCGCGGGGATGGCAGTTCTCCATGCGTTGCGCCAGCAACAGCCGCTCGGCGCCCCCGCCGCATTGCCAAATCTCGATATCCAGCCCATCGGGGCTGATTTCGGGCAGCGCACGAAGACAGCGCATCCACAGTACTGGTTCACGCGCGATCTTCAATACGGGTACCCGCAGGCATTCCCCGGCCAGCAACACCAAGCCGCGTTCGCGCTGGCTCGCGTGGGGAAACTCCGTCCATCGCGAAATAGACGCGTGTCCGACCAGTGTATGACCGGCGTTTTCGTCCAGTACGTACGCGCCACCAACGCTCATGATACCTTCATCCATAAATCATTCTTCCCGAAGCCATGAACGACCGTCCAATTTATCGGCTGTTTGTGCAAGCAGGTAAATATCCCCGGCAGAGTCGGGGGCTTTATGCGATTGGGGCCCCTCAAAGGGGCCTTCTCCAATCGCTGAAAGGCAAGATCAAAAGCAGACAATGGTAAGGTGAAGCCGACTGCCGTAAAGGTCAAACTTCGCCAGTCCCCCGGCAGAGCCGGGGGGATTCCCGTGTTGGTCCAAGATGCACACACCGGCAATACTACCGGCGGAAGGTCATGCAGCGATCCACCTTGTGACGTTCCTGATTCCGGCCTTTTGCCTGACCCTGCTTGCAGGCTGCAGCCCTCATCGACCGCCACGCTGACCGTCACGCCGCCTGCAATCAAGGAATGTGGCACCAAAGCGGCCAACGGGACCGCCCTCACAGTGCGTTGGGATGCACACAAGGCACTTCCAAGCGGTGGCAGCATCAAGCTATGGATCAACAACAAACCTTCAAACCAGGGCGTTTTCAGCGACAACAACAACGTTACCCTTCGGCTGCAGGTTAACGTGGCAGGCTCGTCCACGACCGGTGCGTGGACGACACCAAGCCGCCGCACACCATGACCGATGCTGCCACGACAAGGTGCTGACACGGTTAGTCGCGCCGGCGGCGCCTTGCCAGCAAGCATCGCCTTGAATAGGCATGGGCCTGTCTGCCACGACGCTGCGGGTCATGACGTTGCCCATGTCGTCAATGGGGATGTGCTGCGCCGCCGCGGGACGTGCTGCAAGCCCCGGCAAGCATGATCTTGCTACGGCACCTGACTTCCAACCGGGCAGCGTTGTATAGCACTTGCCCGACATCGGGATCGCCTATGCTGCGATGGCCGTCGGCATAACGACCGACTGAATCGAAGGCCAGATAGCCATCTTCCGGCAATCCGGCAACGTCGAACAGGAGTCCCGGCAGTTCGTAAGACGCGATGTTTAGTTTGCGCGGCGTCAACGGCCGGTTGGAAAGGAGCATGTAATGGGTCTTCTGTGACCCATAGCCTTGTGAATTGTCGAAGCCCAAGTCATGAAAGGCCTGGTCCAGTGCCGGCAGATGATCGCCATAAAACACAAGAATGGTCCATCGTTTGCGTGCCATGAGACGCCGCGCGAAGTCGCCCAGCGCCGCATCCCCATTCACCAAATGCGACAGGTAATAGCGCATCTGCCGCGTGCCTTCTGCCGACAGGCTTGGGGGTAACAGCCGCCCATGTAGCAAGTGCGAAAGACTGCCGGGATCGCCATTCCAGGGACCATGGTTTTCCATGGTAATCGCCATCACGAAAAACGGCTTGTTGCCGTATTCGTCCAAGTGCGACAGTACGAAATCAAACAAGGCATGATCCGAAATGTATTTCCCGGCGCGAGGCGCGTTGCCGAAACTCTTTTCGAAATAGGTACGCTGGAACCCCAGCATCGGCATCACTTCGTTACGGTTCCAGAACTCGCCCAGAAAAGGGTGAAAAAGGGCCGTCGCATAGCCGAAATGCTCCAGGCGGTGTGGCACGCTTGGCATCCACGCGCTTGCCAGTCCGTAATAAGGGTATTCGACCTTGGGAAAGGCGCGGATCGGGTATCCCGTCAGAGTTTCGAATTCGGTTCGGATGGTCCCCCCCCCGTAGGCGGGCGTCTGGAGCGAACCGGAAATGCCTCCCTCCGACAACCGTGTGAAATTCGGCGCGAATTCGCCCGGTTCGACACCCTTCAGAACCGATGGCGCAAAGAACGCCTCGCTTTGTACCACCACGATATCGGGCAAATCTGCAGGCACTGCGCGCGCTGCACGTGCAGTGAGTTGTGCAGAATGTGCGCGCGCAAAACCTGCAACCAATGTCTTGTCAGCCTTGGGAACCCGGGTCCGGGCGTCTTGGGTCATCCGCACCAAACTGGCCATCACGCCAACCTTTGCCTCGGCAGCACCGGGGTCCCATTGCTGGAAACCTGTCAGGGATGCATCGGCGTACACGGATCGCCAAGGGTGATCGGCATGCAGCATCTGAAACATCAATACCAACGGCACGAGCACGGCGGCAAGGCGCAGTATCCAGCCCGGGTGGTGCAGCCGCTTCCCCGCCCACCACAATGCCACCGTGACGGCCAGAAACACGACGGCGCCCAGCACGATCCACACCAGGCCTTTCGTGTAGTGGGTGAAAAATGCCGCGTTGTCCAGAAGCTGGTACTTGAGCACCAGATCGCCCGGCATCAGCGGCGAATTCATGTTGGCCAGCTTGATGGCGTTGACGGTAAACAGCAGCCACGTCGATACCCCAACGATCCAGATCGTCAGCAAATATCGACCGATCAGCCCGTAAAGCAGCAGGCTGCAGAATGCAAGCGGCAGCCAGTTCCTCCAGAACAAACCGAAGGTCAACTTGCCCGCAGCCGGGTCCAGCCATCCCACCAGCAACGCGTCGATCACCAGAATGGACAAAACCTGCAGAGAAATCGCGAACCACTTGTGTGCACGCACATATTCATACACACGCGCCAATCCCGATCGTTCCGCCTTCACGCCTCACCCTTCATCGATGCGTCCTCCGGCACAATGCACAATTCCTGGCCAGCATCCCTCTCATTTCATTTGACCCCATCCGTGACAAGCAGCTCTGACAACGTCAATCTTGCGCGATCAGGAGAAAACTGCCGGCGCACGTTGTCCAGGCCATGTTCCGAAACCCTGTTCCACAAGCTTTCGTCGCGGTAAAGCTCGACAACGGCGCTTGCAAACGCTTCAGCGCCATCGGCGATCATGGCATCGAAGCGGTGGCGCAAGCCCATGCCTTCGGCCCCGATAAACGTCGTGACCACCGGCAGCCCGCGACTCATCGCCAGATTGATCTTGCCCTTCACCCCAGCGCCGAAACGCAACGGCGCAAGCGAAACGCGAACCTGCGCCAACAGCGGATCGAGGTCACGCACGAATCCGTGGACTATAACATCATCTTCCGCAAGATCGGCCAGTACCTTGTCACCCGCGTAACCTGCGATGTGCAGCGGAACCCCGAGCTGGTGTTCGCGCAACCGCGGCATGATCTCCGCCAGCAGCCAGCGCACCGCATCGATATTTGGCGTATGCTCGAAGTTGCCGAGAAACAGCAAGCCTTCGCGCTCTTCGAAGGACGCCTGCTTTTCCCATACGGTATGAATGGTTGAGAGCACGCGCACGTCGGATGTGGGCACCAGCTCGTGCAACAGCGAAAGCTCGTAATCGCTCACCACCAGCGTCACATCCGCGTGTGCCACGGCACTCAGTTCGGTGCGACGAAAACGGCGTGCCAGCTTGTGTGCTGACGCGTCGCCCTGCAACGCCGCGCCACGTTCGTAGCGCAGGAAATGCAAGTCGACGGTATCGAAAACAAGTTTCGCCTGCGCGGCATGCCGGCGCGCCAGCCGCAAATGGCGCTCCGAAGTTGGCAACCGCGACAGCCAGACTATATCAACATGCGCACCACGCGTATACCACCAACGCAAGCGCTGCAGCGGCGTGGGCGCCACCACGATTTCGATGCCGCGGTCTTCCAGCGCGCGCGCATGCGAGTCTCGATTTGCTGCATCCATCGCCCAGAACTGAACGTGGCAGTTCATCTCGCGCATCAATTGAAGGATGTTGAACATTCGCAGGGAGCCGGCATCCCGTTCGGGACGCGGGTAATCGATATCGATCACCAGTATGTGCGGCGCACGATTTCTGGCTGCACAGCGTTCCGGCGCGCACGCGAACTCCATTGCGGTCGGCTGCGCGGCCAGGGCTTCTTTCCATTTGGCCACGAACTTGTCGCGGTTGATGTACTGGTAACGCTTTACGCCGGACGAGATAGCGGTGCCGGCGGTGGCACCTTCGGCGTGCACCACTTCAGCGCGTGGCTGATATATCACGCGATAACCCGCCGCGCGCACCGCGAACGCCAGATCCGTATCTTCATAGTAAGCCGGTGCATAACGGGCATCGAAACCGCCGAGGCGAAGAAACAACTCCTTCGGCAACGCGATGCACGCGCCGGAACAATAATCGGTGTCACGCAGGAAACCGTAGCGCGTATCAGAAGGATCGCCACGCCGGCCATAGTTGCACGCCTGTCCATCGGCAAACACCATCGCGCCGGCCTCCTGCAGGCGGCCATCGGCGCCGATCAGCTTGGCGCCAACCAGTCCGCAATCGGGCATGGATTCGAAACAGGCCATCAGCGCATCCAGCCAGTCACGCCGTACCTCGGTATCGTTGTTGAGGAATACCAGAAACTTGCCGTGCGCGATGGCCGCCCCCGCATTGCATGCGGCAATGAATCCGGCATTCGCCGGCAAGCGACGCACGCGCACATTCACGCACCCGGCCAGCCATTCCGCACTACCGTCGGTCGATCCGTCGTCCACCACGATGACTTCGAATGCATAGCGGCTGCCCGCCGCGGCAAGCGAACGCAGGCAACGCCGGGTCCTGTCCAGTTGGTTGTAGACCGGCACCACAATGCTGACTTGCGGGCCCGTCACCGCAGGAAATACGAGCGCTGCATCTCCAGTTGAATCGAGCCGCGGTGATTCCCCAATGATCGTCGCATCATCGACCAAAAGCCGTCCGTGACGCGCACTTCTTCTTGATTCACGCCATTCCCGCAGCATGTATTCGGGCAAATCTGCGAGAAACCGCGCTCCACGCACGAGGCGCACCCATCGCCGACGCAAACGCCGCGAAATCCGATTCATAGCCGCAACCACCACGGTTTCATTCTGCGCGTTCAGGTACCGGCTGCACGGGTGCCAGCCCATCCCTCAGCACACGGACAATACGCTCCGCGGCCTTGCCGTCACCGTATGGCGACACCCCGCGGGCCATCTCGCGCCAAGCGATGGGATCATCCAGCAGACGCGAAGCCTCGACCACAATGCGCGTCTCATCAGTGCCGACCAACCTTACCACGCCTTCCTCCACCGCTTCGGGGCGCTCGGTTTCCGCACGCATCACCAGAACCGGTTTCCCCAATGCGGGAGCCTCTTCCTGCACGCCACCGGAATCGGTCAGAATCAGATAAGCGCGCTTCTGCGCCTCCACGAACGGCGCGTAATCCAGCGGCGCGCACAGGTGGATGCGAGGGTGTCCAGAAAGCAAATCCTGTGCCGGCAAGCGGATATTCGGATTGGGATGTACCGGGTACAACACCTCAATGTCTGGATGAAGATCGGCCAGCGCACGAATCGCGCGGCACACCGCTCGGAACGGTTCGCCAAAGTTCTCGCGCCGGTGTGCAGTGACCAGAACCAGTCGCTTCGACGAATCCAGTGGAATATCCAGCGGCCACTCCTTTGCGGCAACGTCGAGCAATGCGTCGATTACCGTATTTCCCGTGACATGGATGCACGCGTCATCGATGCCCTCGCGTAGCAGGTTGCGGCGCGCCTGCTGCGTGGGGGCGAAGTGCCAGCACGCGAGATGGCCCGCCACCAACCGGTTCATCTCCTCGGGGAACGGATTGCCAAGGTCGTGCGTGCGTAGCCCAGCCTCGACGTGCCCGAAGGGAATGTGCCGATAGAACGCGACCAGCGCCGCGGTCATCACCGTGGTTGTATCGCCCTGCGCCAGCACCACGCTCGGCGCCAACTCTGCGAACGTGCCATCCAGCGCCGTAATCAGCCGTGCAGTGAGTGCCGGCAACGTCTGATTGGCACGCATGATGTCGAGATCGATATCCGGACTGATGTCGAACAGCGACAGCACCTGGTCGAGCAGGTCGCGGTGCTGCGCCGTAGCCAGTACCGTGACCCGCGCCCACGGCTCGTGCGATAGCGCCTGGATCACCGGCGCCATCTTGATGGCCTCGGGGCGGGTGCCAACGATGCAAAGAGTATGTATCAGTTCATTCATTTCTCTATCCAGCTTCAGCGATCATACCCATCAATCCGTTCGGTGTTTGCAACAACTGGCGCGACACACTCACGGACCAACCCGAATCACTTCTGGAGCCGGGTCGATTCCGCGCGCCAACTCAAGGCGCATGCGGTTGACCACGCCAGCCATCCTCGTGTCACGAACAAAACCTGCCTTGGCCGATACAAGCCGCAGTCTCATGTCGACATTGTTCGCCGGTAGCGCAACCACCTTGAAAGAAGTCAGTCTGTGCGTGACTGTGCCATCGAATACGGCGTATGCGAGGCCGCGACGGTCGCAGACAATGTGCTGGTAGGTTGCTTGTGAAGCCTGCCCTTCCGTTGTCAGGTTCCAACTCACCACAATCGGGTTTGGCGACTGGCGACAAGTCATTGCAAGGATGGCGTGCATCCTGGCAGCGGGTAACGGCGGTTCCGCGGACGAGTGAAAGCTGACAATTATGCCGGTCGCGGACGCCGGCCGCGACACCGGAATCCCGTCGTGCATGACGCTCTTGCGGCTCCACGGGTCAAGCCATGAAGCGACAGCCGATGCCAAATCGTGCCGCATCCGCCTTGCGAGGTCACGTTGCCGGCCAAAATCACGCCTCACCGACAGAGACGAAGACACCAGCCGCAGGTCCATGTTCACCGCCTTGGCCGGACGGGTGGAAACGTCAAACCGGGTGACGGACCGCGGTATTGCAACATCCAACGTTGCGGTTGCAATGCCGACAGACGTGCAATTCGCCCACTCCCAATACCGCCATGGTTTCAAACCGCGCCCTTCAACAACCCAGGACACAAGTACGGGCTCTCCCCTCAGGCCGCAACCAACTGCTACCTTGGCATTTGCCAGCACCGCGCCCTGCGGCACTTCCGAGACATCAAACGCCAGCCTGATCGTGCCCGGCTCACTCGGCCGGAGCGTGCCTGCAATCGCATGACCAATCTGCCACAACTGCAAGTCACCAAACTCGAAGACAAGTGTGCACCGGGCAGCGCGAAGCGCCGAGCCGAGTGCAGTGGAGACGTGCCCTGTCTGCAGAAGCAGAAGATTTGCACCCGTTTCCCTGATCAATCGTCCCCACGCCTTCCCCGAACGATCCACATCAGCCTGCATCGCCTTGAGTTGCAGGCGATGGTCATACCAATTGACCACGTACGCTCGGCCCGCGAATCCGGCACCATACGGGGCGTACCACCCGAACTTGACCGGATGCCCCGGCATGTCCGGTATGCCGGACGATGCGATCAATACGCGCGCATTCGGGCCGAAACGGTGATCAACGACCTTAACCATATGATCGATGGGAGCGTAACGCGACATGAAAGCCTTTCGCGATCCGGTCAAAAACTGTTGCAGCTCGCCGCCGCGAAGTTGCCAGTCACTCGCCGGGACAAACGCCAGGTTGGTCGACACCAACAGAACGAGCACGCCAGCCACCCAATGTACCCATCGGCCCCCTTGGACAGCGACCGGCACGCCGCACAACATCGCCGGGCAACAGTGCAAACGCCTGATGCGTGTAGCGCAAGTAGGGCGCCGCAATCAAAGGCAACAGGAAGGATCCGATGGCTGCCAGCACAAACGCACGCGTCCGTCGCCTGAACAGGGCTGCGAGCACGCTTCCACCCAGCGCGACCAGTACAAACCCGGCACTGCCATCCCCGCTGTCAGGCGCATAGCGCGATGTATGGAACACAAGGTTCCAGACGATATTCCATCGAAGATGAAACCAGCTCCCACCGTCCGTAGGCACGTTGTAGGGCGAGTGAAAGATGCCGCCGAACAGCGGTAACACAGGGTTGCCTGTAAGCACCCACGCATAGATGTAACTGGATCCGGCAACCAGCAGCAACAACGAGATCGACAAGGGCAACGCCCGCCAAGGCAGGTGCCAGCGCCAGCGATAGAGCAGCCACAAACCCAGAGGGCCCGCGATCGTGAGATTGCTGATCTTCAAGGCGAGCAGCAGGCCGAACAACGATGCAAACACCAGAAGCTGTCGTCGATCGGGTTTCGACGATCGTTGAATCAGCAAGGCAATTCCCGCCGCGACCGCGGCCGAAGGCCCCTCGGTCTGCATTCCGGTGAGGGCCCCTGCGGTTAACGGCAGGCTGGCATACAACGCAACGGCAATGCAGCGAAGCCATGGCGGCAAATCGAGTGCTTCGCACAAACGCCAGACAAGCACAAGGCCGAGCAGCAACCAGAAGACATCCAGCATGCCGCGCGACTCGTGTCCCGCAACCATCCATGTCACGGCTTGCAGCACATCGGCGGCCCATGCATTGACAGCCCATACCTGCGACGCAGCATCCATCTTGTAATAGCCAAGGCTGACCAACTGCGATGGCAAGCCGAGGTGATAGCTCAGATCGTCATAATGGATGGTCGGCAACCATGCGCAGGTGCTGACGATCCCGGCAGCCATCACCATCAGCCACGTACCGGCCGGGGCCAATTCAACCGCAGCTCGCCAACTTCGTAGGGCAGAACGCAGAACCTCTACGACCGCGCGCCACTGCAGGGCCGTCAAGACCAGCAATCCGATGATGTAACCGACCCGGCCATGCACAGGGAAAGGCAGCAGCCAACCGACCACGCCGCTGAGTACCGCAAACCCTACCAGCGCGGATACCGCGCCTGACCATTCCGAGGGAACGAGGGCGCCACCCAGTGCGATGCTCGCCAGGGCGAGAAAGATGACCGCATCGAAAGACGCCAGCCCGGCGAAGTAGATCAAGGCCAGCAACCATACGCAGGCCGTCGCTGTGGCGAGCGACCAACCTGTCATGCGGTTCAAAACCCACCCCAGCACTGCGGCCGCAAGGGCCAGTTCTCCCAACACCGCAACGCCGGCCCACGGCACATCGTTCCACATGCCGTCGATCACAAATCCCACGACAGCCAACGTCACTCCGAGCCAGAACAGGAACGATGGCAGTGCGCGCAAATACGTTTCCTGCTTCCCCGCAACAACGATCATTCGGCGTTCCCCTCGAAACATTTACCCGACAGAATGATTGGATACCAGAAATCCGATCACCCACTGCACAACGATGCCCACGCGGCCTCCAAGAAACTTCAAGTACGCTATGCGCCTTGTCGTAACGGATGGGATACGCGTCTCGATGTCGATGTTACTGGTCAACACCCTGATCACTGCCGAACACTGAATTCAACTCCGATTGCAGCACTGACGCGCCATCATTATGGAGATCCGGTCGAATGCTAGCGGTTGCCCAATCCAAGATGAATTGCGAACGTGAATGGGCACTTTGGGCCGGTCACGCCGAGCGCAGGTAGTATCCTGTCCGAATACTCCCCCGGGGTCGACCGTAACCGAACGGGTTGTCGTGACAAATTTCCCTAATTCCCCAGTGGTGCATCGCAGGGACGACGATCCGATCATTTTCCGCTGCAACATCTGTAGCCAAGAGAACGAGGTGCCGCTTGCGCGGCTGAATCGCGAAGAGCCGTCTTGTTCCAGATGTGGATCCACCGTGCGAGCGCGCTCGATTATCCAAGTGCTCACTACCGAACTCTTTGGCCGTAGCTTGCGCATCGATCAGATCGGTCGATCGGGTCGCGGCCTCACTGGCATCGGTATGAGTTGTTGGGACGGCTACGCCATGCCTCTGTCCCGGCGCCTCTCTTACACAAATACCTTCTACCACCAGAAACCTCGACTCGATATCACCCACATCGACCCGGCGATGGAAGGCACGCTGGATTTCGTGATCTCGACCGACGTGTTCGAGCATGTGGTACCTCCCATTTCTTCGGCCTTCCACAACGTCCGTCGGCTACTCAAGCCCAATGGGGTATTCGTCTTCTCTGTGCCTTTTTCGCATCCGGGCGGCGAGCCGGTTCCGACGCTCGAGCATTTCCCTGATTTGCGCGACTACGAGATCGAGGCACGCCCGGAAGGCCGCCGACTGCGAAACACGACCCGCAGTGGAGAAACTCAGTATTTCGATGATTTGGTCTTTCACGGCGGCGTGGGTAGCACACTGGAAATGCGCGTGTTCACCGAATGGTCGATTGGCCAGGAACTCGCCAACGCGGGTTTCGACGAGATCACTATTTGCAGTGGCTCCGACCTGCGGCACGGTGTCTACTGGGCCGACAAGTGGTCGGTGCCTTTCAGCGCTCGGATGAAGGCGGTCAGCAATGACACAAAGGCAGCTTCCGCCGAGCATCCAGAAGACACCTGAAAGGCAACCCCAGCGCGTTCGCCCATTGAACCGCCAAATGGTGGGAACAATCTTCAACCCACGCGATATCTATGCGGTTTCCACGGGCCCCACTTGGCTTCGTAAATCGCCTTGTTCTGTTCAAACATGGCCTGCTTCTTTTCCTGCTTGAGCTTGTTGAACGACGCGGACAAATGATGGTGTACGAACACGTCTTCGGCACAGGCGATGCCCCAACCTGCCTGTTCGACCCGACGGCAGTAATCGTCGTCTTCGAAAAAACCCACGCCGAAGGCCTCGTCCATCGGCCCGACTTGTTCGTACACCGCCCAGCGCATCATCACGCAAAAGAAGGCGGCGGTGCGCAGTGGCATCGACTGCCCTGCACGGCGAGCGGTGTAGTCTGCCGCGGCCTTGAGCATGCCTTCCATGTCGTCGTAATGGACGTCGATGCGCGCTTCGTTGCCAATATTGTTGGTCACCGGTCCGATCATGCCTAGCTTTTCGTTGCGGCGCAGGTGCCCCATCAGGGTGGCGACCCAGCCAGGCGTGACATGCGTGTCGTTGTTGAGCAGCACCAGGTATTCACTATCGGCCGCGGCCAAGCCGACGTTGTTACCGGCCGCAAAGCCGAGATTCTCGGAATTCAGGATGATCCGGCGGTCATCGTGGTCGCGCGTCCATTCGCGCAAGAAATCCGGGGTGCCATCGGTGGAGGCGTTGTCGACGACGATTACTTCCATGTTGTCGTAATCACTAAACTGCTCGACGCTGGCAAGGCAAACCTTGGTCAGATCGAGATTGTTGTAGGTCAGCACGATGACACTCACTTTCGGCCCACGCAAGGCACTGACGCCCTCCGTCAACGTTTGGACACGATGCGCCCAAGTCTGCTGCGCGGCAAAATGTTGTCGGCGAGTGACCGATGACGGGCCGGATGGCGTCTGCAAGGCCTCCCCGACGGCGTCGAGGAATTCGCCGTGGTCTCGCGCAGTGCGAACCAGTTCGCCGAACTGACGGATTTCCGGCAACGCGACGGATACCACGTCTTTGCCTGCGCTCAGGTACTCGTAAACCTTGACCGGATTCGTTGCGAGCGTCAGAGGAATGATCTGGAACGGCAGCATGCAGACATCGAACCCATCCAGATATGCCGGCAACGACGCGTAGGGCACCTCGCCTGTGAACCCCACGTTGGGCAGATGGCCCAGCCTCCCGCGCGCGTCGACCGTGTCGTTGCCGACCAGCAGAATGAGGCAATCCGTGAAGCGCTTCGCGACTTTTTCCACCAGATCCAGATCAAACCATTCCGCAATGGCGCCGTAATAGCCGATAACCTTGCGCCCGCGTGGATCCTTGAACGGATTGGCGCAGCGGTGCGCGAAGTGCTCATATTGGCAGGCGTTGCGTACCATCAACCGGTGTGGGTTGTACTTGCCCGTTTCCTCGTACAACCAGTCGGAAGTCACGATGAGCAGATCCGCGTCGCGCATCAGTTCGCCCTCGCGCGCCAATACTTCGGCATCGTTGTCCGCAAACCCGCCATGATGGTCCATGCAATCGTAGATCACCCATGCATCTGGCAGGATGCGCGCGGTTTCCAGCCAGTAAGGATGCTCCATCAGTGAAACGCAACCGCGCGTACGCGTCCACGCCAGCAGCTCGCCAAGACTGGCGCGCAACTGTTCACATTGCTGCCGATCCGGAGCGGCGTGATAAATCTGTGGTGCACCTTGCAAGTTCAGATGCACCTGGAACAAATTTCCCACACTGTCTTGCGGGTCAACCGTAAATCCGGGCGCCGGGTCGTCCACGAAATTGTTGGAAATGTAAAAAACCCGATGGCCGGCCGCAGCCAGTTCGCGCGACAGATGCTGGGGGCGCTGGATCCGGAAATGCCAGTCAATGACTGCCCACACGAAATAATCGCGGAGCCCTTTCAGTTGCGACGCAGGTTCGACGCGTGCAACCACGGCGCGCTGTTTCACCGCTCTGCTCCCAGCCGCATCGATGGAGAGTGCCACAGCGACGGTCGTGCCAATTGCAGCCGGCGCAGCACGGACAGGCGTTTGTGCCAGCTGTTCGACAACCACACGCGGACCGCCATTCGCAGGCGCCGATTTGCGCCGCGCGATCAGTTGTCGTAGCCGTTGACTGTCCAGATCGTTGATGACCCTTGCGCGCAGTGTCCGCATGGCGAAACGCCATGGCCGCGTCCAGCGCCAGGAACGGCTGGCCTTGATCAACTCCAGTTCGGCGCGCTGTTGCTCCAGAACGCGTAGCCGTGCCTGGTTCTTGGCGATTGCGCCATGCGCTTCGATCAGTTCACCACACATGGCGTCTATCCGATGCAGGTTGTCGGCAATGTGCTTTCTCGCTTCCTCGCCCTGCCGCCGCACCTCCTGCTCCGCCGCCAGTCGAGCTTGCCTTTCTGCTTGCCGTGCGACTTCAGCCTCCTGTGCAACCTTGGATTGCGCTTGCGCCCAAGCGGAAACCTCTTCGCCGCCGCGGACAGCCTGCGCATACTGCTCCCGCAGTCCCGACAGTTCGGCATCCATCCGGTGCGCCCAAGCAGCCACTTCGATGTGGTGTGTGTAAAGGTCTTCCGACTCCGAAAACTGGACAGAAGGCTTCAAGGACCCTGGCAAAATCGACTCCGTGGGCCCGGCAACCGCTATGTAGTAAACGGGATACTGCAGGACGCTCGCGCGTTCGACGACATCGTTGCCGGTGTCGGTAAATTCTGTGACCCTCGAGCCCCGACCAGACCCGGGCTCCAGGGGAAATATGTTCGATCCCACCGCAAGCCGCTGCCCGAAATACCGGATGTTCTTGAATTGCTTGCGAAGTACGGCGTCAAATTCGGCGAAATCGAGTTCCTTGACATGGAACTCGTTGTGATGGCCGGCACGTTCCGAGTAGATGTCGCGGTTGGGCGAGGAAATCACCAGCAGGCCGCTTGGGCGCAGCACGCGACGAATCTCGCTGATCATTTCGTCGTGCCGGTCATGGTGCTCGATCGTTTCGAAGGAAACGACCAGGTCCACGCTGCCGTCGTCAAGTGGAATCTCGGCGGCATCACCGATGCGAAACTCAAGTCTTGGCAGTGCGCCGTATGTGACTCTGGCGTGCTCGACAGTTTCACGCGATATGTCGACGCCTGTCACCGATTTTGCGTGTCGGGCGAGCATCGCGCTTCCATAGCCCTCGCCGCATGCAATATCCAGCACCTGCCGGTGCGAAGCCAGATGTCGACACCAGGCATATCGGTGCAGGTGTTCCTGGCGAATGTCTCCACCTTCAGTCGGAATATAGCGCTCGCCAGTGAACTTCACGTGGCTGCACCTTCGCGTTCGATTTCGATGGAGTGCATCGGAATTCCCACCAAACCGTGGCGCATCGTGCTTTCGGTGGCACGAAATATCAGTGCGTCGTACACCCAGTCCTGCTGGGTGTGATCTTCCTGCGTGCCGGCCGCAAACGCCGCATCGACCGAATAATCACCGTTTGGCAATATCGGCATCCGGAATCGGAAATGTACCCGCAGATGCTGTCCGGGAAGCACATGGAGCGGATGCTCATGATAAGTCAGATAGGTATTGTCGCCGAAAAGAAGCTGGCCAAGCCGGTCCTTGACGTGAAATCCGACGATCGGCGCTTCGATGCGCTGTAAGGCTTCCGTCTCGATCACCAGATCCACAACTTCTCCACCTGCAAAGACTTTATGGGCGGTGCCATGAGCGTCGAGCAAACGAACGTTCGTGATTCGCGCGGCTCCTGCGCCGAACTGGCGAGCATGACCGGGCGGAGAAAATGTAAAGACTTGGAGAAGGTTTCTTTGCGCAGTGCCATTGAGCGCGTGCAACCTTGGATCGATGACGTCGCAAGGAATGGATGACTCCCCGTCATCGACTGCTTCAGACCGTTCGGGCTCTGCAGTGATCGTGCCGGAGTCGTCACGTCGCGTTGCAATGGCCGGTATGGCCACGGACTCTCCCATCTTGGCGCGATCCGCGGCGTGTTGCGTGGCCAGATAATGCTCCACGACGCCCTTGGCCGGTCCATCCATCATCATCCGGCCACCGTCAAGCCAGATGGTGCGGCTGCAAAGGTTGGTCACCGCCGCAGTGTCATGGCTCACGAAGACCAAAGTGCCGCGGCTCTGAAACGCGCGCAAATACCGCATGCATTTCTGGGTGAAAATCACATCGCCGACGCTCAGCGCCTCGTCGATGATCAGGATGTCGGCGTCGACATGCGCAGCGATGGAGAATGCCAATCGCACGTACATGCCGCTGGAATAGGTCTTGACTGGCTGATCGATGAAATCGCCGATGTCGGCAAATTCAACGATCGATTGAAACCGGTCACGCAACTCACTTTCGGAAATTCCATAGAGCAAGCCGCTCAGGAATACGTTCTCGCGCCCCGTGAACTCCGGATTGAATCCAGCGCCAAGCTCAAGCAGCGCGGCGATCCTCCCGTTGGTCTCGACGTGGCCGAGTGTGGGATGCAAGGTGCCGCAAATGATCTGCAACAACGTGGACTTGCCCGAGCCGTTGCGACCGATGATTCCGACGGTTTCACCACGCTGCACGCTGAAGCTGACATCGTGGACGGCCCAGAATTCCTTGAAATAATCATGGGAATGGAGCCCAGTCAGCCGCTGTACCTTCGGCAGTATCATCTGCTTCAAGCGGTCGGCAGGCTGCGCGTACATCTCGAAACGCTTGCCGAGCCCGCGTACGCGAATGCTTGTGTCCTCACAGGACATCGGCAAATCCTTTCTTGGTACGCTCGAACCATGCGAACGCCGCCCATGCAAACAAGCAGGACACCAGTGCGTAAAGCCCCAAATGCCACCATACCGGCAGCTTGCCGAAAACGAGCACGTTTTGCGACGCCAGCGCAATAACTGTCAACGGATTCAGGTACATCCATATCCTGAATTGTGCCGGGATCATCGACATCGGATACATGATCGGCGCCAGGAACATCAACGCCATCGTGCCAATCGCAATGAACTGCTTGATGTCGCGCAGGAATACGCCCAAGGAAGCCAATAACCAGATAGCCCCGGCAACAAACGGAAGGAACACCACCACCACAATCGGGAAAATGACAATCGTCCACGGAATATGGCCTATCGCGATCAATTCGATGACCAGCAGCGCAATGGTCGAAATCAGCAGGTGGAATAACGCCGCCCCCAATACGCTCCATGACAGCGTTTCAAGCGGAAATACGACTTTCTTGACGAAGTTGGTGTTGTCAATGATCAGCGTTGATGCGCGGTTGGCACACTCCGTGAACAAGGTATTGATGTTCAACCCCGCAAACAGTATGAGTGCAAACGCAAGGTGTCCGGTTTCCTGTCGGTTCCACCGTGCCTTGAACACCACGCCGAACACGAAGGTGTAGATCACCAGCATCAACAGTGGATTGACGAATGACCAGAACAGTCCCATGAATGAACCGCGGTAACGACCCGCGACATCGCGCCGCGCCATTTGCACGATCAACGCGAAATGACGTTTCAGCGCAATGTAGGGCGACAGCGGATCGATCAGGCGGTAGGCGGATATCGTCATGACGGGCGTGCGCTCCGTGCCACGGGCTTGGCTGGAAAACGGTGGCGAATTATCGTGAAGTCTGGCTGACTTGCAATTGTACCGGCCGGCTGCGCGCCCTACGCCAGCGCACGATTCAATTCGTCGCGCAAGTCCCGAACATTCTCGACACCCACCGACAGCCGCACCAGGCCATCGCTGATGCCGAGCCGCTTGCGGTTGGCGGATGGCACCGAAGCGTGGGTCATGATGGCCGGGTGCTCTATCAGGCTTTCGACACCGCCCAATGATTCGGCCAACGCGAACAGCTCGCAGCGTTCCAGCATCCGGCGCGCTTTTTTCAAGCCGCCCTTCACTTCGATACTGACGATGCCACCGAAGCCGCGCATCTGGCGACGCGCCAGCGCATGTTGCGGATGCGACTTGAGGCCGGGGTAGATCACGCGCCCGACAGCGGGATGTTTTTCCAGCCACTTGGCAAGCTCCAGCGCGTTGGCGCAATGCGCTTGCATCCGCAACGCCAGAGTCTTCACTCCGCGCAGGGCAAGGAACGAATCGAAAGGTCCCGCCACCGCGCCGACGGAGTTCTGCAGGAAGGCCATGCGCTCGGCGAGTTCGCTGCTGGAAACGACGGCAATGCCACCGACCATGTCGGAATGGCCGTTCAGGTACTTGGTGGCCGAGTGCACCACGATGTCGGCACCGAACTCCAGCGGTCGCTGCACCATCGGCGATGCGAAGGTGTTGTCGACCACCAGCAACAGACCGTGCTTTTTCGCGAACGCGGCGACTTTTTTCAGATCGACCAGTTTCAACAACGGATTGGTCGGCGTCTCGGCCCAGATCATGCGGGTGTTGGGCTTCAGCGCGGCTTTCAGCGCAGTCGCATCGTTCAAGTCGATGAAGCTGAAATCGAGCCCGGCGCTGCGACGGCGCACGCGTTCGAACAGGCGATAGGTGCCGCCGTAGAGATCGTCCATTGCGATCACGTGGCTGCCGGAATCGATCAACTCCAGCACCGTCGCGGTGGCCGCCATGCCTGACGCGAACGCAAAGCCTGCGACACCGCCTTCCAGATCCGCCACGCAACGTTCCCACGCGAACCGCGTCGGATTCTGGGTGCGCGAATACTCGAAGCCCTTGTGCTTGCCGGGGCTGGCCTGCACGTAGGTCGAGGTCTGGTAGATCGGCGTCATGATCGCGCCGGTCGAGGGATCGGGCGATTGGCCGGCGTGGATCGCGCGGGTGGCGAGGGAAAGC
>DASUJD010000036.1:0-43082 GCA_036279455.1 Rhodanobacteraceae bacterium | reverse complement strand
TGCACCTGCACCTTGTAGTGCACCAAGGCGGCCACGATCTGCTGCTGGATCTGGTCGCGCACGACATCGCGCTTTTCCACCAGTTGCTCCGCGTCGTAGCGCGCCGCCACCGCCTTGACGGCGTTCGACACGATCGGCGCGATCACCTTGTCGGTCAGTTGGGTTTCATCGCCCAGCCGTTGGTACACCCACTCGGCATCGCCCGGCGTGATCGACCAGTTCACTGCCACCTTGGTGGTGACGTTCTGGAGGTCGCGGCTGGCTGCGGTTTCCGAGGTTTCCGACTTCTGGATCTGCACGTTCATGAGTTTCACCGTCTGCATCAACGGGATCTTCATGTGCAGCCCGGGCGCCAGCACGCCGTTTCGGACGGCGCCGAAGGTCATCAACACCCCGCGCTCGCCGGGGCCCACCGTGACGAAAGCGGACCACACCAGCACGATGATCAGGACCGCAATCGCGATTTCGAGCACGCGCGGCTTGCGCAGCCGCGGTACCGCTTCCAGCATCTTCATGATGTTCCCCGCAACGGTGACCGACAGCAGCGTAGCCGAAACAGTGACCGCGGCGCCAGCGCCGGCCGTGCGGCGCCGCCACGGTATGTCAAAGCGCATCCAGTCGAGTACGCAATTCATCCAGCCGCAAATCGGCGTGCGCGCCGGGTGATGCACGTGCCGCGAGGCTCTGTTCCGGCGTGCGTCCTTGCCCCGAAGCATCCAACGATTCCGCAGCCGCGCGGTAGGCATCGCGAAACGGCGCCCCCTTCACTGCCTGCTCGATCGCGACATCGGTTGCATACATCGCGGGCTCGATCGCGGCACGCATGGCGGATTCGTTCCAGCACAGGCGCGTCAGCAGGTCCGGCATCAGTTCCATGGCCATCAGCCCACGATGCACGCCATGGAAAATCCCGGCCTTGCTGAACTGCAAATCACGCTGGTATCCGGAAGGCAACGACAACAACTGTTCGACCTCGGTGCGCGCAGCGGCGACGCTTGCGTAGCTGGCGCGCAGCAGTTCGATCACGTCGGGGTTGCGTTTGTTCGGCATGATGGAACTGCCGGTGGTGTATTCCGGCGGCAGCGCGACGAACCCGAATTCCGCAGTGGTGAACAGCGACAGGTCCCATGCCAGCCGGCGTACGTCCAGCAATGCGCCGCCGATCGCTTCCAGCGCTGCCATCTCGAATTTGCCGCGCGACAGTTGTGCATAGGTCGCGCTGACCTGCATCCGTGCGAAACCCAGCGCACGCGTGGTGTGCTCGCGATCGAGTTTCAGGTTCACGCCGTAGCCGGCCGCGCTGCCGAGCGGATTCGCATCGATCCATTCGCGCGCCTGTCGCGCGCGCCAGGCATCGTCGATGAAGGCTTCGGCAAAACCCGCCCACCACATCGAGGTCGACGACACCACCGCGCGCTGCAGGTGTGTGTACCCCGGCATCGGCAACGACTCCCCCGCGGCGCGGTCGAGACAAACCCGCGCGCTCGCCGTGCAATGTGTCCGCAATGAATCAAGCTTTTCCTTCAACCACAGCCGTGTCGCAACCAACACCTGGTCGTTGCGGCTGCGCCCGGTATGCAGTTTGCCCCCGGCGTCGCCCAGGCGCTCGGTCAGCCGCGCCTCGATGGCGGAGTGTCCATCTTCGAAACGTTCGTCCAGAACGAACGCACCGCTGCGGAAGTCCGAGGCGAGCACATCGAGTTCGCGATTCAGTCCCGAAGCTTCTTCGGGCGTCAGGATTCCGATGTTGGCAAGGCCCTCCACGTGCGCCTTGCTGGCCGTGATGTCGTACAGGAAGAATTCGCGGTCCAGCAACACGTCGTCACCGGCGAGGAAGCGCATGATCTTCGCGTCCATCTGGACGCCGCTTTTATGCCAAAGGGGTGTGGTCATGACATTTCCCGTGCCGGGGATTGGGGGTGGGTAGCAGGGGCGTAACGCTGGAACTCGTTGCAAGGATGTGGGCTCGTGCCCCCACTACCCATCCCCCGTCCCCTCTTTCTGCACGATCGCCGTGAACTCATCAAGCCCCAGCGCGATATTGATGTTCTGCATCGCCTGCGTGGCCGCGCCTTTCAGAAGATTGTCCAGTGTTGTCACGATCACGACGCGCCGACCGTCCGCGGACAACCCGAACCCGCCGATTTCGGCATGGTGCCGGCCCGCGATGCGACTGACCCAGGGCGGGTCGTCTGCGATTCGCACCAGCTGCTCATCACCATAGGCGTCGCGAAACCGTGCAAGCACTTCTTCCCGTTGCATGGCTCGCGAAAGATACAGGTTGGTCGTGACGGTGAGTCCGCGGAAATGCGGCGCCACGTGCGGCATGAACTCCACCGGCACGCCGAGGTGGAAGCCTGCCTCCCTTTCGTGGATGTGGCCGGTCAATGCGTACGGCATCAGGTTGTCGCGCAGCTTCCCGGGATCGTTCCTTTCGGACGGCGTGGTACCCGCACCCGAATACCCCGAGACACCGAAACACACCGGCGGCGCAGCCAGCACATCTTTCAAAGGAGCCACCGTCAGCTCTATCGCGGTGGCATAGCAACCCGGATTGCTGATGCGCCTTTCGCCGCGCCACTTGCCACGGGTGAGTTCGGGCAGGCCGTAGTACCACGCGCCGTCGAAACGATAATCTGCGGAAAGGTCGATGACCAGCGTATCGGGTGCGTCGGCATCGATGGCGTCCACGAAGGGCGCGGCCTTGCCATTGGGCAGCGCCAGAATCACCACATCGGCGCGCTTCGTGGCAGCTGCCTGGGGGCCCAGGTTTTCGTAGCAAAGGTCTCCGGCGTATGCCTCGCCCTGTGCGACGCGCTGTCCGTCCAGCTCGCGCGAGGAAACGAATGCGAGCTTCAGCAACGGATGCACAGCGACCAGGCGGATCAACTCCACGCCGGTATGACCTCGCGCCCCGACGATCCCGACTGTTTTTCCGGATGAAGTCATGTCAGTCGATCAGGGTCGGCTTCCGCTGCACGCAATGCGCCACGCAGCGGGCGATGATTTCGAAGTCGGCCCCAAGGCCATACCAGAAGATCTTGAAATCCGCTTGCTTGAAGCACCCGTCCGATTGCTCGTGGTAGAAGGCGTTGATGCGATTGCCTTGCCGCGAACGCCAGAACAACTTTGGATTCTCCGCGCGCATCACCTGCCACACGGCCCGGCCCAGGCCCTCGCCCTGCGCGTCGTCCAGCACCGCGAACTTGTCGAGATAAGGCAGGCCGCCTTCCAGGGTGAGGACCATCGCTACCCGGTAGTTCTCGCTGACGTAAATGCGATATGGCTGCGTTCGCGTGAAATAATCATCCACCAGCCGGCGCGGCGCGAAACTGGACTCGATCAACGCGCGCATACGGTCGCGATCGACGCCTTCCCATGACGAATGCCGCAACACTTTCTCGCCGCGTCGCACCAGCGTGCCGGAACCCTTGTGGGTGAACAGTTCCCGCGCGAGTTGCGCAGGCCGCGTGATCGATACCGACGAAGACAAAGGCAGATCGCGCAGCAGATCGGCAATCTGCTCCAGTTTCAATCGCATGCCTCCGTCCAGCCACGGCTGCGTCATCAAGCGCTCGTACTCGGTCGCAAGGTTGATCGAATCGATCACCTTGCCGTTGCCATCCAGCAACCCGCCCGTGCCGGTCAGGAAAATGATTTTGTAGGGCTTCAGTGCGCGTACCAGTTCGTTGGCCGCGAAGTCGGCATTGATGTTGAGGATCTGCCCTTCGCTGGTTTCACCGAGACTGGCAATGATGGGGATGGAATCCAGTCGCAGGCTGGCATCGATGGGGGCAAGTTCGATGCGCTCGACCTTGCCGACCAACCCGAACTTTTCGCGGTCCACCCAACCGGCTTCGAATACGCCCGACACCACCGATGTCGCGCGCGTATCCATCGCGTGCAGCGCGTCCACCAGTTTCAGGTTTTGCTGATGGAACACCCGGCGCACGATGCCGAGCGCATGCGGCGGCGTCACGCGCAGGCCGTCGATCGTGCACTTTTCGATACCGGCGCTGCTGAGTTCCCCGTCGAGTTGTGGTCCGGCGCCGTGGACCACGATCGGCGTCAGCCCGACACGCTGCAGGAAAGTCAGCGACGAAGCCAATTCGGCCAGGTCGTCGCGCAGCACCGCGCCGCCAATCTTGACCACCGCAAATCGTTTGGCATCCAACTGCGAAAACCGCTTCAGATACTGCTGGATTTCCCGGGCGCTGCCCATCGCCGACAGCAGGCGCACGATGGTCTGGCGGGTATCGAGCTGTGCGTTCATGCCATGCCCCCGGCAACGATGCGATGAACGGTTTCCGCATACCTGCGCAACTGTTCGAGCGCGACCCATTCATCGGCACTGTGCGCTTGCGCGATGTCACCGGGTCCGAATACGAATGCGGCATAACCCGCTTGCGAGAACAGCGCCGCCTCGGTCCAGAAATCGACCGCATTGCCAACGGGAATGTCCAGGCCATCCGCGAGCGCACGTGCATCGCGCAGGCGCGACTCCGCATCGGCGGCATTCGCCGGCAGCGGCGGACCTCGGAACGTTTCGCCGAACGCCACCGGTGCGGGTTCGACCAGCTTACGTAGCCGTTCCAGCAGTTCGTCCATGTCAACGGACGGCAACGGGCGCATCCCGAATCGCAATTCCGCTTCCGGGGCAATCATGTTGACCTTGATGCCGCCCTCGATGCGGCCAAGGTTGAAGCGCAGACCGTGCAGCCCGCCGAAGCTTTGCGCCGATTGCGCGTCGGCGTACGCCAGTGCAGCGGCGCTCCAGCGTACCGCCTGGTGCAAGGCGCTGTCCGTTGGCTGCTGCTCACGGGATGCGTGTCCCGCACGCCCCTCGAAACGGGCATGCACCGACTGGATGCCACGATGCGCGGCTACCGCCTTGCAGAGCGTGGGTTCAGCCACCAGCACCCCTTCGAATGCCGGCGTGTTGGTCAGGAACGCGCGAATGCAACGCGGGTCGGCGCCTTCCTCGTCGGTGGTGAACAGCAAGGCCATGTCACCGGCCGACGCGTTCGCCGCAGCCAGCAACGCCGCCGCCGCGCCCTTGATGTCACAGGCGCCAAGGCCGATCGCGCGATCACCGGCCACGCGCAATTCGAAAGGACTGGCACTCCACTGCGGCGAATCCGGCACCGTGTCGAGGTGCACGTTGAACAGCAGCTTCGGTCTGCCACGCTGCGCGAACAGGCTGACCGCCCCCGCGCCGTGGTCGCTCACTCCCACGTCGAACCCCGGCAATTGCGCCCGCAGGTAATCGAAGATCCCGTCGGCATTGATCGCTCGCGGCGGGTTGCGTGTATCGAAGCCGACCAGTGCGCGCAAGTGTGCGAGCGTGGCATCGAGCAAGTTGCCGGGATCGGCGACCGGAGGCCGGAGACCAGACAAGTGAACAGGTGACATGGTGCGATGGTTCGACAATGGGGTGCCTTGCAAATACGGATATGTCCGAATCAACGAATGCTGCTCTCACCCGGTCCCTGGTCCCCGATTCACCTCTGCCCACAAGGTCGAGCTCATGCCGTACAACTTGATGAAGCCCTCCGCTTCGGCCACGCCCCAATCCGCTGCCTGCGCGTAGGTTGCGCGCTTCGCGTGCAGGACATGTTTCGAATCCACTGCCACGGCATCGACCTTGCCGCCGCTTGTTTCCAATGTGACCTCGCCTTCCACGCACCGCTGGCTCGATGCAAGAAAGGCTTCCAGATCAGCCTTCAAGGGATCATGAAAAAATCCTTCGTAGACCAGCTCCACCCACCTGCGAGCCACCTCCGGCTTGAAACGGTTCTGATGCTTGCTCAAGGCCGCTTCTTCCAGCGCGCGATGCGCGGCCAGCAATGCCGTGAGACCGGGCGCCTCGTACACGATGCGTCCCTTCAAGCCGATCGTGGTGTCGCCCGTGTAAAGCCCGCGTCCGACACCGTACTGCGCGAACAGATGATTCAACTTCGCCAGCAGCATGTGCCCGGCCAGGCGTTCGCCGTCCAGCGCGCGTGCTTCGCCATCCGCAAACCCGATCTTGACCCGCAGCGGTTCGCGAGGCCATTCGGCGCGCGGTTTGCACCAGCCGCGCGCGCCCTCGCCCGGCGCTTGCCAGCGGTCGATCTCGCCGCCCGACAAGGTCACGCCCAGCAGGTTTTCATTGATGGTGTAGGCCTGCTGCCTGGCGCGCACCTCGAAGCCGCGTTGCTTCAGGTATTCCTGCTCGTAGGCGCGCACCGCCGCGTGTTGCTTCTGGATTTCACGGATCGGCGCGACGATCTCGAAATCGCCGAGCGCCTTCACCGTGAGGTCGAAGCGCACCTGGTCATTGCCCATGCCCGTGCACCCGTGCGCGATCACGCTGGTACCGAGTTCGGCCGCACGCTCGATCACGGCTTCCACGATCAGGTAGCGATCGGAAACCAGCAATGGGTACTGGCCCTGGTAACCCTCGCCCGCCCATACGAATGGTTTGACGAAGTGCTCCCACAAGGCCGGGCCGCCATCGACGGAGACATGTGAAGCAACGCCCAGTTCCCGGGCACGCGATTCGATGTATGTGCGTTCCTCTGCACCGACGCCACCGGTATCCGCGAACACGGTATGCACGTTCCAGCCGCGTTCCTTGAGGTACGGCACACAGAAACTGGTGTCGAGGCCCCCGGAGAAGGCAAGGACAATGTCTTTTGTGGGACCGGGGACCGGGGACCGGGGGCCGGCGGTTTCGGTTGTCTTTGTCATGGTCAGATGTTCCCGTTCGATGGAACGAACCCACAGCAATCGATAGATGGTCAGACTGGGCCCTGGTCCCCGGTCCCCGGTCCCTGCTCAACCACGGTGCGCGGTTCGCAGCGCACCGGGAAATTGACGGAAGCGGCGATGAAGCAGCCGTGGTGCGCGGCTTCGTGCGCGGTTTCGGCTTTGGCGGGGTCGCTTGCTGCGCTGATGGTCACCACCGGACGCAATACCACCTCGGTGAAATGTCCGCCGTTGCCTTCGGTCACCATCGTGCCTTCCGCGGCGTCCGTGTAGGCGGTGACCACCACGCCGGCCAGCGTGGCCACGTGCAGGTAAGCCAACAAGTGGCAGGTGGACAACGACGCCACCAGCATCTCCTCGGGATTGTGTCTGGCCGCGTCACCGCGAAACATCGGATCGGACGAGCCCGCGATTTCGGGCTTGCCTTCGATGCGGATCACGTGTTCGCGGCCGTAATTGCGATAGCCGTCGGTGCCGCTGCCGTGGTTGCCGGTCCATTCCACTGCAACGTTGTAATGGTGCGGATGGTCAGTCATGCGTTTGTCTCCATGGTCGGTTGTGCAGCAAGCGTCGCCATCACCGCCTTCTGCACGTGCAGACGGTTCTCGGCTTCGTCGATCGCGATGCAGTACGGGGCGTCCATCACCGCGTCGGTGGCCTTGACGTTGCGGCGCAACGGCAGGCAATGGCTGAATACGGCTTGATTGGTCAGCGCCATCTTCGCCGCATCGACAATGAAGTGCCTGTGCGCGTCGCGGATGGACTTTTCCTCGTCCCAGCGCCCGAAGTACGGCAACGCGCCCCAACTCTTCGCGTACACCACGTCGGCGCCGCGATAGGCATCCTCGATATCGTGGGTCACCCGCAGCGAACCGCCGTTTTCACGTGCGTTCCGCTCGCCGCAAGCCATGTAACGTTCGTCCAGCAAATAGTCGTAGGTCGGACACAGCAAGGTCACATCCATGCCCATCCTTGTCGCGATCAGGAGTGCGGAATTGGCGACCGCGGTGTTGAGCGGTTTCGGATGGTATGTCCATGTCAGCACGTACTTCTTGCCGCGCAAATCGCCGAGGTGTTCGCGCAAGGCCATCACGTGCGCGAGTTCCTGGCAGGGATGCGTAATCGTTTCCATGTTGATCACGGGCACACTGGCGTACTCGGCGAACGCCCTGATCACGCGATCCTCGCGATCGACGGACCAGTCCTTGAAGCCGGGAAATGCGCGCACCGCTATCAGATCCACGTAGCGCGACAGTACACGTGCCACCTCGGCCACGTTTTCCTCGGCGTCGCCGTCCATCACCGAGCGCGGTTCGAATTCGATCGGCCAGGCATCCTTGCCCGGGGACAACACCAGTGCATGACCGCCCAACTGGAAAGCGCCAAGTTCGAAGCTTGCGCGGGTACGCATGGACGGGTTGAAGAACAACAACGCGATCGACTTGCCGGCAAGCTGGTTGCCCGTCGGCGAGCGCTTGAAACCGGAAGCCTGCTCAAGCAGTGCGTCGATTCCGGCGCGGTCCCAGTCCTGGGTGGTGATGAAATGACGGAGTGACATGGTGGGTTTGTGCATTGCTGCTAGATTCAATGAAATTCACGAAAGAGCGGCAAGACACGGATAAAGGCCGATAAATGCGGATGAAGCTCGATCCGTGTTCATCCGCGCGAATCCGTGCGGGAAAGCAGTTCGGGTGTCAGGTGCGCCCCTGGACCTTGGTCCCGGTCGTTCCCTGGCCGGGATGACTGCGAAGGTTCAAGGCCCCAAACAAAAACCCGGCGCAAGGGCCGGGTTTTGTCGTTCGGTGCAACACCAACGCGCGCGACTGCCTACCCGGCCAAATTGGGGCATTCCGGTCGGCGCGCGCGCGACGTCATCCCGGCAGCCGCACGGGCGCTGGTCAGGACGATCGGGTTGCTGGCAGTGGTTGATGTCATATGGGTTTGTTTGACGAGCGCGGAATCCTCGCACACCCGTCGCGCAGATGCAACGGCACCCGCATTTACCCGCTCCCGGGATGCGACCTGCAACGTGCACCCGTTCGACACACTTGCAGCCTGCGCGTTCCTGCGCTGGATTTCGCCGAGCCTGGCTGTCAAACGACGCTCGAGAGGTTGTTCACGAGTTCCCCGAGTCCGCCGGCGCCACGGTGATCCTGACCCGCAGACGTTCACCCGGATCATACGGCAGGCGCGACACGTATACCTCGCCGCGATAGCGATACTCGACGTCGTAAGCCACGATCTGTTGTTGCGGAGCGTAGTTGTCCACCGGGCGGCAAACGGTCTCGCGTGAGGTATAGGCCCGGTCGTTTGCAGCAGAGGCCCGGTTGCCGATCGCGCCGCCCGCGACCGCACCCGCAACGGTCGCCGCCTTGCGCCCGTCGCCCTTGCCGATCGTGTTGCCGAGCACGCCGCCCACGATCGCGCCGAGGATGGTGCCACCGGCGTGGTTGTGGTCCTGCCGGGTCACTGCCTGCGGATAGCACTGCTCCTGCGGCGGTTGCTGCACCGCTGCATAGACCGGATCGACCCGCAGCACCTCGGCCCAGCCGTAATGGACGTTTGCGGCCTGCGGCGGGGGTGGCGGAGGCGGATAGTCCTGGGCGTTCGCGACAATCGCGAAACCCAGCAGAAACAACGTGATCGATAACCTGGACATGCGTGCTCCACTGTCATGCGGGCGCAGCATACCTTGCCGCTGAGGCGCATTGAACCACCCGCATGCTGAATCAAGGCTCAAGCAGCAGGGCCTGTCAACGCCATGCCACGCGAGTCACGTTGCTTCCGCAGCGGTCGTCAGGCAAGGTGCGCGCCGCGGTGCCATGGTGGTTCCGTGGTCAAGGTGCGCACCGCAGTATGACAGCCGCTGCGGAGCAACCCCTCTGGCCGGGGCCGTTTGCCTGCATGGCTGTGTCATCACTCGTCGAAGTATCGACATACATCTTCCTCGCTCTTCCTCGCCCTGCGGGCAAACGGCCGACGGCGCGGCCACGTGGCATGGCGTTAATAGGCCCCAACATAAACTGATAAAATTGCTTCATTATTTGACCCGGATCGTCCCCCTGAATCGCATGGCACTGCGCCTGTACAACTCGCTGACCCGTCGGGTGGAGCCGTTCATTCCCGCCGACCCGAACCGCGTGACCATGTATCTGTGCGGGCCCACCGTATACAGCTACATGCACATCGGCAACGCCCGCGGCCCGGTGGTGTTCGACGTGCTGGCGCGCCTGCTGCGGCGCAAATTTCCGCAACTGGTCTATGCACGCAACATCACCGACGTGGACGACAAGATCAATGCGGCCGCAGCCGAAGCCGGACTGCCGATTGCCGCGATCGCGGCGAAATACACCGAGGTCTATCACGAGGACATGGCGAAACTGGGCGTCGCACCGCCCGACGTCGAGCCATCGGCAACCGGGCATATTGCCCAGATCATCGCGATGTGCGAAAGCCTGATCGCAACCGGTCACGCCTACGCTGCCGATGGTCATGTTCTGTTCGACGTCGCGAGTTTCGTGGAATACGGCAAGTTGTCAGGGCGCTCCACGAATGAATTGATCGCCGGTGCGCGCATCGACATCGCGCCATACAAGAAGAACCCGGCCGATTTCGTGCTGTGGAAACCCTCCACGCCCGACCTGCCCGGCTGGGACAGTCCGTGGGGACGCGGCCGCCCGGGCTGGCACATCGAATGCTCGGCGATGGCAGAAGCACACCTCGGCAAAACCATCGACATCCACGCGGGCGGTGTCGATCTGGTGTTTCCACACCACGAAAACGAGATTGCGCAATCGCGCTGCGCACACGGCACCGATATCTTCGCGCGCTTCTGGCTGCACAACGGCATGCTCACGTTCGACGGCGCCAAGATGAGCAAGTCAGTCGGCAACGTGAAGCAGTTGCATGCGCTGCTGGACAAATACCCACCCGAGGCGCTGCGCTACGCGCTGCTCTCAGCGCACTACCGGCAACCGCTGGACTGGTCGGAGGCGCTGATCGAGCAGAGCATCGCCACGCTGGATCGGTTGTATGGCGTTTTGCGCGATCTCTCCGAATTCGAAGTTGAGCCGGCAATGGGCAACGTCGGCATCCAAGCGGCCCTCGAAGACGACCTCAACACTCCCAGAGCGCTTGCCGGGCTGCACGATGACGCCGCTTTCGCACGCCATATCCTCGACAAGGCGACGCGTCCGTTCGGCAAGGTCGAACGCGCGGAGCTCGCAAACGCCAAGGCGAATCTGCTTGGCGGCGGAGCACTGCTCGGCCTGCTTCAACAGGCTCCTGAAGCATGGTTCAAGCGCGGTTCGGAACACATGGACGCGGTGCGTGTCGAAGGTTTGATCGAGGCGCGAAACTCCGCGCGCGCGTCACGTGATTTCGCCCGGGCCGATGCCATCCGCGACGAACTCGCCGCGATGGGCGTTGCGATCGAGGACGGCCCGCAAGGCACGCGCTGGAAATCCGCAACCTGATGAACGCTTCCGACATACACAGCGCGCAACAGGAGATCATCGAGGAATTCGGTTTCTTCGACGACTGGACCGGGCGCTACCAATATCTGATCGATCTCGGCCGCAAGCTGTTGCCACTGTCGCCCGAAGACATGACCGACGCCAACAAGGTAGACGGCTGCCAGTCACAGGTATGGATCGTGGTGTCCGGCAACGCCGACAAACTCGATCTGCGCGCGATCAGCGATTCCGCCATCGTGTCCGGCCTGATCGCGCTGCTGCTGCGTGTTTATTCCGGGCGCAGCGCGCGCGAGGTCCTCGACACCGATCCCTCGTTCATCAACGCGATCGGCCTGGGCAAGCACCTGTCGCCCACCCGCTCCAACGGCCTGGCTGCGATGGTCAAGACCATCAAGGCTCACGCGGGGCGCGTCCTGGCGCAAGATTGATTTTGGCTTACCCGGCCAAAGCCCGTATCGACCCCGGTAGGTTGGGCTGAGCGGGCTTCATCTGCGAAGCCCAACACACGTATGCGAGACGTTGGGCTTCCGCCGATCGAGCAGGCGTCAGCCCAACCTACGAAACAGGCGTGCATTCGGGCACGGCGCCCCGCGAACCGCGGTCTTGCCGTATTGGCCTTGTAGGTTGGGCTGAGCGGGCTTCATCCGCGAAGCCCAACACACGTGCGCGAGATGTTGGGCTTCCGCCGATCAAGCAGGCAGCCCAACCTACGAAACAGGCGTGCATTCGGGCACGGCGCCCCGCGAACCGCGGTCTTGCCGTATTGGCCCTGGTAGGTTGGGCTGAGCGGGCTTCATCCGCGAAGCCCAACACACGTGCGCGGGACGTTGGGCTTCCGCCGATCAAGCAGGAGTCAGCCCACCTACGAAACAGGCGTGCATTCGGGCACGGCGCCCCGCGAACCGCGGTCTTGCCGTATTGGCCCTGGTAGGTTGGGCTGAGCGGGCTTCATCCGCGAAGCCCAACACACGTGCGCGAGATGTTGGGCTTCCGCCGACCAAGCACGCGTCAGTCCAACCTACGAAACTACCTGAGAGCAGGCCATGGATGACAGATAGCGGAGCGATTACCGAAACCCACTCCGTCAGGCCGCGTCGCCCTCGCCCGCTGCCCGCTGATGCTGCAGCTGCATGTTGCCGCGGTAGATCAGGTACGGTTCGGCCTGGCCGTTGATCACGGCCTCGTCCACCACGACCTTGCTGACGTGTTCCAGCGAGGGCAGCTCGTACATGGTGTCGAGCAGCACGCTTTCCAGGATCGTGCGCAGCCCGCGCGCACCGGTCTTGCGCTTGATCGCGCGCTTGGCGATCGCATTCAGGGCATCAGGACGGAACTCGATTTCGACGCTTTCCATGTCGAACATCTTCCTGAATTGCTTGGTGATGGCATTTTTGGGCTCGGTGAGGATTTTCACCAGTGCATCTTCGTCCAGCTCATCCAGCGTGGCGACGACCGGCAGACGCCCGACAAACTCCGGAATCAGGCCGTACTTGACCAGATCCTCCGGTTCGACGTTGGCCAGCAACGTGCCGACGTTCTGCCGGCGCTGCTTGCTGCGGATCTCGGCCGAGTAGCCGATGCCGGTGGTCTCCGAGCGCTGCTGGATCACCTTGTCCAGCCCCGAGAACGCGCCACCACAAATGAACAGGATGTTGCGGGTATCGACCTGCAGGAACTCCTGTTGCGGATGCTTGCGGCCACCCTGCGGCGGCACCGACGCCACCGTGCCCTCGATGAGTTTCAGCAGTGCCTGCTGCACGCCCTCGCCCGACACGTCGCGGGTGATCGACGGGTTTTCGCTCTTGCGCGAAATCTTGTCGATCTCGTCGATGTAGACGATGCCGGTCTGCGCCTTCTCGACGTCGTAGTCGCACTTCTGCAACAGCTTCTGGATGATGTTCTCGACGTCCTCGCCGACGTAACCGGCTTCGGTGAGGGTGGTCGCATCGGCGATCGTGAACGGCACGTTCAAGAGGCGCGCGAGCGTTTCCGCCAGCAGCGTCTTGCCGCAACCGGTCGGGCCGATCAGCAGGATGTTGGATTTCGCGAGCTCGATGTCATCCTTCTTGGCGCGCGACTCCATCCGCTTGTAGTGGTTGTATACCGCAACCGCAAGGGACTTCTTGGCGCGAGTCTGCCCGATCACGTACTGGTCGAGCGTGTCCATGATCTCGCGCGGTTTGGGCAGCTGGGTGCGGCCGGATGCGGCCTTCTCTTCCAGTTCCTCGCGGATGATGTCGTTGCACAGCTCGACGCATTCGTCGCAAATGAATACGCTCGGACCCGCGATCAGCTTGCGGACCTCATGCTGGCTTTTGCCGCAGAACGAGCAATACAGGATCTTGCCGCCTTCATTGCCGCGGCCCGGACGGTCCTCGCTCATTTCATGCTCCGTCGGTCAGTCGTGAGATACGTCATTTGGGAAGCCCTTGTTCGAGTCGCAGCATAACACAGCCGAGCCCGGGGCCAGGCACTGCCAATGCTCCGATGAGGCGCCGGAAAGGGCTGGAAAATCGCGGGGTTGGACGCGAGGTCTCAGGCCGACTTTACCGATTCTTCGGTGCGGCGCTCGAACACCGAATCGATCAGGCCGTAGTCCTTGGCCTCGGTCGCGCTCATGAAGCGATCGCGCTCGGTATCGTGGGTGATCGTCTCGATCGGCTTGCCGGTGTGGTGCGACAGTATCTCGTTCAGCTGCTCGCGCATGGTCAGGATTTCGCGCGCGTGGATCTCGATGTCGGTGGCCTTTCCGGAAATGCCGCCGGCCCACGGCTGGTGGATCATGATGCGCGAATGCGGCAACGAAAGTCGCTTGCCCTTGGCGCCTGCGCACAGCAAGAGCGAACCCATGCTGGCTGCCTGTCCGATGCACATGGTGCTGACATCGGGCTTCAGGTATTGCAAGGTGTCGTAAATCGCCAGCCCTGCGGTCACCGACCCGCCCGGCGAGTTGATGTAAAGATTGATGTCCTTTTCGGGATTTTCCGACTCCAGAAACAACATCTGGGCGATCAACACGTTGGCGACCTGGTCGTTGACCTCGCCCACCAGGAAGATCACGCGCTCCTTCAGCAGGCGCGAATAGATGTCGTAGGAACGTTCGCCGCGCGAGGTCTGCTCGACCACCATCGGGATCAGGTTGAGGTTCTTGACCTCGGGGGATGTCTCGCGCTGCATGGCTTTCTCCGTGACGGGGGCGGCATCAAGCTGCCGGCTGGTTCTGCGGGTGCATCACCTCATCGAAGCTCAATGGAACCTCGGTGGTATCCGCGTGCTCGGCCACCCACTCGGAAACCTGATCTTCGAGCACCGCAGTGCGCACATTCTCCATCATCTGGGGATTGCCGCTGTAGAGTTCAATGACCTGTTCGGGTTCCTCGTAGGTCGACGCGATCTTGGCGATCCGCTCGGTCACCTTGCGGTTGTCCGCCCGCAAGTTGTTGCTCTGGGCGATCTGACGCAGCAGCAGGCCCGCAATCACGCGCTGGCGCGCGAACGGTTGGGCGGCTTCCAGAGCTGCGGGCGGCAACGCCTGCCCTCCCGACAAATTCGGCATCGCCGAGCGCACCAGCGAATCGGCCTCGGCATTCTCCAGCACCCTGGGAACCTCGACATCGGCATAGGTTGCGGCAAGCTTGGTGCCGACCTCATTGCGCAGGCGTGCAGCCAACGCGTTTTCCAGTTCGCGCTCCAGATTGGCCCTCACTTCCTTGCGGAAGGTTTCCACCGTTCCGTCGTCGATTCCGAAGTTGCGAATGAAGGCTTCGTCCACTTCCGGCGTTTCCGCGTTCTGGACCTCGCCGATGCGCATTTCCACGTGCGCGCGCTTGGCCGCCAGCTGGGGGATCGGGAAATTCGGCGGAAACTCCGCTTCGAAAGACAATTCCTCGCCGGCCGCGTGGCCCTTCAGCGCCCCGTCGAAGGCCGCCAGCGGCCCATCGCTGCCCAATATGGACGCGGCGCGTTCACGCCCTTCGGCCGGGTGCCGGAATCCGTCGGCTTCGGCCATGTAGTCGACGATCACCATGTCGCCATCCGCCGCTGCACGATCGACCTTTTCAAATACGCGGCGCTGCACACGCAGGGTTTCGATCATGTTGTCCACATCGGGTTCGCCCACTTCGGCCTTCGGGCGGTCGATTTTCAGGATCGAAACATCAACGGTCGGCAACTCGGGCATGACCTCGAACGTCGCGGTGTAGGCAATTTCGCCGTCCTGCGGCTTGCCGTCGGTATCGATGCTGGGGTTCGCGACCGGTTGCAGGTTCTGCTGCTGAACAGCCTCCCGAAAAGTGCTGCCGACAAGGTCGGACAGGGCTTCGCCACGTACCTGATCGCCAAAACGCTGTTCGATGACCTTGGCCGGCACCTTGCCGGGGCGGAACCCCTTGAGGCGCACGCTGCGGCCCAGTTCGGATATGCGCTGGCGCACCTTCGACTCGAACTGTTCGGCGGGAAACTTGACGGTCAGCTTGCGTTCGAGCTTGCCGACGTTTTCCAGGGACACTTGCATTGCTGCTCCTGCTCCAGATATTCAATTCGGTATTGCATGTTCGTGCTGACCGGTGCGCTCAAAACGCGTCACCCAGGGTCGAGAAACCCAGGGAGCCATCCATGGACATCGGCAGTTTCCCGCGAGCTTGGTGTTTGCCATCCGTGGCTTGGAAGTGCTCCAGGGCAAGCTTTCTGATTGCCATCCATGGCAAAAAGGTACTTCCTCATCCAGGACTTGAAAGTACTCCACGGCAAGCTTGATGTTTGCCATCCATGGCATAAAAATACTTCCTGGTGCGAAAGGCGGGACTCGAACCCGCACGGGTTTCCCCACTGGAACCTAAATCCAGCGCGTCTGCCAGTTCCGCCACTTTCGCCCGCGTCGGCCGAATGATAGCGCGGCGCGTGGATATCACCTGGTCCTCACCTGCCCGCGGAAAAGCGGACAGTGCAGATCATCCGATGGTTGAAATGGTGGGCCGTGTAGGACTCGAACCTACGACCAAGAGATTAAGAGTCTCCTGCTCTACCAACTGAGCTAACGGCCCGCAAACCCTGCATTGTACTTAAAGTCGGGGCTGGATGATTCCAAAGAACTGGGGTGGATGATGGGACTCGAACCCACGACAACCGGAATCACAATCCGGGACTCTAACCAGCTGAGCTACATCCACCATTGCAACCTTTTCGACAAACCATCCATGGTGCGCTTTCCAGTCGGCCTCCCTGCCTCCTCCTCATGCTCGGCGCGACAGTCCCCCGGACTGCCGCAAACGCCTCGCATTCGACCAGCTGAGCTACATCCACCATCGAAACCTTTTCGATGAGTCCTCGCCTGCCTGCCTCACCGTAGCGAGCCGGCAATTTTCATTGACCAGCCCGAAACTTGCAAGCGCGGCCATTCCTTCCCCGATTGATTCGCCGCCGCCACTGCGCTAGCGTGAACGCATGCCAAAGTCTTCCCCCACGCCACCCGCTGCGTCTCCGGATTCCTCTTCCGTCACGCAGTTCGAGCAATCCCTGAACGAACTCGAGCAACTGGTCGCCAGGATGGAGGGGGGCGAATTGAGTCTCGACGAATCGCTGCGCTCCTTCGAGCGCGGGATTGCCCTGTACCGCAGCTGTCAGGCGGCGCTGGAACAGGCGGAAGCACGGGTCAAGTTGCTGCTCGACCCGGAACACCCGGAGTCGGCAACTTCGTTCAAGACCACTGAAGGGTCCTGACGCCAGTCGGCAAGCAAGTTGGCACGTGCCCGGCCGCGACAGGTCCTTGCAACGGCTTCGTCTGGCGCTGTCAGGGAAAACGCGGGTTTCCAGCACCGATCCCGGCCTTTCGAACCCACGAACAGGCGCCGATGTTGACGCGCCAGCGTATAGTGACGCACCGCTTCAGGCGAACCAGACGCTTTTCGGCAACGGAAAACGTCGAGGCGGCACCGATTCAGAGCAGCCCCGACGTTGTCCCACAAGAAATCGTGGAGGATCGTCATGCCGAAATACGTGATCGAACGTGAAATCCGGGGGATCGGCAAACTGCCTGTCTCCGAACTGAAAGCCATTTCGCAGAAGTCCTGCGGCGTGCTGAGCGAAATGGGGCCGCAGATCCAGTGGGTGGAAAGTTTCGTGACGGCTGACAAGGTCTATTGCGTGTACATCGCACCGAACGCGGAAATGGTCCGTGAGCACGCCCTGCAAGGCGGGTTTCCGGCCAATCGCGTTTCCGAGGTGATGACCATGATCGACCCGACCACCGCCGAGTGACATCATCGCTCGCGGGCGAGTGCTCGATCCACTTACTCGCCTGCGACGGTCATTTTTCCGATCAGGATCGAGCCGATGAGGATCGACGAACGCGTATCGACATCCGCGCCGATCGCGTGCACGCCCATGAACATCTCGCGCAGGTTGCCGGCGATGGTGATTTCCTGCACCGGATGCGCGATCTTGCCGTTCTCGACCCAGAAGCCCGCCACGCCGCGCGAATAATCGCCGGTGATGATCGACACGCCCTGCCCGATCAGTTCGGTAACCAGCAGGCCCGTCCCCATTCTTCGCAGCATGCCGTTGAAATCCGCCGCGTCGCCATCGACGGAACCGGCCGCGACCGCGAGGTTGTGTACGCCGCCCGCGTTGGCGGTGGTCGCAAGCTCGAGTTTGCGTGCGGAATAACTGCCCAGCACGTAGCGTTGCAGCACGCCGCGTTCGACCAGCGCTGACTCGCGCGTCGCCACGCCCTCGGCATCGAAGGCGCTGGACGCATGGCCGCGCGGCAACAGCGGTTGCTCGACGATATCGACGAATGACGGCAACACCGCCTTGCCGGCGTGATCGAGCAGGAAACTGGCGCGCCGATACAGCGAACCGCCGCTGACCGCGGCGACCAGGTGCCCGATCAGCGAACGCGCGACCTCCGGCGCGAACAGCACCGGGCATTCGCGGGTCGCAAGCTTGCGCGCGTCCAACCGTGCCGCCGCGCGCTCGGCGGCTTTGCGTCCGATTGCATCGAACGCCGGGAAATCATCTGCGTCGCGCACGTACTCGTACCAGCCGTCGCGCTGCATCGCATCGCCCGAACCCGCAATCAGTGAACAGGAAATCGAATGGTGCGTGCCACGTTCGCGGCCGATGAAACCATGCGAATTGGCGTACACACCCAGCGCGTCGCCACACTGCACGCCCGCGCCTTCCGAATTCGTGATCGCATCGTGGCCGCGGCCCGCGGCTTCGACTTCGCGGCCGATTTCGATGGCGCGATCGACATCCAGTTGCCATGGGTGCCACAGATCGAGATCGGGAAAATCCGTCTGCATCAATGCCGCATCCGCCAGGCCCGCGTACGGATCGGGCTCGGTGTAACGTGCGATCGCACAGGCCTGGGCAATCGTGGCCTCGACCGACTCCGGTTTCAGGTCGGCGGTCGAGGCACTGCCCTTGCGCTGGCCGAAATACACCGTCAGGCCGAAACCGCGGTCTCGATTGCGTTCGACGGTTTCGACTTCACCCATCCGCACGTTGACGGACAGCCCCGTGCCGACGCTGGCCGAAACTTCCGCCTGCGAGGCGCCGGCCGCGCGTGCGCGGCGGACCACATCATCGGCCAGCTCGGCCAGGCGGTCGAGCTCGGCACGGCTGTTGTCTGCGGCTGCGACTTGCGTGTTCAATCAGTGCTCCCGGGGCAGTTCGCTACTATAACGTCCATCATGCGTGCGATCGATGACGAAACCGGACGCCCCAGCCGCAGCGCGCGCCGCCGCGAAGCGCTGGATGTGCTGGCATTCGCCAAACGTCTGTCCGGGTTGTCGCCGGCACGTCTCGACCAACTGGATCTGCCCGAAGACGTGCGCGAGGAACTGACCGAGTTGCAAGCCACGCCCTCGCACGTCGCGCACAAGCGCCAGCTTGCGCATCTTGCCAAATTGATGCGCGCACATGACGAAGCGGCGTTTGCACCTGCCCACGCGGCGCTGGCCAAAGACCGTACCGCCGGCGCACGCGAAGCCGCGGCGCTGCATCACATCGAGTCACTGCGCGAAAGCCTGCTGGACGCAGATGGTGACTCTGCGCTGACCGCATTCATCGCCGCGCACCCTGACACCGATCGACAGCATCTGCGCGCATTGATCCGGCAGGCTCGCCACGAACGCGAAGCAAACAAACCGCCGCGTGCGCAACGCGAATTGTTTCGTTTGTTGCGGGACGAGCTGGGAACAGGGAGTGGGTAGGGGGCGCAAGACCGGAAAAGCCTCGCGGGATTCGAACGTTTCATGAGGACTGCGCGCAATGGTGTCGCACCCCCACTACCCACCCCCCACCCCCGCTTGTGTTCCCCCTACCGTCATCGCCTTTATTTTGGTCGTCGGCATGCCCACGCCCACCGGCACGCTCTGGCCATCCTTGCCGCACACGCCGACGCCTTCGTCCAGCTTCAGGTCATTGCCGAGCATCGCGACGCGCGTCAGCACGTCGGGACCGGAGCCGATCAAGGTCGCTCCCTTCACGGGGCGGGTGATCTTGCCGTGTTCGATCAGATAGGCCTCGTTGGCGCTGAACACGAACTTGCCGTTGGTGATGTCCACCTGCCCGCCGCCGAAGTTCACGGCATACAAGCCGCGATCGACCGAGGCGATGATTTCCGCAGGCTCGCGGTCCCCGGCCAGCATGCAGGTGTTGGTCATGCGCGGCATCGGCAGGTGCGCGAAGGATTCGCGGCGGCCGTTGCCGGTCGGCGCCATGCCCATCAGGCGCGCGTTGTGCTTGTCCTGCATGTAGCCGACCAGGCGCCCGTTCTCGATCAGCGTCGTGCAATTCGTGGGCGTGCCTTCATCGTCGATGCTGAGCGAGCCGCGCCGCCCGGGCAGCGTGCCGTCGTCGACGACGGTGACGCCCTCGGCCGCGACCTTGTCGCCCATGCGACCGGCGAATGCCGACGTGCCCTTGCGATTGAAGTCGCCTTCCAGACCATGTCCGATCGCTTCGTGCAGCAGCACGCCCGGCCAGCCCGGACCCAAAACCACATCCATGCTGCCGGCTGGCGCATCGACGGCTTCAAGGTTCACCAGCGCCTGCCGCACCGCCTCGCGTGCCCATGCATGCGCACGACCCGAATCGATCAGCTCGCGGTACGCGCAACGCCCGCCACCGCCCGAATAACCGGACTCACGGCGGCCGCCCTGTTCGGCAATCACCTGCACGTTCACGCGGGTCAAGGGGCGCACGTCCGCGGCCAGGGTGCCGTCGGCGGCGGCGATCAACACCGAGTCGTGTGTCGCATTGACGCTGACAATCACCTGTTTGATGCGCGGATCAATGCTGCGCGCCAGCGCGTCCAGTTCGCGCAGCAATGCAATCTTGGCGGCGTTGTCCAGGCCGTCGATCGGATCTTCGGCCGGGTACAGCGCGCGCGTTCCACGCACCGCCAATGGCTTGCCTGCGCCGTTGCCGTCGTTCGCGATCGCACGCGCGGCGCCCGCGGCTTCCAGCAACTGCGACAGCACGATGTCGTCGGAATACGCGAAGCCGGTCTTGTCACCGGCAATCGCGCGCACGCCGACGCCCTGCTCGATCGAGTGACTGCCGTCGCGCACGATGCCGTCTTCCAGCACCCACGATTCACTGCGCGAATGCTGGAAATAAAGATCGGCGGCGTCGATCGACGGCGCCATCACCCGCGCGAACACGCGTTCCAGATCGCTGGTGGAAAGCCCGCCCGGTGCGAGCAGGCTGCGTTCGGCAAGCGCCAGCGAAGAATCCATCGATCACAATCCTGTGCGCCGACATGCGGCTGATCCGGACAACGTAGGGGCGGCGACGGACAATCGCAAGCGAAAGCCCGGGCAGGCACGTCAGTTGTGCATCACGTCACGCGACATTGGATGGATTTCGTGACGCACGCATCAACCTGAACTTGCGGGTGCGGGCGGCACACTCGTCGCGGACGCAGGATTTGCCGTGAGCGCGGGAACCGGTGCAATGCTTGCGCTGCCCGGTATGGCGGCGGAAGGTGGAAACGACGCCGTGGCGGCGGGCGACAACGCCGTCGAGGCGGGCGCCGCGGTGCTCGCCGCAGGTGCGGGTATCGACTCCACCTTGACGATCTTCGGTTTGTCCCAGCTGCCGGTGACCCGGTAGACGCTGCCAACGGCCTTGTTGAGACCCTTGCCCAGCAGGCCTTGCACCACCAACCCCGCGGCCGCGCCCACCGGACCGCCGATCACCGCGCCGACGACAGGCAGTGTGCCACCGACGTGCGGGGTAACGTCCACGGTCAGGTCATAGTCGCTGGCCCGAAAACCGATACGGCCGTGCATCGCGATCTGCGCCGCCGGCGCCTTGATCAGCATGTCGCGCGTCAAGGCATTGCCGCCTTTCAAGCTGAAAGTCGCCGACGCATGATCGAATCCGAAGCCGGACTTGAAGACATCGCCGAAGTGAAACATCAGACGACTCGGCAACTCACGCAATGACAGCAGCCCCAGCAAGCGGCCCAATCCCGGCTTCACGGCCAGAATGCGGCCGCCGTCCATCTTGATGCCCAGAGTCCCGTCCATCCACGCCAGCGAGAACGATGACGGCGCACCCGGCCAGGCACCATCGATGACGACGTGCGCGCCCTTGCCGCCGGCGAGCAAACCGCCGAACCCGAAGGCGGCCAGAGCCTTGCCGAAGTCATGCGAGCTGATGTCAACGACGAACCGCGATTGGCTCGACGCTTTGGTTCCGTTCCAGCTCCCGTGCGATTTGATCGTGAAATCCGCCCCCTTCGAGTCGAATTGGCTGACATGCATGCCGGCCGAAGTCGGCGCGCTCTCGAATGCCGTCGCACCAAGCTGCATCTTGCCGAGCCGCAGGTCGCCGATGCTGACGTGCAGCGGCGGCACCGCGGTCGGTGCGATCGGCGAAGTCACCGATGGCGGAGGCGGCGGGCCGGATTGTTTTGTCGACGGCGGCTCGGGCCAGTACAGATGCTGGAAACGCGCGGTAATGCCGCGTGTCATCAAATCGCCGGTCGGCAACCCGACCGTGCCCCTGGCCGCATGGCCATCGAAAGCAATGGTGTTGTCCTGCGCGCCGGCCTTGAAGGAAAATTGCAACGCACCGAGGTCGGTGCCGAAAACCTGCGCATGGTCCGTCGTCACTTTCGCCTGGTCGAGTTGCGGGAACGCAGCGCCGGATGCGCCACCGAGTGCCTGCTGGATCCAGCCGCCCAGATCCAGTCGCGAAGCATGCCCGCTCACCGTCAATCCGCCCGCGGGCACGGCTGTCGGCATTTCGCTGCCGAAATTCATCGCCAGCGCAATCGGAAGGTCGTGCACGGGGTCGGCCAGCCGTCCGCGCACCTGCAGCACCTTGCCGAGTGAAATCGTCAACGGCGCTCCCGCCGGCGGCAGTTGCAAGGTCAGGTCCAGCGGCAGCGGGACATCCGCGGGCTTGTCCAGCGGGGCGGGAAAACCCAGCGCCATGCCGACCAGGCTGGACTTGACGTCGAGGACAGGGGTCGCCGGCGCACCCTCCTGGCCGGCCACGACTTTCACGCCGATGTGGAACGGCGCGACCCCGCTCGCGTGCGCCACCAGACCTTCCAGATCGGGATATCCCTGCACCAGCGTCTGCGCCGATGCGCGGGTATCCATGGAAACTTCGACGATGTCTTCGGGATTGCCCACGCCGCTGCCGACCGCCATCGAGAGTTTCGCGGGCGCGCCCCGGAACGTTGCCGACAATCCGTTCGCACTGAAGCCCTTGCCGTCGACCAACAGCGGACCGCCGAGGTCCTTCAGGGCCAGCCCCCACTTGTCGGCGGTCACATCGGCGTTCGCCAGATCAACCTTGCCGGCGAGGCTGAAGTTCGCGGGGTTGTCGAGCGGAATCGACAGCTTGATGCCGAACTTGCCCGTGCCGCCCATCTTCAACCCGTCGAGCGCGTCGATGGCGTTGGCGCCGACCGGGCTGTGACGCACGAAATCCAGCAGTTGCGCTGCCGTTCCTCCGCCCTCGACATCGAGCCCGAGCGTTCCATGGTGCAACTCGGGAATCATCGCCACCGCGTGCGTCAGGGTGACGCCCTGCACCTGCGCGTGGGTTGCAACGATGCCCATGTGGTCGTCGACGAAGTCCACGGCGGCATCAACGTCCGTTGCATGCGGCCACGCATCGGAAAAAGCGAAGGTCGCGTCATGTACGGATCCGACTGCCTCGAACCGGCCCTGATGATCGAGGAATGGCCAATCGTCCAGATCGCCGCGTACCACCACCCTGCCCGAGGTCACGTCGCCCGCGACCAGGGCGTGATCGAGCCACGCGATCAACTTCGGCGGCATCGTGCGATACGGCCAGAACAGGGTCGCACCCTTCACCTTGCCGCGTTCCAGCGCCGCGGAAGCCGCCACGAACGGCCGGTGCCCGTGACCGAGCCAGACCAGATGCGCGCGGCCATTGCCGACCAGCTCACCGGTATCGAAATGCAGCGCGTCGGCGGCGATGTTCCACGACCCGTCCTCGCGCCACGCTGTAAATGTGCCGCCGAATTGCTTTAACTGGAATGCCTTCCGGAACATGTCCGTCAGCGCGAGTGTCGCCGATTGCGGGGGCAACTGCAGCGACAAGGCATCGTTGTCCAGGCGCAGGGTACCGTGCGACAAGGCGATGCCGGGTATCGCCCCGGTGGCCGTCGCGTGCAGGCCCGTGAACCGCAGCGTGGCGTCGTGGCGCCCACCCTCGCGCCAGGCCAGCGCCGCGGTATCGATCCGCAGCCGCGGCTGCGCATGCCTCGCCCAGTTCGAAAGCGCCTTGGGCGACTGCGGAGCCATCGCGAGCAACGACACCCACGGCGCGACATCGAACGCGCGTGCTGCCGCCGTGATCTGCCGCTCACCGGGGCGTCCCCGCAACTGCGCCACCACGCCACCAGCCTGATCGATGTCCATGCCCGGTTTGCCCGGTCCACGCCAGGCGAAGTCCCAACCGCCGGCCGCGCGCCTGGCCTTGAATATCCCCGAGAACGCAGCGAGATCGATCCCGCGTCCGTCCGGACCTTGCGCAACGAGATTGCGCAAGGCGTAACGCATCGCCGCGGACTCGAGCTTGCCGCCGCGCCAGCGGCCCCACAGTTCCAGATCGGCCCGGCCGCTGTCCACCGCATAGCCGTGCAGTTCCAACCCGTGCACCGCATCCGCGATATCCAGGGCATGGGTCGAGAGGTGCAACGCGTAATCACGCGCAGCCGCGTTCATGCGCCCGCTGACGGTCACCGCCTGGCGTGTACCAAGCTGCCGAATGCTGCCGCCGAACAGGATCGAATCGCCGACATTCACGACCTTCAGGCGCGGAGCAAGCAGTTGCCACGAACGATGCGTTGCGTCGTCCACGATGTCCACCTGCAGATTCCGCAAATCCAGATCCACCGGCAACGACTGCAGCGAGGCGTGCGATGCTCCGGGACCATTGCCGAAGCCGACCACCTGCCAACCCGTGGTTGAATGCTCGACGCGCAATTCCATGCCATTGAGACGCAGGGTGATCCAGCGGTGCGCGGGATGCAGCCACGCGCCAAAATCGAACTTCAGCGCGGCGTGCGGCAGGGTGATCGACTGACCGCCGACGTGTCCCGGACCCAGCGTCAGATTGCGCACCGTCAGCAATGGACCGGAAGGCTGCCACTCGCTTGCGATCGCCGCGAATTGCACCGGACGATGCAGACGCTCGGACAACTGCCGCGCGACGAAATCCGGATAGTGCGTCGCCAATGGCAACAACAACTGCACCACACCCACCACCAGCGCAGCCACGATCAACAGCAGCGCGACCAGGGCCATGGCGGCGAAACGCGCGCGGCGCAGGTAATGACGCCATGGCGTCATCACACGGCTCCAAAGAGCACGGGTATGGCGTGCATCCGCGGTTCCGTCGCTGCGCCGGGCACACGCAAGCCGCGCATGGCCGGCATCGTCACTCCCGGGGCCCGGCTCCTACAGCAACACGACATCGAACTGCTCCTGCCCGTACTGTTCTTCGGGCTGGAAACGGATCGATTTCCCTATGAAAGTTTCCAACTCGGCCACCGCGGACGATTCCTCTTCCAGCATGCGCGCAACCACCGCCGGCGCCGCCAGCACCAGCAGCTTTTCGGCGTCGAACTGGCGCACCGCGCGGGTGATCTCGCGGAAGATTTCGTAGCTGACCGTTTCGGCAGTCTTGAGGATGCCGCGGCCCGTGCACGCGGGACACGGTTCGCACAGTTGCCTCGCCAGGCTGTCGGTGGTGCGTTTGCGGGTCATCTCGACCAGCCCGAGCGGGCTCATTTCATATACGGTGGTCTTGGCGTGATCACGCGCCAATGCCTTCTCGAGCGTGCGCAACACCTGACGCTTGTGCTCGTCGTCGAGCATGTCGATGAAGTCGATGATGATGATGCCGCCGAGGTTGCGCAACCGCAGCTGCCGCGCAGCAGCCTGTGCCGCCTCCAGATTGGTGCGGAACGCGGTTTCCTCGAGATTGCGCGAACCGAGATAGGCGCCGGTGTTGACATCGACGGTGGTCATCGCCTCGGTCTGGTCGATCACGAGATAGCCGCCTGACTTCAGCGGCACTTCCTTGCGCAGCGCCTTCTGGATCTCGTCTTCGACACCGTACAGATCGAAAATCGGGCGCGCGCCGGGATAATGTTCGACCCGCGCGGTGAGGTCCGGCATGAACCGCCGCGAAAACGCCAGCGTACGCTCGAAGGTTTCCCGCGAATCCACGCGCACCTTCTCGATGTCATCGTGCATCAGGTCGCGGAGCACGCGCAACGGCAATGGTGGTTCCTCGTAAACCCGCTCTCCGGGCTGCGCGTGTGCGATCGCTTCCGCCATGGTCTGCCACACACGGGTCACGTAGTCGACATCTTCGCGCAGGGCTTGCGCGTCCAGCCCTTCCGCATTGGTGCGGGCGATCAGGCCGGAACCGTCGCCCGCAAGTTCCGACAGGATGCCACGCAGGCGCTCGCGCTCGGCCTCGTCCTCGATGCGCACCGACACGCCCAGCGTGGCGCTGTCCGGCAACAGCACCAGGTAGCGCGAAGGAATGGACAACGAGGTGGACAAGCGTGCGCCCTTGCTGCCGATCGGGTCCTTGATGACCTGCGCGATCACGCGCTGGCCTTCGTGCACCAGTTCGGTGATGGGCGGCACGCTGGCCGGCACCGGCGCGGCGCCGTCGATCGGATAGCTCGGGTGCGCCATGTCGCCGGCGTGCAGAAACGCGCTGCGTTCCAACCCTATATCCACGAAAGCGGCTTGCATCCCGGGCATCACCCGCGTGACACGCCCGCAATAAATGTTGCCGACGTAGCCACGATGCCCGGTACGCTCGATATGCACTTCCTGCAACATGCCATTCTCGACCACCCCGACCCTGGCCTCGCGGGGCGTGACATTGATCAGGATTTCCTCGGTCATGTTGGGCGCTCGAAGTAGGCGTTCTGCAAGCAGTGATCCGCGCAGCCATATCTGCCCGCAAATCCATGTGCGCGCGTTTGCCAATGCGAGCTGCGATGCGTCGGCTCGCACCGGCTCACCTTATAGCCCGACGTGTGTGTACCTGTCGATCCGCAAACCGACGCGGTTCAGCTGCCGTCACACCACGACCCCGACGCCGCGCAGCAACTGCGCGGTTTCGAACAGCGGCAAGCCCATTACGCCGGAATAGCTTCCCGACAGATGCGTGACGAAAGCCGCCGCGCGTGCCTGGATCGCATAACCGCCGGCCTTGTCGAACGGCTCGCCGGTGGCGACATGGCGCTCGATGGCACGATCGTCGAGTTCCGCAAAAGTCACGCTGGACTCGCACATGGCAATCTTTTCGCTCGACCCGACGGCACAACACACCACGGACACCACGCGATGCGTGCGCCCGGACAACGCGCACAACATTTCCGTCGCGTCCTCATTGCGCTGCGGCTTGCCGAACACCCGGTCATCCAGCACCACTTCGGTATCGGCGCCGAGAACCACCGCATCCGGATCGTGCGCGCCAACGACCTTCAAACCCGCCTGCGCTTTCGCGCGCGCCACGCGTTCCACGTATGCGCACGGCGATTCATCCTTTCCGCGCACTTCAGGCACGTCAACGTCCACGATTTCGAACGCGACGCCGAGTTGCATCAGCAACTCGCGTCGGCGCGGTGACTTCGATGCCAGGTACAGCATCACACAAGCATAACGTGCAGGTGCAAACCTGCCATGCCCGAAACAAGCGCAATCCCGCTTGCGCGGAAATCACGGGTAAAACACCCGGGCGAAGCGACCCTCACGCCACATCAACCTGCATTCCCGCCGATCGCGTCGGCGGCACCAGCGCGATCACTGCCCAGCCTGTTCTGGGCTCGGTCTTGCGCCGGTTGTTGACGACGCGCAGACGGCCGCCGGGTTCGATCCCGAACAGCAGCACGGCGCCCGCACCGTGCTGTGCGAGAAACTCCGGCCAGCCGAAAGCATCCGTCAGCAGGTTCGACTTGATACGCCAACCGGAATCCAGCAACTGGCCGAACCGCGTATGCGTCATGTCGTTGCCGAACAGCGCCTTGGTGCGCAGGCTGCCGGCAAATGCTGCGCGGTTGCCGCCCTCTTCGGGCGCCAGCACGCGCAGTCGATACACGCGTTCGCGACCGAGCTCCTCGCGGTAGTGCAGGCACGCCAGCGAATTCAGCTCGCGCCGGCTGGACATCGCCAGGAATCGCCCGATGCCGGTCAGGTCCAGGTGCAGCGCTGCGTGCTGTGAGGCCGGGTTGCCGAAAAATGTCGTCAGTCCGGCCATGCGTGCCTTGCTGATGGCATCCCAGTCGTCATCGGCCAGCAACACCTGGAACTTCTGCTCGGCCAGCGCCACGCCCACGTCACGGGCGACACGATCGGAACCGAAGATCAGGATGCCGTTCGGATCGGGGGCGGCCACTTTCAACCAGCGTGCGAGCGGTCGCGCGGTGGCGCTCTGCAACACCACGGTGGCGATGATGAGGATGAACACCAGCGGCACCAGCGCACCCGCGCCGGCCATGCCAAGCTCGCCGAGTCGCAACGCGAACAGCGAGGACACCGAGGCCGCGACCACGCCACGCGGCGACACGTACGACAACAATGCGCGCTCGCGCCAGCTCAAGCGGCTGCCGAACGTGGCCACCACGATCGACACCGGCCGGATCACGAACTGCGCGACCACGAACACCAGGATGCCTGCCAGCAACATGCCCGGCGGCAGCGGCCAGTGCAATCGCGCCGCCAGCACCACGAACAGCATCGACACCAGCAACGTGGACAGGTGTTCCTTGAAATCCATGATGTGGTCGATGTGGATGCGCCTCAGGTTGCCGAGCGTGATGCCCATGATGGTCACCGCCACCAGCCCCGACTCGTGGGTGAGCTGGTTGGACAGCGTGAACACGCCCAGCACCGCGATCAGGGTGCCGTAAGCCTGCAAATACTCGGGGATCATCTGCCGATGCAGCAGAAACCCCAGTGCCGCTGCCACGACCAGTCCGAGTCCGGCGCCGATGCCGACCGTGGCCCCGAACACCGCCAGTGAATGTCCCTGCTGATGGGTCACGATGGCTTCGAACACCAGCACCGCGAACAGCGCACCCAGCGGGTCCAGAATGATGCCTTCCCAGCGCAGCGCGCTGGCGATGCGCGCATTGGGCCGCAAGCTGCGCAACATCGGCGTGATCACGGTGGGGCCGGTGACACAGGTCAGTGCACCGAACAGGAATGCGATTTCCCAACTCACGCCGGCGATCCAGTGCGCCGCCGCCGCAAGCATCGCGAGCGCGAGCACCGCACCGTAGGTGACCATGCCGCGGACCGCACGGCCGATGCCGCGCAACTCGGAAAACCGCAGTGTCAGGCTGCCCTCGAACAGGATCAGCGCAACCGCCAGCGATACCAACGGAAATAGCGACGCACCGAGCACCTTGTCGGGCTTGAACAAGCCGGTCGCAGGGCCGACCGCCATGCCGATCAGCAGCAGGAACAGGATCGCCGGCAGCCGCATCCGCCAGGCCAGCCATTGGGCGAGGAAACCCACCACCAGCAATGCGGTGATCACCACGCCAAGGTCGATCGCCATGAAACCTCGCATCCTCCAGTCCGCGATCGATGTTAACGGCAACGAAGCGAACGGCTACGCGCGCTTGCGCGCGTTGATCGGATATATCACGAACCCGCGCTGCTGTTTGCCACCGGAGACCCGTCACCCAACCCTTGGTTCGCCTGCGAGGGAACCAGCGGCGCCTGCCACGGGTGGTCGGGACGCGAATGGCTGTCGAGGTGATTGACGTTGCCGGGACAACCGTTGCCCTCACTGACTGCCGCCAGACGTTGTTTGCGTGACTGGATGGCAACCCGGTAACAGCTGCCCAGCGAATCGCTGAAACCCACCTGTTCGCTGCCTGCCTCGTCGTACGCAAAGGTGCTGCGGTCGAGCGGATCGGGAATGGTGATGCCATCTGCGTGCTCGCGGGTGGACAGGTTCTCGTCCAGCAAGGCGTGATACGCCGCGCCCTCGGCGCTCGTCCTCCGCGTTTCGACCCGATGACCCTGCCGCATCGCCACCCGCGCGGCGAAGTCCTGGGCCTGGGCGCGTATTTTGAAGTCCCGGACCTGGGTGCGCATTTTCTTGTGCACGGACAGATGCAGCGGATCGCGCTGCTTTACCACGTATTCGCTCACACGATGGCCGTCCAGGGCACGCTCGACGGTCAGCGACAGCGTGCCCAATTGGTCGATGGTCTCGATGTAGAGTTTGCTTCCCGGCCGCGCGAAGGTCTGGTGGTTGTGAAAGTCGCCGACGTAGCGCACGCGTGTTTCCATGCTGCCGCGCGGCGTATGCAGGTGGCCGGCAATCACGTACGACTGTTGTTGATCGGTATCGATCGTGCCCACGATGCGGCCGGCCGCATCGCGATGCAGGGTGGCGCGCACCTTGAGCCCCGCCGGCTGCCGCGCGGCCAGCGTGTTTTGCGTGATACCGCCCTCCAGCACGCCGGCGCGCGGATCCTGATGGATCAGCAGGTTTGCGGCGACATTGAAGAAGTGGTCGGCGCCCAGCACGCGCACCGCGACCGTATGCGGCTTGCCGTCGTCGAACAGGCCGGCGAACGGCGTCAGGTCCACCCGCGCCGGAATGAAATTGACGGTCTGGATACCCGGCGTCGGCAACCACAGGCGCGGCGCCACGCCGCCGGTGTAGATCCACGGATACACCGGCGCCAGCCCGGCCGGCTGGCCATCCACCAGCACCTCCACGCCGCGGAAGCTGCCGCCGTCGCAGGCCTCGAACGACTCCAGTGAATAGGCGCGGGTTTTTTCCAGATAACGTTGGTCGACGCAGGTGTACCAGCGCTCGTCGTGCGCCTGGCTCTGCGCGATGACGTCGAGATACGCGCGCTCGACGTTGCGCGGAAAGGTGATCCGGCGCGACAAGGTCTGGTTCTGGTCCTCGAGCGGCGTCTGCTCACCGCGCGGATCGCTGCTCAACGGATAGACACGGTCGGCGCTGTCCGCGGCAGGCTGCGCGGCACTGGCCGGATAGAACAGCACGCGCACTTCGGCGTGGATCGGCTGGTTGGTGGTGGGACTGATCCAGTTGTTGAGGATCATCTGCCCCGGCTGCGCATGCCGGAACAATGACGCGTAGTCGGTGAGGTCGCGCTGCACATGCCAGTCCTGGGCCACACCGGGTTCGGGTTCGAGGGTCGTGCCGAAATAAATGTTCACGCCACCCAGCCACAGCGTCGCGGTACGGTCGAACTGGCGGCCGGCCGGAACCGAAAAATCGATTTCCAGTACCACCTTGCTCCAACTACCCCGGCACCCGGCGGGTGGAACAAAACGGAAGGGATGTGGTCGTGCGGTCATCGCCGCCGCGTTGCCGTGGTCGTCGAACGCCTCGTGGGACAACAGCGTCACCGTGCATGGCTTCGTCGACGGCCGCGAGACCGGCGGCTCGGCCGAAGCCGACACGCGCGAACCGATCTCCATGCGCCTAGCCGAGGCGGCAGGCAGGGTTGCCACCACCGCGCACGCCATCAGCAACCCCGCACCTGCGCGCAACCAGCATGGCGCATTGCCCGTTTTCGCAGTCACGATCGTCACTGCTCCCGAATCACCCACACACCATCGTAATGGCTACGCGATGGAAATGGCCCGCCATGGCGCGCTGCCATCAGATACCGCCTCGTTTGGTCCACGGTATTGCATCCCGTCCCCGATCCGCCGCGGCATTTGCCCCGCCAAACGTGTTGGTAGATGGTTTCGTGGCCGCTCGACAGCATGTCGTGGCGCTTCAACCAGGCGGCGATCCGTTCGCGGCTCCACAAGGTGGAAGCAAGTTCTCGACCATGCGGATATCGTCGTGGGCGAATCGGCGGTTGCGTCCCTGCGATCGAGGCACGGACTGATCCTGAAGCCTGGTCGATGACGCACAGGTAGACGGCATTGGCCGCGCAGGTGGACCCGAAGTTCGAACAGCATCGCAAGGCCACCAGGTGGATTCCAAACATGACGGAGATGGACCAGGTGCCGTCGCTGACCCGGTTATGCGCCGATCCAGCCGTTCTATCGAGGCGCACGTTTCCTAGAGTACTTCAACCAAGTCCAGGACCAGCAGGAGAATTGATATGAACATCTCGGGTCGCAAGGGTCGCTACGGCGTCGATGCCCCCTATGTGCCCATGCTGATGATTGCCGGGGCGATCGTTTGTATCGGGTTGATCGTGTTCGCCCACATGATGCAACTGTGGATCACCGCCATGATCCTGCTGGTTATCGCCAGTTGCTATCTGCATACCACTTTGCGTGGCAAATTCCGGGTTTGGCGAACGCTGCTTGATGGTTTGGCTTTGCGCGGAGATGAGCGCATCCTGGACCTCGGTTGCGGGCGCGGTACAGTTCTGTTGATGGTCGCCGAATACCTGCCACATGGCCGGGCCGTGGGCATCGACATCTGGAGCAGCAAGGACCAATCCGGCAACGCGTTGGCGGTAACCCGTGGAAATGCCGTAACCGAAGGTGTCGCTGATCGCATCGAACTGCACACGGCGGACATGCGCCAACTACCGTTCGAAAATGCCAGTTTCGATGCAATCGTCTCCAATGTGGCTATCCACAACATCAGTGCAAAAGCCGGTCGCGATCTGGCCATCGACGAAGCATGGCGTGTGCTTCGTCCGGGCGGACGACTGCTGATTGCGGACATCTCCAAAAGCCGCCAGTATCTGCAGCGGCTTGTCGGCCTCGGGGCAACCGTTGTACGTCATAACCTTGGATGGCGCATGTGGTGGGGCTGGCCGTTGGCATCCACCACGCTGATCGATGCACGCAAGCCGACGTCTTCCCTATCCGAATTGCCTGCACGGGCGGAGGCGTCAGAGAGAGGTTTGGCGTGAACCGCGCCGACATCTTCTCCAACACGGCTCGGAGGCTCGGCACCCTTCGGCGACTCGCTGGTCATGCGGCGCTTCCTTGGGAGCGCCAAACGGGAGATCACGTAATGCCCAAAGTTGCATTCATTCTGATTCTGATGGCACTGTGCACGTCATGTGCCTCCAGCCAGAAATCCGGTAGTAGCCAATTTCCAATCGGGGCATACAAAATCCGCTCCGCGCAAGTGGATTATTACGGTAACGGAACCTACAGGATTTTTGACACCAGGCAAGTGTATGTACTTGGGCGCTACAAGATTGATGGCAACGTCATCACCATGACAGATACCGGTGGAGAGTACGGCTGCAAAGGCAACAGCAACCCGGCGAAGTACAAGTGGAACTTTGACGGGACATCCATCAAATTCACACTGATCGAGGACAGGTGCGACGCACGTCGAACGGCCATGCTGGAGAGCCCATTCCGGAAGCTCGGTCGATAAGCTTGTCGCCCGATATCGTCAAACCAGACGCAAACCCGCTACACGCCAGGCCGCCATCTGCTCCGCCGAGGCGTGGAGACGCGCCGTTCCCGCGGACGCCGTCGCACTTGACGGCTCTGTAATGGTGCAACCGCGGGACCGGTTTTCGGTTGATCCGCTCTTCGTGGCAGCACCTCCAGCAAGCGGTAAAGTTTCGGAATGAGCCACGCAGCCCCCTGCCCCGCGCTGGCGATTGGCTCGAACACTTGAGGAACTGGTTATGCGGCCCCTTCGGTATTCCATCAACGTCACATTGGACGGGTGCTGCGATCATCGCGTGATGATCGCAGACGAAGAGTTGCACCGTCGCGCGGCCGAGAACCTCGACCAGGCAGATGCCCTCCTCTTTGGCCGCGTGACCTACGAAATGATGGAGGCAGCGTGGCGGCCGACGCAGACGGGAGTGATGCCTGATTGGATGGAATCCTGGATGGAACCCTTCGCTCGGACGATCGATGCGGCAAAAAAGTACGTCGTGTCGAACACCCTGGAGAAGGTCGATTGGAACGCGGAGCTCCTGCGTGGGGAGCTGGGCGAGGCCATCCAACAGCTCAAGCGGAAGCCGGGCAAGGGACTGCTCGTGGGAGGCGTGACACTCCCACTGGCGTTGGCGGAGTTGGGCTTGATCGACGAGTACGAATTCGTGGTGCATCCCCGGCTGGTGGGCCATGGGCCGACATTGTTCGCGGGGCTCTCGAAGCACGTCGATTTGAAACTCGTGAGTCGGCTGGAGTTCGGATCGGGGGCGGTGGCGATGCGGTATGAGCCGAGGTAGCATGCGAATCAAGTGGGAGCAAAGCCGTGAACAGGTTGAAGTTGCAAACGCAGATCACCGTCGATGGCTTCAATCCGGACGGGCAAAACGACAATCTGGCGCGGGACGAAGTGAGAGATTATTCGCGCGGGCATTCCAGCGGACGCGTTACCGCACCGCCGGTTTTCGGCATCGACTCCCAAGGGACAAAAACATGATGCAACTCGAACAAGGGCAGCTGTTCAGCATCCGATGCGATGACGTACCTTGGCAACCATCCGCCCTCACCAAAGGGATGCTCGTCAAAAACATCGCGGTGGCAGGCGGGCTGGAGATGCAGCTCGTCCGGATGGAGCCCGGGACGAGAATTGCACTGCACACGCACGAACTTCCCGAGTTCATCTACGTTCTGGAAGGAGAACTGCAGCTGGCAGGACAGCTGCTTGGCCCGGGCTGGGCGAGCATTGCGGCGCCGGGATCGGAGCACTCGGACGTTCAATCCGCCAAGGGCTGTACATTCATCCTGGTCGATCGCCCGCTGTAGATGCACTCGCAACCGAGCCGTTGCGGGTGTCGATGTGCCTTCGTCTTGCCTGCCAGCGGGAACAGGCAGCGTGCTTGGAGCACAGGTGCGGTTCGCGAAGGGGGCATGTCCATCAGCGGCACGAGCACCGGGTTCGTGCGCGTTGGGGACGAAGGAACGAAGGCCACGTTCAGTTCTGTCCGAATTGCAGAGCCACCGTGTATCACATGTCAGGTCGCACAAAGAGGGCAGTGCCATGCTCACAGGTTCATGCCATTGCGGGGCAGTGAAGATCCAGGTCGAGCGCAAGCCACGGGGTCTCACAAGCTGCAACTGTTCAATCTGCCGTCGCCAAGCCGGATTGTGGGGCTACTACGACAAGAGCAAAGTGAAGATCGTGGCCCGCAGGGGTGCGTTCGAGCGTTACGTTTGGGGTGACAAGTGCCTTGCGCTCTGCAGATGCGCCACCCGCGGTTGCGTGACGCACTGGCAACCCATCGGTCGCACCAGCAACAGAATGGGCGTCAACTTCCGCAACTTTGATCCGTCCGTGATCGAGTCAACCCGGATTCGGAGACTGGACGGCGCCAATACCTGGAAATTCCTGGACTAAACCGCGTTCTGGTCATGTGGTAGCGCGCCATGCGGCCTGACTCCAATGATGCCCGGCTGGAGGACGCCGTGGCGATTCCGGTCGGGGCTTTCGCGGATCCATCGTTCCCGGCGCCAACCTTTTCGGTGTATGAAGAGCGAATGCACAGCTGGGTTCACATGCCTGATGGCATCCAGCGCATGGCATGAGCCGCGCGACGCCTGATTTGCATTGGACGGTGAAAAAACCGAATATCGAAGAAGCCCCATGATGATCTCCGCAGTCCTGTCACGCGTCAGTGCTCTCGTCCTTCTTTTCGTCGGGCTGGTCCTGTTGTTTGCGCCCGACCTGGTTCTCCCCTCCGTTGTTCCGGGTTTCCCGGTTGCGGCCGCGTGGCTGGGCCAGCTACTCGCCGCAGCATGGCTCGGCGTGGCGACACTCGACTGGTTGCAGCGCTCTGCAACGTTGGGTGGCATCTACGGCCGTCCAACCGTCCTGGCAAACCTGGCGCTGTATTTCATCAGCACTCTGAGCTTGCTGCGCGCGCTGCTTGGCCACGGTGTCCCACCGATACTCTGGCTGGCGGTGGTCGTCGGCGGAGCACTGGCAGCGGCGTATGCTGCGCTGTTGCTGCGCGGGCCGTTTGGCGCTCCCGAGCGTTCTGCCGGCTGACTTCGCAAGAGCCGGGTCGCGAGCACGCTCGCTCCTGCGACGACCGACTCGGCCGCAACCTGCGGGCAGGCGCACGGCGCCGGCGGCACAAGCATCAACCGCGGTGGTACGGGTGCCCGTTGAGGATGGTCGTCGCGCGGTACAACTGTTCTGCGACGACCAGTCGCACCAGCATGTGCGGCAACGTCAGCGGCCCGAGTGACCAGCGCTGGTTGGAACGCTGCAACACCCCGCGCGCGTGACCGTCCGGACCACCGATCAGGAATGCGAGATCGCGACCCGCCATCCGCCAGTTCGACAATTGATCGGCAAGCTGCTCGCTGGACCAAGCGCTTCCGCGGCCGTCCAGCGCGACGGCGTGCGCATCGGGCGGCAATGCCGCAAGCAGGGCCGCGCCTTCGGCCGTCATCGCACGCGCACCATCGCGGCCTTTGCCGCGCATGCCGGGTTTGATTTCGACGAGTTCCAGAGGAAGTTCGTGCGACAGCCGCTTCGCGTACTCCGCGAACCCCGTCGCGACCCAACCCGGCATGCGTTCACCGACCGCGATCAGCTTTGCGCGCATGCTTGTCCGGATAACGACTCGAGAGCGTCGCGAGCGATGACGGCTCGTGCGTCGCCTTTCAGGTCGTCCTCAAGCGTTGGCTGCTTCGACGTCCGGCGGCGCCTGATCGCCGACCGTCCACAGGCGTTCCAGCCCATAGAACTCGCGGATGCGCGGCAACATCACGTGCACGATGATGTCACCCAGATCGACCAGCACCCATTCGGCTTCGACCTCGCCTTCCACGCCCAGCGGCAGCATGCCCGCGCGCTTGGCGAACTTGACGACTTCGTCGGCGATGGATTTGACGTGACGGGAAGAGGTGCCGGAGGCGATGATCAGCAGATCGGCGATGGACGTGCGGCCGCGCACGTCAATCTCGCGGATATCGTGCGCCTTCAATTCATCGAGGGCGGCAAGCACGCGGCGGCGCAGGGTGGCAGTGGTCGGGGGACGGGTAACGGGAACGGCGGCGGAGCGCGACTGTTTCTGGCTGCTCAAGTTTTCGAAGGCCTCGGCCTCTGGTCTGTGCGCGGGTTGCGCGCCTCCAGTATGCACCGGCACGGCGAGATCGCAAGTATCGGGAGCGGACGGACAGAGCGGGATACCCGCCTTGCTTTTACCGGTTCCCGGCCCCGGGTCCCGGGTGCCGTTTCAAGCGATACGGCGCCAGCAACGCAGGATCGTCGAGCAGCGCCTGCGGCACCAACCAGCGCGGTTCGTGTCCGGTTGCCAGCAATGCGCGAATGCGCGTGGCCGAGATGCCCAGCGACGAGACCACCATGTGCAATACCCGGCCGGCCGGCGCGTTGCACAGCGCGGCCGTGTCGTCGACCTCGCGCGAGGCGACCTCGCTCGCCAGTGCATCCGGCATCGCCGGAATCTGGGCGGGCCGGGTAAGCACGCACATGTGCGCAAGCTCGAAAAGTTCGCGCCAGCGATGCCATGTGGACAGGCCGGCGAACGCATCCACTCCGATCAACAGCACCAATGGGCATCGATCGCCCATTTCGGTGCGCAGCGACGTCAGCGTGTCGAAGGTGTACGACGGACCTTCGCGATCGAGTTCACGCAGGTCCAGTTGCAAGCGCTGCTGTCCCGCCAACGCGACGCGCAACATCGCGACGCGTTCGCCCACGCTCGCGAGTGGCTGCGGACGATGCGGCGGAATCTTTGCGGGCACCATGCGTACTTCGGCATCCAGCGCCTCCGACGCCTCCCACGCCGCGCGCAGATGCCCGATGTGCACGGGGTCGAAGGTGCCGCCGAAAATCGCGAGCGGACGTTCGCTGGTCATGAAATGCAATTGTCCGAAAATGAACGCAAAAAACGCGAATGAAAAAACAAGAGAAGCTTTCTATTTGCGTTCATTGGCGTTCATCGCGGATGCTTTGCCTTGCGGGAAATCAGGCAGCCAAAAGCACGGCCGCAGCCCGCGGCTGCGCGATCGCGACCAGCAGACGCTCCACTTCACGCCAGGGGTCGCCCATGCTCTTGCCGGATTGGTCTTGCACCCGGCCCTTGGCCATCCGGTCGATGCGTGCGCACCAGGCAAGACAAGCCCGCCAATGCGCATCACCGCGCCCGGCTCTCTGCAATGCACCGGCGAACAATTTCTGACGCGCGGGCCACATGCCATATTCATTGCGCACGGCGCTCGCGAAATCGGGGGCCGAGGCCAGCCGCAACGCCAGATCCAGCTGCATCAGCAACCAGCCCAGCATCGGGATCACGTCTTCGCCTTCGGCGCGCAACCCGTTCAATATCTTCAATGCACGGCGCGCGTCGCCGCCGAATGCCGCATCCGTCAGCTTGAACACGTCATACACCGCGTTGTCGGCGCCGAGCGACTCCATATCCTCGGCACTCACCGGCCCACCTTCGCGTTGCGCAGCCAGTTTGTCGATTTCCTGCGCGATCGCGAGCAGATTGCCTTCGGCACGCGACGCCAGCAGCGCGACGGCATCCGCGTTGGGTGCAAAACCCTTTGCGCGCATCCGCGCGCGAATCCAGTCCGGCAGTTGCTCGATGCCGGGCGCCCGCAACCATGCGTACACGCCCGCACGCTCGATCGCCCTCACCCACGCGCCTTCGTGTTTTTTGCTCCATTGCATCGCGCTGATCATCAGCACGGTGTCGGGTGCGGGAGCCTTGCACCATTCGGTGATCGCGGCGGCGCCGTCGCGGTCGGGCTTGCCGGTAGGCAAACGGACTTCAATCAGGCGTCGCGATGCAAACAGCGACAGACTGGCGCCGCTGCGCGCCAGATTGTCCCAGTCGAAATGCGGCTCGACGTCCAGCACTTCGCGTTCGGTGTAGCCAAGGGTGCGCACCCGCGCACGCAATGCATCGCCTGCCTCCTGCAATTGCAACGGCTCGTCGCCCGCAAGCAGGTACACCTGCGCCGGTTCTCCCTTGGCCAGGGCACGCAGCAGGCTTGCAAAATCGGCGGCCATCACTCAGCCCGCACTGCCGGCGCTGGCCGGCGCGACTTGCGTACCCTTGCGCGCCTGCGCTTCAAGCCGGCGCATCACCGCATCGGTCATCTCGCGCACGAGGCTGCGTTCGATCGCCTGCGTCTCGCTGGAAATCGCCGAGAACTGGGTCTGGTCGACGGCAAACTCATGGGAGAGATTGATCGACTGGGCCGGAATGACGGTGGCGCCATTGGCATCGGACAATGTGAACTGCACGTCGAACGCCACCACATACTGTCCGACCCGCTGGTAGCCGCTGCTGGTCAGCAGTCGCGATGAAAAAGCCGCCACCGGCACCGACAAGGTGGCGATGCCCTTGGCGGGCGAGTCCAGCACGTTCACATGGCTCGCACGCAATGCCGCGGCCAGCGAGCGTGAAAATTCGCCGCCCCCGCTCACCTGCAGATAGACTTGTTGCTGCATCAGCGTCGGCAACGCGGCACTGCGGCGCAGGTGGAAGCCGCAGCCGGCGAGCAGGACGCTGGCCCCTACACAGAACACGATGGGCAACCATTTGCGGATGTACATCGAATCGGCTCCGGTTGTGTGCCGCTTGTCTTCCCCCCGCCGCTCCGCCCCTTCCCTGGAAGGGGGTGGATAAGTCCCGGGTGCGCGATGCATGGTAGCTGCAATCATGGCGTTGCCCGTTCAGCCCACCACGATGTTGACGATCCTGCCGGGCACCACGACAACCTTGAGCACGCTCTTGTCGCCGACGGCCGCAACCACGCCGGGCAGCGCACGCGCCGCGCTTTCGAGCTGTTCACGCGTGGCATCGCGGCCGGCCTCGAGCGTGCCGCGCAGCTTGCCGTTCACCTGCACCGCCAGCGTCACGCTGTGGCGCACCAGCGCGGCCGGATCGGCCTTGGGCCATGGCACATCCTCGATCAGCGCTTGCTCGTGCCCCAGCGCCTGCCACAACGCATGGCTCGCGTGCGGCGTGAACGGGTTCAACAGCAGCACCATCGTCTCCAGCACCTCGTGACGCAGTGCGCGACCGTTGTCGCTCATGTCGTCGAACTTCGCGAGCGCGTTCAGGAGTTCCATCAGCGCCGCGATGGCAGTGTTGAAATTGCGCCGGCGCCCGATGTCGTCGCCGACCTTGACGATGGTTTCGTGCAACTGGCGACGCAAGGTCTTCTGCGTGGCGTCCTGCGCGGCCGGGTCGAACTCCGGATGGTCCGGCTTCGCAACATGCGACGTCACGTCGCGCCAGAATCGCTTGAGGAAACGCGACATGCCCTCGACACCGGCTTCGTTCCATTCCAGCGACTGGTCGGGCGGCGATGCGAACATCGAGAACAAGCGCACGGTGTCGGCGCCGAACTTGTCGATCATCAGCTGCGGATCGACGCCGTTGTTCTTCGATTTCGACATCTTCTCGGTCGCACCGATTTGCACGGGCAACCCGTCCGCCTTCAGGATCGCGCCGACGACGCGACCCTTTTCGTCGCGCTGGATGTCGACATCGGCCGGGTTGATCCACTCGCGCTGTTGCTCTTCCGAGTCCCGAGCCCCGAGTCCCGAGTCCCGATAGAACGTTTCCGCCACCACCATCCCCTGGCACAGCAGGTTGGTCGCGGGCTCGTCCGAATGCACCAGACCCGCGTCACGCAGCAGCTTGTGGTAGAACCGGAAATACAACAGGTGCAGGATCGCGTGCTCGATTCCGCCGATGTACTGGTCGACCGGCAGCCAGTAGTTCGCGCGCGCATCGATCTGCGTTGCCGCACCGGGCGAACAGTAACGCGCGTAGTACCAGCTCGACTCCATGAAGGTGTCGAATGTGTCGGTCTCGCGCATCGCGGCCCCACCGCATTCGGGGCATGTCGTCTTGCGCCACTCCGGGTCGGTCTTGAGCGGCGACTGCACCCCGGAGAACGCCACATCTTCGGGCAAGCGCACCGGCAGTTGGTCTTCGGGTACGGGCACCGCGCCGCACTTCGGGCAATGGATGATCGGAATCGGGCAGCCCCAGTAGCGCTGCCGGGATACGCCCCAGTCGCGCAGGCGCCAGTTCACCTGGCGCTTGCCGCGGCCTTCGCGTTCGAACCGCGCCGCCAATGCGTCGAATGCCTGCCGGTAATCCATGCCGTCGTACTCGCCGGAATTCACCAGCGTGCCGTGTTCCAGGAACGGACCCTCGGTGATGATGCTGTTTTCGAACTCCGGCAGCACGTCTTCGGCCGGCCTCGGCTCGACCACGTCGATCGCCTTCGATTGGCCCAGTGCCGCACTCATCGCATCCGTGTTCTCGGCAGCATCGCGCCCCAGTTCGCGGATGGCGTCGCGCACGGCATCGCTGACGACCACCATCTTGATCGGCAGGTCGTACTTGGTCGCAAATTCCCAGTCGCGCTGGTCGTGGGCCGGCACCGCCATCAACGCACCGGTGCCGTAGTTCATCAGCACGAAATTGGCGATCCAGATCGGCACGCGTTCGCCGGTGACCGGATGCAACGCGTACAGCCCGGTTTCGATGCCGCGTTTTTCCTTGGTCTCGAGTTCGGCTTCCGACACTCCGCCCTTGCGGCATTCGTCGATGAACGCCTGCAACGCGGGGTTGTTGCGCGCAGCTTCCTGTGCCAGGGGATGTTCGGCCGCAATCGCGAGACAGGTCGCGCCCATCAAGGTGTCGGGCCGGGTGGTGAACACCTCGATGGCGCCGCCGTCCTCGACGTCGAAACGAATTTCCAGCCCCTCCGAACGCCCCAGCCAATTGCGCTGCATGACCTTGACCGCCTCCGGCCAACCGGGAAGCTTGTCAAGACCATCAAGCAATTCATCAGCATACGCCGTAATCTTGAGGAACCATTGCGGTATCTCGCGCTTCTCGACGACCGCCCCGGAGCGCCACCCGCGGCCATCCACCACCTGCTCGTTGGCGAGCACTGTCTGGTCCACCGGATCCCAGTTCACCACGCTCATCTTGCGGTACACCAAACCCTGCTTGAACAGGCGCACGAACATGCGCTGTTCGTGCACGTAGTAATCGGGATCGCAGGTTGCGAATTCGCGCGACCAGTCGATCGCGAAACCCATGGCCTTCAATTGACCGCGCATGTGCGTGATGTTCTCGCGCGTCCACTTCGCGGGCGGGATGCCACGTTTGATCGCGGCGTTCTCGGCCGGCAGTCCGAACGCATCCCAGGCCATCGGCTGCAGCACATTGCTGCCCTGCATGCGCTGGAAGCGGCTGATCACGTCGCCGATGGTGTAGTTGCGTACGTGGCCCATGTGCAGCGCGCCGGACGGATACGGCAGCATCGAAAGACAGTAATACTTCGCGCGCGAAGCGTCTTCGCTCACCTCGAACGCATGCGTGTCGGACCAGAACTTCTGCGCGGCGGCTTCGACGGCGCTGGGGTTATAGGCGCTGGGATCGTGGGTTTCCTGCATGGCGGGGCGCGTCGGCATCATGGGTCAAGGTTGGCCAGCCTACCGCAGTGCAGCAGAAGCGCCAAACCATGCGAACCGGTTCATGCCGGCGCGGCTCGCGGGCCCGCCGACTTCCGGGGCAGACGTTATGATGGCAGTTTGACGCGTCGACCGACGCCGACTGTACGGAACCTCCATGGCACTGCACACTTCCACCACCGCGGCAACCCCAGACACCGCTGCGGAGAACGTATTCGAAGCCGGCGAGGGCAATTTCGAATCGGATGTCCTCAAGGCATCGCTCAAGACGCCGGTGCTGGTGGATTTCTGGGCGACGTGGTGCGCGCCGTGCAAGACACTCGGACCGATCCTGGAAAAGCTCGCCGGCGAATACGCCGGCGCATTCCGCCTCGCGAAGGTCGATTGCGACAAGGAACAGCAGCTCGCCGGGATGTTCGGGGTGCGCAGCATCCCGACGGTGGTGCTGATCCAGGAGGGCCAGATCGTCGACGCGTTCTCCGGGGCGCTGCCCGAATCACAGGTACGCGAATTCCTCACGCGGCACCGTGTCGAGCCCGCCGCACGCATCGAGGCACCGACAGCGGGAACCGACGAGGAAGCGCCCGCCCCTGTCGAGGCCCCGCAGGCGGCAGTCGCGCGCCTGCAAAAAGCGTTGTCCGCGGATCCCGACAACGCGGCCGTGAAACTCGATCTCGCACTGGCGCGCGCACGCACTGGTGACATCGCGGACGCACAGGCAAGCCTGGATGCACTGCCTGTCGAGTTGGCCGAGGACGACCGTGCCAAGGCACTCGCCGCGCTGCTCGCGTTGCACGGCTCGCTGGCTGGTATTCCCGCCGCCGCCGAACTGCTCGCCCGCGTCGAGCGCGACCCCCGTGACTTCGATGCCCACGACGGCCTGGGCGTCCGTCAGTTGCTGGGCGGAGATGCCGCCGGCGCGATGCAGCACTGGCTGGCGATCCTCGCGAC
>DASUJD010000035.1:0-15504 GCA_036279455.1 Rhodanobacteraceae bacterium | reverse complement strand
TGCGCAAGCACTTCGACTTGTATGCCAACGTGCGCCCGGCCATAAGCTTTCCCGGCACCAAGGCACGCTACGAGAACATCGACATCATCACGGTGCGCGAGAACACCGAGGGCGCGTACCTGCAGGAGGGCCAGATGGTGTCCACGGATGGCGAGATCGCGCAGTCGATCGTCCGCAACACCCGCACCGGCGCGTCGCGGATCGTGCGTCACGCGTTCGAGCTGGCGGTGCGCAAGGGACGCAGGAAAGTCACTGCGGTGCACAAGGCCAATATCATCAAGACCGCGTCGGGACTGTTCCTCGACGTCGCACGCGAAATCGCGAAGGATTACCCGCAAGTTCAGTTCAACGAAATGATCGTTGACAACACCTGCATGCAGCTGGTGATGGATCCGTGGCAGTTCGACGTGATCGTCACCACCAACCTGTTCGGCGACATCATTTCCGACCTGTGCGCGGGTCTGGTGGGCGGGTTGGGCTTGGCGCCCGGCGCCAACATCGGCAGGGACGTGGCGATCTTCGAAGCCGTGCACGGTTCCGCGCCCGACATCGCCGGCAAGCATGTGGCCGATCCCTGCGCGCTGCTGCTGGCCGCGGCCGAGATGCTGGACCACCTCGGGATGGCCGACAAGGGTACGCGCATCCGCGACGCGATCCGCGCCACGCTGGAAGCGCATGACCGCGTCACGCCGGATCTGGGCGGCAACGGGACCACGGAAAGCTTCGCCGACGCGCTGGTGGAGCGTTTGCCGTAGGACGGAATCGGCGTAACCGCTTCAGCCGCACGCTGCTCGAAGTTGGTTCGGCGGAAACCGCTACGCGGGTTCCGCCCTGCCTTGCTCTGATTTTCTCGTCATTCCTGGGCCGCCGCGGCTTCATTGCGACGGAACCCGACTGCGTTTGCAGGATTGCAAACGCGAACGCCGAAGGCGGCCCGCAGGGCGAGCCAAGGATGGCGCGAGTCTATCCAGTGTCTGAGCATTTCAACAAGCGGCGACAGAAGCACTGGATTCCCGCTTTCGCGCGGGAATGACGAGTCAGTGTTTGCGCGGGAATAACGAGGTGGATGGCACGCGCCTACGGCGACGAGGACACCGGTGTTGCCGAAGCGGGCAGCCGTGCGATGACGTCGTACTTTTTCTCCAGCGCCTCGAAGCGCGGGTCGCGGCGCAGCGGAATGTAGGTCGGGTTGACGGCGAAGTCGGCGCAGTCAAACGGCACCGGGGCGCACGAGCGATCCAGCAGTTGCAGTGCGACACTCTTCTCGCCAAGCACCAGATAGACCTGGAACAGGTTGTAAAGGGAATCCGGGTCGAGGTTGGTGCGCTGGTGCAGTGAGTCCGCAGCCGCCAGCGCCTGCGCGTGCAGCTTCGGATCGAGTACCGATTGGTAGGCCAGCTTGCCGGCGGCGACCAGCGCCTTGCCGAGCGCCGTGTCGGGTTGTACCTGATCGAACGCCTTCACCGCGTCCTCGTGGCGGTGCAGCAGCGCGTAATTCATGGCCAGCGAGAACGCGCTGCCAACGCTGTGCGGATCCATTTTCATCACCGTGAGCGACAGCGGTAGCGCCTTGGCGTATTCGCCGAGGTTCAGGTAGCCCACGGCAAGGTTGTTTTGTGCGGACGTGCTGTCGGGATCCAGCCGCACCGCTTGCTGCGTTTCCGCCATGGCTTGGCGGGTCGGCAACAACAGGGCGTAATTCAGATGTGCAAGCGCGTTGCTGGGGTCGAGTTCGAGCACCCGCCGGTAACCGGCTGCGGCTTCGGCGTACTTGCCTCTGATCCCGTCAGCTGCTGCCAGCACAAGCAACGCTTCAACGTTGTTGGGTTCCAGCGCCAGCGCGTGGTGGGCTTCCGCGCGTGACTTGGACAGGATCATCTTGGGGGATATCGTGGTGTAGGCGGACAGGTCCCACCAGGCGGCCGCCAGCTCGGCATGCGCATCGGCGTAATCCGGGTCCAGTGCCACGGCTCGTTCCAGCAGGCTGCGGGCCTTTTCCAGCGGTGCGCCGGAGAGGGCCTTGTTCATCAGCGCGCGTGCCTGCTGGACCAGGTCGTAGGCCTGTGGGTTGACGGTGTGCACCGCGCGCGCGGCGGCGAATTTCACCTTCAACGCATCCGCGATCGATGCGGAAATCTTGTCCTGCACGCCGAAAATGTTCTTGAGGTTGTCGTCGTAATGGCTGGCCCAGACCTGATAGCCGCTGGTGGCGTTGACCAGTTCCACGATTACCCGCACTTCGTTTCCCTGGCGCAGGACCTTGCCGGTCAGCACGTTGGCGACGTCGAGTTGCCTGCCGATGTCGGTGGCACTCTGCGTGCTGTTGCGGAACTTCGACGCGGTATCCCACGCGATCACGCGCAGGCCGGTGTTCTGGCCCAGCGTGTTGGTGAGTTCCTCGGTAATGCCGTCGCTGAAATACTGCTGTTTCGGATCACCGCCGAGGTTGGTGAACGGCAACACCACCAGCGTGTCGGCGGGCGGATGGAAGGGTGCCGGCGCGGATGCCGGGGCGGCCGCCGCGGCGGCCACGGAGGGCACCCGTTTCGCCGCGGCGGTTGCGGGTGCGCGCGTGTAGGCCCACAACGCGCCGCCACCGATCGCCAACAGCAGCGCGATGATCAGCAGTTCACCGCCGCCGATCCGTTGCGCGCCCTTTTCCCCGTGGTACCAGGCCAGCACCAGCATCACGAGAAACCCGACAGCCAGCGCCAGGATGATCAGCTTCTCGACCCGGTCCGGCCAGCCGAAGCGCTGCGCGATGACATCGAGCACCTGGATGAATGCGAACGCGGCGGCGACGTAGGCCAGCGCCCATTGCACCAGCTTGCGTTGCCTCAAGCGTTGCCAGAAACCATCCACGCGCCATCCCCGCGGTCTTGTCCGCCCATGATGCCTGAATTTCATGCATGACGGCGCGTTGCACGCGCCGCACTTGCTACCGCAGCAACGGCCAGGGCGCCAGCAACAGCACCCACAGCACCGCCACGGCGCCGACGAACTTCATGCCCTTGAACAGTTTGCGGTGGCGTTGTTTGAAAACGCGGCTTTTGTCGCGGCGACGGCGCAGCACGGCGAACAGACGGTTGATCGCGCCGGTTGGCTCGCTGGCTTCATTCGGAGACGCGGTGATCGCGCCCATGAAGTTGCTGACGTGGTGGTTGATCCATGCCATCACGCGCGAACGCAACGGGCGTTCAAGATCGCAGAACAGGATCACGCGGGTCACGTCGGTCCTGTTTTCGGCCCAGTGCACGCAGGTTTCGTCGAAGACCACGTCCTCGCCGTCGCGCCAGAAGTAATCCTTGCCGTCGACGACGATGTGGCAACCGTCGGAATTGGGCGTGATCAAACCAAGGTGATAGCGCAATGAACCCGCGAACGGGTCGCGATGCGGATTCAATGTTGCGCCCGGGGGCAGCAGTGCGAACATCGCGGCCTTGCAGGAAGGAATCCGGTTTACCAGTTCCACCGTCTTCGGACACAACTTTTGTGCGGACGGCAGCGGTTCGCCGTACCACTTCACGTAGAAGCGCTTCCAGCCGGCCTTGAAGAACGAATTGAAGCTGGCATCGTCGCCTTTCAGTGCGGCGCGGATGTGGCCCTGGTCGAACAGGCCGGCCGCTTCGTCGCGGATTGCCCGCCAGCTTTCGCGCAGCGGATCCACGCCGGTGAATTGCCTGCAGTCGGGAAATGCGCCCGCGGGCACCGCCGAAAACGCGTACATCAGAAGGTTGTACGGCGCGAACACGGTGGCGTGGCTCGCCAACTGGCGACCGAGCTTCAGGCGCACGCGACTGCGGAAATGCACGGCCAGCGCGCTGAGCAGGAACAGTGCGATCAGGCCCAGCAGGACGAGGCGGAGGATCAACAGCGCGGACATGGCAGGCGGCAGCGTGGGGTTGCGGCGATTTTAACGCGAGTGCTGGGCCAAAACCCTGAGTGGCGTCATGCCGGGCGTGCAGGCGTGGGCGAGTGCGCGTTGCACGAACGTGACGGCGCGCCGCGCGGCGGTGCGTGGCGTGCGGTCTTTCGCCAGTTCCGCGGCCAGCGCTGCCGACAAGGTACAACCGGTGCCATGCGCGTCGAATGGCAGTCGACGGTTGTGGATTTCGAAGCTGCCACGCACATCGAACCAGCGGTCGACGACTTCGCGCCCGCGACCATGGCCCCCTTTCAGCAGGATGGCCCTTGCGCCGTACCCGAGCAGTTTGAGCGCCGCGCGCTCGCCATCGCGCACGCTGTGGATCGCGATGCCGGTCAGCACTTCGGCTTCCGGCAGGTTGGGGGTCAACGCGTCCGCCAGCGGGATCAGTTTCTCGATCAGCAACCGCACCGCGTCCTTGTCCAGCAGACGGGCGCCGGACGTCGCGATCATCACCGGGTCCACCACCAGCCAGCGCGGCTTGCGGCGCGCAAGTTCGCGCTCGACGCAACGCAGCGTGCGTGCGTCGCCCAGCATCCCGGTCTTCACCGCAGCAATGTCGAAATCGTCGAACACCGCGTCGAGTTCGGCGACGAGATGTTTCGTCGGAACCCGATGCACAGCCGTGACGCCCTGGGTGTTCTGTGCGGTCAGCGCGGTGATCGCACTCACTCCGTGCACGTCCAGTGCCGCGAACGTTTTCAGGTCAGCCTGGATGCCGGCACCGCCACCGGAATCAGAGCCGGCGATGGTGAGGCAAACGGCAGGGCCGGGGACTCGGGACTCGGGACTCGGTGCAGCCATCATGTTGTCTCGGCACTACTGCCCTATCGCTCAGAGCGGCTGTTGTGAATAGTCAGGCCAGGGAAGGCCGTTCTGGTCAGGCACGGGCGACCTTCTTCATGCTTGCGGATTGGCTCGGCGAAGCAGCGATCATGGACGATCGCACCTACAGCGCTTCCGACGCGAAATCCGCCAGCCTTGACCGCTCGCCGCGACGCAGCGTCACGTGCGCTGCGTGCGGCCACTGCTTGAAGCGGTCCACTGCGTACGTCAGGCCTGAAGTCGTCTCGGTGAGATACGGCGTGTCGATCTGCTCGACGTTGCCGAGGCACACGATCTTGGTACCGGGGCCGGCGCGCGTGACCAGTGTTTTCATCTGCTTGGGCGTCAGGTTCTGGGCCTCGTCGATGATCAGGTAACGCGACAGGAAGGTGCGGCCGCGCATGAAGTTGAGCGAACGGATCTTGATGCGGGAAGCCAGCAGATCGTTGGTCGCCTGGCGGCCCCATGAACCACCGTCTTCGGGATTGGCCAGCACTTCGAGATTGTCGGTGAGCGCGCCCATCCAAGGCGTCATCTTTTCCTCTTCGGTGCCGGGCAGAAAGCCGATGTCTTCGCCCACCGACACGGTGGCGCGGGTCATGATGATTTCGCGGTAGCGCTGCTGATCCATCACCTGCGCCAGGCCTGCCGCGAGCGCCAACAGCGTCTTGCCGGTGCCGGCGGTGCCGAGCAGGGTGACGAAATCGATGTCCGGGTCCATCAGCATGTTGAGCGCGAAGTTCTGCTCGCGATTGCGCGCGGCGATGCCCCACACGCTATGCGCATTGCCGGTGTAGTCATGCAGCAGCGCGAGCCTGGTCTTGTCGCCGTCCTGCGCCAGCACCCGCAACTCGACGCTGTTTTCGCCGGGCAGGTACAGGCACTGGTTGGGTTGCCAGGCTTCATCGTCGTGCGGCTTCAATTCGTAGAACGTATGCCCGCGTTCGGACCAGGAATGCAGTTCCGGGTGGCGGTCCCAGAAGTCGGCAGGCAGTTCGGCGGCGCCGGTGTACAGCAGCGAGAAATCGTCCAGCGCGCGGTCGTTTTCATAGTCTTCGGCGGCGACCCCGAAAATGGTCGCCTTGATGCGCAGGTTGATGTCCTTGGACACCAGCGCCACCGCGGCATCGGGATGGTGTTCGCGCAGATCGAGGATCGCGGCGAGGATGCGGTTGTCGGCCTTGCCCTGGCCATTGCCGGCGCGGGTCTGGAAGTAGAGGCGTCCATTCGCGCCCCCGCTGCGCAACTTGACCCCATCCGGTTGCGCCAGCGGCAGACCGTCGGCGATGCCGTGGCTGTTGTTGCGTTCTATCAGTTCGTTCAGGAACCGGCTGGCCTGGCGCGCGTTGCGCGCCACCTCGGACACGCCCTGCTTCTTCTCGTCCAGTTCCTCCAGCACCGTCATCGGAATGAAAACGTCGTGTTCCTCGAACCGGAACAGCGCGGTCGGGTCGTGCAGCAGAACATTGGTGTCCAGTGCGTAGACGTGCCGATCCTTGACCTGATTGGCCATCAGCAAGCAGCCTCGGGAAGCATGAAAAAGAACCTCGACACGAATGCACGCGGATACAGGCGAATAAAGCCCTGTCGATCAGTGTTCATCCGCGTTGATCCGTGTCAAAGGCCTTGGTCTCGCCGTGCGCAACGTTACGCCGGTATGGCATCGAGCACGGCCTGGGCATGGCCGGGAACCTTCACGCCGCGCCACTCACGCACGAGCTTGCCATCGGGATCGATCAGGAAAGTGCTGCGGTCGACGCCGAGGTATTCACGGCCATACAGTTTTTTCTTGCGGATCACGTCGAACGCCTTGCACCAGGTTTCGTCGGTGTCGGCGATCAGCGGAAACGGCAGGCCCAGTTTTTCCTTGAAACCGGAGTGCGAGCGGGCGCTGTCGCGCGACACGCCCACGATCATGGCGCCGCGACGCTTGAACTTCGTGTAGAGATCGCGGAAGTCGCCTGCCTCGCGGGTGCAGCCGGTGGTGTTGTCCTTGGGATAGAAATACAACACCAGCCACTGTCCGCGCAGGTTGGCCAGTGCCAAAGTGTCGCCCGACTGGGTAGTGCCGGAAAGTTTGGGGGCCTTGTTTCCGATTTTCATGTGCGTCGCATCGTATGGGGACTGCAGGAGCAAGCGGGAGCCAGCGTTGCTTGCGATCGTGGCCAGGCAAGCAACCATCCCTGGTGCGGGGCGCCGGTGCGGCCGTCCTTGACCGCCAGTCCGAAGCGTCGCGTGATGTCACTGGCATCAGGCAGGCGCCGCTTCCCACCCTGCACGCAGGCTCCCACCTAGAACTTGACCGGGTCGATGATTGCATCCAGGTTCAAGCCGTCGCAGAGCTCCATGAATTCATCGCGCAACTCGGCGATGCGGGTGTCGGCAGGGATGCCGACCGTGATCTGGGCCTGGAACATGTCGGCCCCGGTCTGCATGGCCTGATAGCGCATCGACGACATCTGCTCGATGCTGATCTTGCGGCGGTTGAAAAAATCGATCAACTCCACCAGCACCCCCGGTTTGTCGGCGGCAACCACCTCGACGATATAAGGCAGCAAATGACTCGGCTGGTCTCGCGCCTCGGTGCGGTAGCTCAAAAGGTGCAGGTTTTCGTTGCGACCGATGCGCCCCAGTGCGGTTTCCAGCTTGGCCACCGCATCCCACGCGCCCTTGGCCAGCAGCAGCACCGACACGTCGGCGCCGACCGTGGCGACGCGCGATTCCGCAAGGTTGCAACCGGCGTCGGCAATACGCCGCGACAACACCAGCAGCGGCGAATTCGTGGCAGGTGCGACCGCCTGAATCAGCAATTGGTGATCGGCGGCTGGGCGGGGACTGGCGCGATTCAAGGTGGTTACGGTCTTGGTATTCACCGTCGCAGAGAATAGTGGTGTTGGAGCAAGCGCGCCACGTGCTGGTGCGATCGTCCCTGATCGCTGCTTCGAAAATCAGTGGCGGCGATCGAAATGAAGGGCGATCCGCGAGACCGGAACCGGTATCCGTGCCCTCATTCATTCGTGCGATCGTCCCTGATCGCTGCGTCGCTCGCTATTTTGGCGAGAGGCATGGCGCTTTGGACCGTGAAGCACCAGAACGGCCATCCGCGGCCTGACTTTTCACAACAGCCGCTCCGCGTGCCGTATCATGCGGGGCCTACTTCAGGTTGGACTACTCCGTGGAACTTGCCGGCAGCTTGTGCGCCATCGCCACGCCGTTCGATGCGGATGGCGCACTCGATTTGCCCGCATTCGGGCGGCTGATCGATTACCAGCTCGAGGGCGGAACCCAGGGCATCGTGGTCGCGGGCTCCACCGGCGAAGCCCACATGCTGGGTGAGCACGAGTTTGAACGCTTGCTGGCCTTCGCGGTGGAACGCATTGCACGTCGCGTGCCGGTGATCGCCGGCACCGGCGAGGCCGCGACCTCGAAGACGATTGCCTTGACCCGCCGTGCCGGGGCGTTGGGCGCCAATGCGGCGCTGGTGGTAACCCCGTACTACGTGCGCCCGACCCAGCAGGGTTTGCGCCGGCATTTCGGCGAAATCGCGGAACATTGCGATGTCCCCGTCGTGATGTACAACGTGCCGTCGCGCACCGGCTGCGACATGCAGCCCGAAACTGTCGCGGCCCTGCGTGACGTCACCGGCATCATCGGCATCAAGGAAGCCGTCGGCACGCCCGAACGCATTGCCGCCATGGCGCAACTTCGGCGGCCCGGATTTGTCTACCTTTCCGGCGATGATGGCAGCGCGGCTGCAGCGATGCTGGCTGGCGCAGGAGGCGTGGTGTCGGTGGCGAACAACCTGGTGCCGAAGTTGTTCCGCGCGATGTGCGATGCCGCGTGCGGCGGTGATCGCGCGGGCGCCGGGCGGCACATGGCGCGCATCGAACCGCTGCTGAAGGCGCTGGACTGTGCGCCGAACCCGATTCCGGTCAAGGCCGGTCTGGCCGAGCTGGGGTTGTGTGAAGCGACCCTGCGCCTGCCGCTGCTTGAGCTGCCGCCGGGACAGCTCCGCACCCTGTTGCGCGAAACCCTGTTGCCGCTCGCCGGTCTCACCGTGTCCTGATCATGCCCATGCACAATCACCCCATGAAACGAATTGCGCTTTCAATGTTGTTGCTTGCACCTGTGGTGCTGGCTGGCTGCCATACCATCAGGGCCCACAGCCCATTCCGTCACAAGGACACGGTCTACCAATCTGCGCGTCAGGAGCCGCCGCTGAAGGTGCCGCCGGGTGCGGACCAACCCGCGACCACCGAAGCGCTGGTGATACCGGATACCGGCTCGGGCGTGAAGCCGGGCAAGGTGGATGGTGCACCGCCCCCCATCGGGCTGGTGGCTCCCACGTCCGCGGCCGCGAAGGGCAGCAGCCTGACGTTGTCGGATACGCCAGCCAACGCGTACCAACGGGTGGGACTCGCGCTCAAGGGCGGCGGCATCGGACGGGTGACCGCGCACGATGATGCCGCGCTCACCTATCAGATCACGGTCAACGAGCGCCAGCACAGAAGCCGGCGCCGGCGCGCGTCCAGTCGACGCGCGTCCAATGTGGTGACGGTAAGCGTGGCGCCGTCCCCCACAGGGAGCCTGGTCAGCGCGAAAGGAAACCCCGGCGCCGTGGCCGAGGTGATGAAGGTTTTGCAGCAGGAATTGAAGTGAAGGTCGCGGCTGGGTGGGTGGCCCGGCGACCCCTCAGCGTTCCAGCAGCGGCAGCTTGTCGGGCTTGCCGTCCCACTCCTTGGCATCCGGCGGCGCGTCCTTGCGTTCGGTGAGCACCGGCCAGGCCTTGGCCAGTTCCGCATTCAACGCGATGTATTGCTCCTGTCCGGCAGGCACGTCATCCTCGGGAAAGATCGCGTTGGCCGGGCATTCCGGTTCGCACAGGGTGCAATCGATGCACTCGTCCGGGTCGATCGCGAGGAAGTTCGGACCCTCGTGGAAGCAATCGACCGGGCACACCTCCACGCAGTCGGTGTACTTGCACTTCACGCAGTTGTCGGTGACGACGAAAGTCATGGGGAGCAGGAATGGGCAGCAAACGAAGCGTTCGACCCGGAATGATCGCACACATCACGTCCCAATCGAAGCGGCTGTTGTGAAAAGTCAGGCCATGGACGGCCGTTCCGGTCAATCACGGGCGCGGCTGGTAGGGGTTGCCGCGGACCGGAACGAAGCAGCGATCAGGGGTGATCGCAAAAACAAATTGCAGGGCACGGAAGCCCGTTCTTGTCCGGTTCGATGAACCCCTGCATTTCAGTCGAAGTGGCCGTGAACGCTTCGCTTGGCGCTCCCTGCGGGACTCGAACCCGCGTTGCCGCCGTGAGAGGGCGATGTCCTGGGCCACTAGACGAAGGGAGCATGCGGCGGCGCAGCGCGGTAGTATAACGAACTTCGTGCCGTGAATCCGCGGCGCGCTCTTCGCATGGGCGTCCTTCGCTTGAGTTCCGATTTCACCGTTTCCGATCACATGAAATCCGTGCCGCGCGTGATTCCGCGCGAGCAGCACAACCTTTCCCGCAAGCAAATCAGCCGTGGCGCGCTGCGGGTCCTGTATGGCCTGAAGGACGCCGGTTTTCGCGCATGCCTGGTGGGCGGTGCGGTGCGCGACCTGTTGCTGGGTGGAAAGCCCAAGGATTTCGACATCGCCACGGACGCGACGCCGGAGGAAGTCAGAAAACTGTTCCGCAATTCCCGCCTTATCGGGCGGCGGTTCCGGCTTGCGCACGTGGTTTTCGGGCCGGAGATCGTCGAGGTCGCGACCTTCCGTGGCGCCGGCAACGGCGAGTTGGGCGGCGACCGCCATGTGGTCGATGGCCGCATCCTGCGTGACAACGTGTGGGGCAGCATCGAAGAAGACGCCCTGCGCCGTGACTTCCGCGTCAACGCGCTGTACTACGACATCGCCGATTTCAGCGTGATCGACTTTGTCGGCGGCATCGAGGATCTCGAACAGAAACGCCTGCACCTGATCGGCGATCCGGCCACGCGTTATCGTGAGGACCCTGTGCGCATGCTGCGCGCGGCACGGCTGGCTGCCAAGCTCGGTTTTACCATCAGCCTCGAGGCCGCGAAGCCGTTCGATGAACTCGGCCAGCTTTTGGCCGACGCGCCACCGGCGCGTCTGTTCGACGAATGCCAGAAGATGTTCATGGTGGGTTACGGCCTTGCAAGTTTCCGGATGCTGGTTCGTTACGACCTGTTGCGGCACTTGTTCCCCGGTACCGCGCGCGCGCTGGCGCACGATGCGTCAGGCGGTTTGCTTGCACTGATCGAGCTCGGCCTTGCCGGTACCGACGCGCGCGTCGCCGACGGCCGTCCGGTGACGCCGGCGTTCCTGTTCGCGGTGTTGTTGTGGGGCGAGGTCGAGGCGTTGGCGGCGAAGCTGCACCATGAAGGCGCGGCGCCGTCACTGGCATGGCAGCGCGCCGCGCACCGGGTGATGGCCGAGCAGGGCAAGCGTGTGGCGATTCCGCGTCGTTTCGCCTACGCGATCGAGGAAATCTGGGCGCTGCAACCCCGTTTCGCGGAACGTACCCGCAAGCGCGTGTTCCGGTTGATGGCGCACCCGCGTTTCCGCGCGGCCTATGATTTTTTGCTGCTGCGCGGACACGGATCCGATGCGTTGCGCGAATCCGGTGAGTGGTGGACCCGGATGCAAGCGCTGTCGTCCGACGAGCTTTCCGCAACATTGGCGCCGAAAACGTCGACGACGGGGGCAGCTGAAAGCGCCGCCAAACCGAAGCGTCGGCGACGGCGTGGCGGAAAAGGGCGCGCGAAACCTTCGCCGCAACCCGACTCGCAAGCATGACGCATGCGTGAAACGAGCACCGCGTACGTTGCACTGGGCAGCAATCTTGACGACCCGCGTGCGCAGGTCGAACGTGGCTTCGAAGCGATCGATGACCTGCCGCACACGTCGTTGCATGCGCGCTCACGGCTGTACCGCACCCGCCCATGGGGAATTGCCGGGCAACCCGATTTCGTCAACGCGGTGGCACGGGTAGAAACATCGTTGTCCCCGCGTGACTTGCTGGACTCGCTGCTGGCGATCGAAATCCGTGCGGGCCGTGTGCGTGGGCCGCGCAACGGGCCGCGCACGCTCGATCTCGACCTGTTGCTGTACGGCGAAGCCGAACTCGAGGAACCCGGCCTGACGATCCCGCACCCACGATTGCAGGAACGCGCCTTCGTCCTGCTGCCGCTGGCCGACGTCGCAAACGATCTCGAAGTGCCGGGACAGGGTCGTGTGGCCGACCTGCTGGCGCGCGTCGATACGGCCGGCTGCGTGCCTCTGGTTTAAGGACATATTGATTTGGGGCCCCTGAATATCCGTCGTGAGCGACGGCAGATTGCGTGACGCCGACTGAATCGGCAGGACTGCCGATTTGAACGCCGAAGGCGGCTCGTAGAGCGAGCTGCAGGGATGTGGCGAGTCAGCACAACCAGCGGAGCGTGCACGCAAGTACGTGAGCATGGCGAGCAACGCCGGCGCGCAAGCTGCCGAGCGCAACAGGATATTCAGGGGTGAAGATATACTGCGCCGATGCTCAAGATATACCGTGACATCGCGGGGCCGAGCCTGGCTCCGGGCGGCAGCGTGCTCACCATCGGCGCGTTCGACGGCCTGCATCGAGGCCATGCCGCGCTGCTGGCCAAAGTGCACGAGCGGGCGAATGCGCGCGGGCTGGCTGCGGCGGCGGTGAGTTTCGAACCGTTGCCGCGCAGCTATTTCTCGCCCGTTCCGCTCAAGCGGTTGTCGTCGCTGCGCGAGAAGTTGTGTGGCTTCGCGGGAGCGGGGATCGAATACCTGTTGCTGCTGCGGTTCGATGCCAGGCTGGCCGCGATGAGCGCGGAAGATTTCGTGCGCCAGGTGCTGGTCGCCCGGATGGGCGCGCGCGAAATCTGGGTCGGTGCGGATTTTCGTTTCGGGCACAAGCGCGTGGGCGACGTGGCGTTGCTGGAAGCGATGCGGGGCGAAGGATCCTACGAGGTGCGCGTGCTGGATGTCGTCAACAACGGCGATGGCGAACGGGTGTCGGCATCACGCGTGCGCGGTGCGCTGGCGTCGGGCGACTTCGCGCATGCCGCGGAACTGCTGGGCCGTCCGTTCACGATCGGCGGCCGCGTCGTGCGCGGCCAGCGCATGGGCCGCGGGCTCGGTTACCCCACCGCGAACATCAGGCTGGGCAAGCGGGTGTCGCCGGTGTCCGGCATCTTTGCGGTGTGCGTGCGCGTCGGCGATCGCTGGCGGCCGGGCGTTGCCAGCCTGGGCGTGCGCCCGACCATCGCCGGCGGCGGCGAGCCGTTGCTGGAAGCACACCTGTTCGATTTCGACGGTGACCTGTACGGTCAGCGCATCGAGGTCGAGTTCGTCGCCAAATTGCGCGACGAGGAAAAATTTGGCGACCTGGAAGCATTGCGGGCGCAGATGGATCGCGACGCGGCAAGTGCGAAAGAAATCCTGAGTTCCCAGACTCGTCATTCCGGGGCCGCCGCAGGCGGAACCCGGCACTGCGAAGGCAGGATGCCGGAGCAGAACGCCGGAGGCGGCCCGAAGGGCGAGCCGCAGGACGCGGCGAGTAATCCAGCTCTTTCCGGATATTCGTAAAGCTGGATTCCGGATCGCCGCTGCGCGGCGTCCGGAATGACGAAACGTTGTTAGTCTTTCCGGTCCCCGGTCCCCGGTCCCCGGTCCCCGGTTCCCGAATATCGAATCCTTGAATCCTGTTCGCATGGCTACCGACTACAAGCACACCATCAACCTTCCGCAGACCGCATTCGCGATGAAGGCCGATCTCGCCAGGCGTGAGCCGGCGATGCTGGCCGATTGGGAAAACGCGCAACGTTACGTCGAATTGCAGCGGCACACCGGCAAGCGCGAACACGCTTTCATCCTGCACGACGGCCCGCCGTACGCGAACGGCAAGATCCACCTTGGGCATGCGGTCAACAAGATCCTCAAGGACATCGTGGTGCGCTCGAAGCTGATGGCGGGCTTCCGCTCGCCGTACGTGCCCGGCTGGGATTGCCACGGATTGCCGATCGAGATCGCGGTCGAAAAGAAGTACGGCAAGGTCGGGCACAAGATCGACGCGGAAAGCTTCCGCCAGCATTGCCGCGATTACGCCGCGCAGCAGATCGACCTGCAGCGGAAAGACTTCAAGCGGCTCGGCGTGCTGGGCGACTGGGAGCACCCGTACCGCACGATGGATTTCCAGTACGAGGCCGACATCCTGCGCGCGCTGGCGGGCGTGTACGCCAACGGTCACGTCACGCGCGGCTTCAAGCCGGTGCACTGGTGCTTCGATTGCGGTTCGGCGCTGGCCGAGGCCGAGATCGAGTATCAGGACAAGCAGTCGCCCGCGATCGACGTCGCCTACGATGCGCTGGATCCGAAGGCACTCGCGGAAAAGTTCGGCGTGACTGTTGATGACGAGACGATCGTCGCCGTGCCGATCTGGACCACCACGCCGTGGACGCTGCCGGCCAGCATGGCGGTGACGTTGGGGCCGGAACTGGCTTACGTGCTGGTCGAAGGGCCTACGCGCGGTGGCAAGCGCGTGCTGCTGGTCATCGCCGAAGCGCTGGCGGAACAGGCGCTCGCCCGTTACGGCGTTGGCGAGATCAAGGTGCTCGGTCGCGCGAAAGGTGCCGCGCTCGCAAGCTTTTCCCCTCTCCCTTCGGGAGAGGGTGCCCGCAGGGCGGGTGAGGGTTCGTGCGAAGCGAAACGCGACGGCGATACCGAACCCTCACCCCAAACCCTCTCCCGGGGGGAGAGGGGCTTGCGGCATCCGTTCCTCGATCGCGAAATCCCGCTGATCCTCGGGGATCACGTGTCGGCCGAAGAGGGCACCGGCGCAGTCCACACCGCTCCCGGCCATGGTGCGGAAGACTTCGCTGTGGGCAAGCAATACGGCATCGTGGATGCGACGCCCGCCAACGTGCTGAATCCGGTGGGCGCCAACGGCGTGTACCTGCCGGGCACGCCGATCTTCGAAGGCCAGCACATCTGGAAGGCCAACGACACGATCACCGAATTGCTGCGCGAACGCGGCGTGCTGCTTGCCGCACACAAGATCATGCACAGCTACCCGCATTGCTGGCGGCATCGCACCCCCATCGTGTTCCGCACCACGCCGCAGTGGTTCATCGCGATGGATACGAAAGGTTTGCGCGCGAGCGCGCTGCACGCGGTGCATCACGACGTGAAGTTCTATCCCGCGTGGGGCGAGGAGCGCCTCGCCGGCATGGTGGAGGGACGTCCGGACTGGTGCATCAGCCGCCAGCGCACCTGGGGCGTGCCGATCGCGCTGGCCGTGCACAAGGTCACGGGCGAACCGCACCCGCGCAGCGCCGAATTGCTGGAGAAAGTTGCCGAGCGTGTCGAGAAGGGTGGCGTCGAGGTTTGGTACACTCTGGATCTGGAAGACTTGTTGGGCAACGAAGCGAAGGACTACAACAAGGTCCACGACATCCTCGACGTGTGGTTCGACGCCGGCGCCAGCCACTTCTGCGTGCTGGACCGGCGCCCGGAATTGCACCGCAACCAGGGCGACCAGGTGATTTATCTGGAAGGCTCGGACCAGCATCGCGGCTGGTTCCAATCGTCGCTACTCACCAGTTGCGCGATGCACGGCCGCGCGCCGTTCGACGAGGTGCTGACGCACGGCTTCACCGTCGATGCGCAGGGCCGCAAGATGTCGAAGTCGCTGGGCAACGGCATCGAACCGCAGGACGTGATGAACAAGTACGGC
>DASUJD010000034.1:0-36688 GCA_036279455.1 Rhodanobacteraceae bacterium | reverse complement strand
CTGCATCGCCTCACCGGGTTGGAGCAGGGCAAGCTCACCGATGAGTACAAGCAGTTGCTCGAAGCCATCCGCGGCCTGATCGCGATCCTGGAAGATCCCGACAAGCTGATGGCGGTGATCCGCGGCGAGCTGGTCGAGATGAAGGATCTGTACGGCGATGCACGCCGCACCCAAATCCTGCATACCCAGGAAGACCTGGAGACGCTCGACCTGATCGCCGAGGAAGACGTCGTCGTCACGCTTTCGCACACCGGCTACGTGAAGCGTCAGACGCTGGACACCTATCGCGCGCAGAAACGCGGCGGCAAGGGCCGCTCGGCGACCAGCATGAAGGACGAAGACTTCGTCGAGAAGTTGTGGATCGTCAACACCCACGACACGCTGCTCACCTTCACCAGCAACGGACGCGTGTACTGGCTCGACGTGTACCGCATTCCGGAAGCCGGTCCTGGAGCGCGTGGCCGTCCCATCGTCAACCTGCTGCCGCTGGGCGAAGAAGAGAAGGTGCAGGCGGTGCTGCCGGTGCGCGAGTACACGGAGGATTGCTTCGTGTTCTTTGCGACCCGTCACGGCACGGTCAAGAAAACCCCGCTGAAGGAGTTCGAATTCCAGTTGCAGAAGGGCAAACTCGCGATCGGGCTGGACGAAGGCGACGGTTTGGTCGAAGCCGAACTCACCGACGGAAACTGCGATGTGCTGTTGTTCGCATCCAGCGGCAAGGCCGCACGTTTCGCCGGAAGCGAAGTGCGTCCGATGGGCCGCACCGCCTACGGTGTGCGCGGTATGCGCCTGACCGGCGATACGCAGGTCGTCTCGATGATCGTCGCCGACCAGCAGACCGGGAGCGATGATCGCGATGTGCTCGCCGCCACCGAACGCGGTTACGGCAAACGCACCCCGCTCGCGGATTTCCCGCGCAAGGGCCGCGGTTCGCAGGGCGTGATCGCGATCCAGTGCTCCGAACGCAATGGCGCGCTGGTCGCGGCCGTCGCCACCGACGCCCGCCACGAGCTGATGCTGATCTCCGACAAGGGCACCCTGGTGCGCACCCGTGTCGCCGAAATCTCGCAAGTGGGCCGCAACACCCAGGGCGTTACCCTGATCCGCCTGCCCGACGACGAAAAACTGGTCGGCGTGGTCAAGATCGAGAACGAGGACGAGGAAGGCGCGGAAACCGCCGGCGCCGGGGCGAGCGCGCCGGACGTGTAATCCACCTTGATGCGCAGGTCGGACCGGCCCGAGGCTTGCCCTCGGGGGAAGCCCAACGCAATCGCGCAGCGGGTCCATGTCGGTTGGGGCTGGAAACGATCCCCAATCATCACCCGCGGAGGCGTCGGGGTTCGCAAACAGCGCTCACCCCAACCTACGCTACTGGTCGGCGTGGTCAAGATCGAGAACGAGGATTCGGACGGCACGACAAGCGAAGTCGAGTAGAGAGCTGACCCCGGACTTGATCCGCGGGAGGCCCAACGCGACCCTGCGGTTGCTTGTCGGGCTCGCTGCGTTTAGCCCAACCCACGCGTTACGCACTTTGCTCGTAGCAGGCGGAGATGTTGACGCCAACTACTCCACATAGTATTGGTGCGCACCATAACCAGTCAGAAAGGGCACATCGCGATGTCGAAAACACAAGCGTGCATTTTCGTGATCATCATCGCCTGCGTCAATTTTGGTTTGATGATCTGGCACCTTCAACTGGTTCGGGACTTGGGTCTAGGCGCAGCTGCCGGGTACGCAACGATGACAATGCTGCCGGTCATTATAGGTTCCCTGTTTTTCCTCGGGGTTCTGTTGCTGTGGACACGCCTTTTCCGAATTGCGGGATGGCTCCTTATGGCTCTTTTTGCGATCGGATTCATCATAGGTGGCAATGAGCATTTCATAAGCGCTGGTCCCTTCAACGTGTTTACGATGGCCCCGAACAGATGGGTGTTGCCATTTGCAATCAGCGCCGTGCTCCTTGCAGCTGTCGAAATCGTAGGGCTTTGGTCCACGTTTAGAGTCGCAACGCTAAAATCAAGCCTCTGCTGAACTTCGCGTAAGCACCTACGATTCTTCGCGTCAAATCGCCGCCAGCATCGCTTCGGCGCTCGACACCCGGAACTCTCCCGGGGCTTCGACGTGCAGCACCTTGACCGTGCCATTTTCGGCGTACAGCGCGAAGCGTTTCGAGCGCATTCCCATCCCGAATTTGCTGGAATCCATTTCAAGATCGAGTGCCTTGGCAAAGTCGCCGTTGCCGTCGGCCAGCATCAGCATGCCTTCGGGCACGTTGCGGTGTTTGGCCCAGGCTTTCATCACGAAGGCGTCGTTGACGGCCATGCAGGCGACGTCGATGCCGCGCTTTTTGAAATCGTCGTAGTGCTCGACGTAGCCGGGCAGGTGGCGTTCCGAGCAGGTCGGCGTGAATGCGCCCGGCACTGCGAACAGCACCACTTTCCTGCCCTTGAACACGTCGTCGGTGGTGAGTTGCTGCACCCCATCGCGCAGCACGGCAAAGGTGGCGGCGGGAAGGCGATCGCCGATCTGGATGGTCATGTCTCGCTCCGGTTTGGCGGGCGGCCCTGCATCTTAGCGCTGCCGCGCCCGGAGCGCACTTGAAACGGGATGGCGTGTCCTTATCTAGCGGAAAGGCGGCCCGCAGCGGCCGAAACACAGCAAACGGAGGCCATCCAATGAATCACCTCAGTCGTTACCGGCAGTGGGGCGGTTATCCCATGACCCGCGAATTCCGTCAGATGCTCGACCGCTTCTTCGAGACCGACGAGAACAGTGACCAGTCCAACGTGGTAACCAGTGAATGGGCGCCGCGGGTGGACATCTGCGAAGAAGACAAGCGCTTCGTGATCGAGGCAGACATCCCGGGCGTCGATCCCAAGGACATCGAGATCAACATGGACAAGGGCGTGTTGTCGATCCGCGGCGAGCGCAAGAGCGAAAGGAAGGTCGAGGAAAGCAACTTCACCCGCGTGGAGCGCTCACGCGGCGTGTTCCACCGGCGTTTCGCCCTGCCGGACAGCGCCGATCCGGATGGCATCAGCGCCACCGGCAAGCACGGCGTGCTGGAAATCTCGATTCCCAAGCGGCCGGAAACCACGCCGCGCAAGATCGAAATCCAGACATGATGCATCGCCGGTCCGGCGCAAGCCAGGTCGGATGATGCGTCATAATCCCGGGTCCGTGGTGGAGCGATCCGCCACGGACCTGCGTGCCGATTGCTGGGGAAGTGAATGGAGTTTCAGGATTACTACCAAACCCTCGGCGTGAAGCATGGTGCCGGCGAAGACGAGATCAAGGCCGCGTACCGGAAGCTCGCGCGCAAATACCATCCTGACAAGAACAAGGAAGCTGGCGCCGAGGACAAGTTCAAGGCGATCAGCGAAGCCTACGAGGTTCTGCACGACAAGCAGAAGCGTGCGGCTTATGACAATCTGCGTGCCGGCGGCTACCGCGGCGGCGATCAGTTTCGTCCACCCCCGGGTTGGCAACAGCAGGCGCCCGGCGGCTTCGAGTTCCGCAGTTCTGATCCGGGCGGGTTCGGCGGCGGCGCTGATGCCGGCGGTTTCAGTGATTTCTTCGAATCGTTGTTCGGCGGTCGTGGTGCTGGCCCGCGTGCGCAACGCGGTCCCATGCGCGGCAACGACGTACGTGCCGGCGTCCAGATCGATTTGCGCACCGCGTATACCGGCGGCAAACAACGCCTCGGCTTGCGTGATGCAACCGGAGAACGCACGCTGGAGGTAAACATTCCCGCTGGCATCCTGCCGGGCAAGGTGATCCGCCTCGGCGGGCAGGGCTCGCCCGGTTACAGCGGTGGGCCGTCAGGCGACCTTCTGCTGGAAGTGCAGGTGCGCGACGATCCGCAATTCAAATTGCACGGGCGTGACATTGAAGTTGAGGTGCCGGTATCACCGTGGGAAGCCGCATTGGGCGCGAAGGTCCCGGTGCCGACGTTGGGTGGCAATGTCGAGCTGCGGATTCCGGCGGGGTCGCGCAGCGGACGCAAGCTGCGCCTGAAGGGCCGCGGCATGCCGGGGCGGTCGCCCGGCGACCAGATCGTCACGTTGTCAATCCAGATCCCGCCTGCTGACACCGACAAGGCCAAGTCAGCGTATCGGACATTCGAAAAAGCCTTTGCCGACTTCGATCCGCGGACGTAATGGCGTTTGGACAAGCGCGGGAGTCCGCGTGCAGCGGTGACGGGCGTTTACACGATGCCAGTGGCATTGCGTGCCAGCTTCAGCGACCGGCCAGGGATGGCCGGGCCGGTGCCCCGGGATGGCTGTTGCCTGGCAGGGTCGCGGGCATGTTCGCTCCTACGCACCCAAAATCTCATTGAGGGCCGTGGCCAAGTCGGCCTCGCTCACAGGCTTGGTCACGAAAGCTCTGGCACCCTGACGCATGCCCCAGACCTTGTCGGTGTCCTGGTCCTTGGTGGTCACCAGGATCACCGGGATGTGCGAGGTATCGGGATCCCTGGAGATGGCGCGGGTCGCCTGAAAACCGTTCAGGTTCGGCATGACCACGTCCATCAGCACAAGGTCGGGCTTGTCGCGTTTGGCGACGTCCACACCGGCGGCACCATCCACGGCGGTCAGCGTTTGATGTCCCATTTTTTCCACCAGCCGCTTCAGACCTTCCAGTTGGGATGGAGAATCATCGACAATCAGGATGCGTGCCATGCAAGGCTCCCCACCGAGGTTGCGGGCATTGTAGGGAACAGAAGCCGAAAGCGCCACGCTTGCCGGATTGATGTCGTGTCGAACCTGCACATCGCGAACGCCACAAATGCAATCCCGCATCAGCAGGTTGCAAAGGGGTCGTGAACGGTGCCGTCAGTCGGAAGCGCCAATCTTCACCAGCGTGCGCCCGAAGGATTGGCCCGCGAGCATCGCATCGAACACGTCCGGAAGTTCGTCGATGACGACTTCGCGCGAGCAGATTGCGTCCAGGTGTCGCGGCTTCCAGTCGGACGCCAGGTGTTGCCAGATCTCGCCACGGATGTCGCGCGCGGTACCCGCCGAAGCAATCCCGAGCAGGCTGACCCCGCGGATGATGAACGGCATCACGGTGGTATCGAGCTTGCTGTCGGCGGCAAGGCCGATGCTGGCGACGTTGCCGTAGGCTTGCGTGCAGGCCAGCAATTGCGCGAGCCACTGGCCGCCCGCGCTGTCCACCGCGCCGCCGAAGCGTGCCGATTCGAGAGCATGTTTGCCGAGGTTGAGACCGCGCCGGTCCAGCACTTCACGCGCGCCGAGTTGCTTCAGGAATTCGGCACGCTCGGGTTTGCCACTGATCGCGTGCACGTCAAAACCTGCGCTATTGAAAATGTCCACTGCCAGCATGCCCACACCGCCGGTCGCGCCAGTGACCGCGATCGGTCCGAGTCCGGGCGACTGGCGGTTGTCGCGCATCCGGTACAGAGCCAGTGCGGCGGTGAACCCCGCGGTGCCGAGGATCATGCTTTCGCGCAAAGACAAATCGTTCGGCAGTGGAATCGTCCATTCGGCCTTGAGCCGTGCGTATTCCGCGTAGCCGCCGTCGCGTGTTTCCGAAAGCCCGCAGCCGGTGCACAGCACCGCATCGCCTTCCTGGAATCCCGGATCACCGGACTCGACGACATGGCCGGCAACGTCGATGCCGCCGTTCAATGGAAACCGGCGCAGGATCTTGCCCTTGCCGGTGCCCGCCAGTGCATCCTTGTAGTTGACCGACGAGTAAGCGGCCTTGATCAGCACCTCACCCGGCGAAAGTTCGTCGGCACGCATCGATTCGATGCCGGTGCGGTAGCCGGTGTCATCGTTGTGGATGCGGAAGGCCCGGAACGGTTGCATGGTGTTCATCCTGACCTGCTCGTGCTCGTCATTTTCAGCGAAGCGGGATGATGGGACTCCAGAATCGAGGTGCCGGATCCGGGTCATCGGCCATCCATGGCTGCACGGGATGACGACATCCTGCTTTTGGAACTGGATCCCGGATCAGCGCACGTCCATATGCTTTCCGGGACGAATTGATCCATCAATTCGCTTTGTTGAGGGCCCGTTTGTCCACCGACAACGCCGCTTCATGCACGACTTCGGACAGCGTCGGATGCGCGTGGACGATACGCGCCAGGTCTTCGGACGAGCCCTTGAACTCCATCGCGACCACGGCTTCGGCGATCAGTTCGGAAACCACCGGGCCGCACATGTGAACGCCGAGGATGCGGTCGGTTTCGGCGTGCGCGATCACTTTCACCAGACCGGCGGGTTCGTTCATCGCCACGGCGCGGCCGTTGGCCGCGAACGGGAAGGATCCGGTCTTGTACGGGATGCCCTCGTCCTTGCACTGTTTTTCGGTCTTGCCGGCCCAGGCGATTTCGGGTTCGGTGTAGATCACCCACGGGATCACGCCGTAATCGACGTGGCCGGCGCGGCCTGCGATCAGTTCGGCAACCATCACGCCTTCCTCTTCGCCCTTGTGCGCCAGCATCGGCCCGCGCACGCAATCGCCGATGGCCCACACGCCTTCGACGCCGGTCCAGCAATGCTCGTCCACTTCGATGCGGCCACGATCATCCGTTTTCACTCCGGTGCCGTCGCCCAGCAGCCCTTCCGTAAATGCGCGGCGGCCGACCGCAACCAACAATTTGTCGACGGTGATCTTGTGCTCGCCGTCCTTGTCGGCGTAAGTGACATCGACGGCATTCTTCTTGACCTCGGCTTTCGAAACCTTGGCGCCGAGATGGATGTCAAGGCCCTGCTTCTTGAACTCGCGCGCAGCGGCCTTGGCGATGTCGGCATCGGCGGCGCCGAGAAAATCCGGTAACGCTTCGAGCATCGTGACTTCCGCGCCCATGCGCTTCCACACCGAACCCAGTTCCAGTCCGATCACGCCCGCGCCGATCACACCGAGGCGCTTGGGCACTTCGGTCAAATCCAGCGCGCCGCAGTTGTCGATGATGCGCTTGCCGTCGAACTTCGCGAACGGCAATTCGATCGGCACCGAGCCGGTGGCGATGATGACATTGGCGGCTTCGAGGGTCTGCGTGTTGCCATCGAAGCCGGTGACTTCGACCTTGTTGCCTTGTCGCAGCTTGCCGGTGCCGAAGTAGGGCGTCACCGGATTGGCCTTGTTGCCCTTGAACAGCATCGCGACGCCACCGGTGAACTGCTTGACGATCTTGTCCTTGCGGCCAATGAACGTGGCCAGGTCGACCTTGGCGTTCTCGACGCTGATGCCGTGGGTGGGCAGGTTGTGGGTGAGCCCCCAGAATTGTTTGGACGAATCCAGCAGCGCCTTGGATGGAATGCAACCGACGTTGAGGCAGGTACCGCCCAGCGCCTGCTTGCCGTCCTTGCCCTTGAACGCGTCGACACACGCGGTCTTGAGGCCGAGTTGCGCCGCGCGAATCGCACAGACATAACCGGCCGGACCTGCGCCGATGATGATGACGTCGAATTTGTTGTCAGCCATTGGGTTCCTTTGAAATCTTGACTTAGCGTGACGCTTCAGAGATACAGATAGGGAATGGGGGTTAGGGATGGGTAATGGGGGCGCTTCGAACAAGTTTTCAGCGAGCATCAGTGCTTGTTCCAACGCCCCCACCACACATTTCCAACCCCCGCTTTGATCGCTGCGCGATCAAAGCCCAAGCAGCATCCTGTGCGGATTTTCCAGCTGATTCTTGATGTCGACCAGGAACAGCACCGCATCCTTGCCGTCCACGATACGGTGGTCGTAACTGATCGCGATGTACATCATCGGTGCGGCGGCGACCTGGCCGTTCTCGACCACGGCGCGTTCCTTGATGGTGTGCATGCCGAGGATGCCGCTTTGCGGCGGATTCACGATCGGCGTCGAGAACAGCGAGCCGAAGGTGCCGCCGTTGGTGATGGTGAAAGTTCCGCCTTGCAGGTCATCAAGCGTCAGTTTGCCGTCGCGGGCGCGATTGGCGAAGTCCGCGATTGCCTTTTCGATCTCGGCGAAGCTCATGTCCTGGGCATCGCGCAGTACCGGCGTCACCAGCCCACGATCGGTCGAAACCGCGATCGAGATGTCCTGGTAGCCATGATAGATGATGTCATTGCCATCCACCGAAGCATTTACCACCGGGTGCCGCTTCAGCGCCTCGCAAGCCGCCCTGACGAAGAAACTCATGTAGCCGAGCTTGACGGCGTGGGTCTTCTGGAACTGCTCACCCAGCTGTTTGCGCATCGCGACCACTTTCGCGAGATTGACTTCGTTGGAGGAAGTCAACATCGCGATCGAATTCTTCGATTGCATCAGGCGCTCGGCAATGCGCGTACGCATGCGCGTCATCGGCACGCGTTCTTCGGGGCGGGAGCCGGCAACAACGGGACCGGGGACCGGGGACCGGGGACCGGATGGCGCAGCCGCCGACTGGCCGCCTTTGGAATAATTGACGAGATCTTCCTTGGTGACCTGACCACTGCGGCCGGTACCTTGCACCTTCGACACATCGATGTTCTGTTCGGTGGCGACGCGGCGCGCAGCCGGCGACAAAACTTCGGTCGCAGCCGGCGCTTTTGCCGGTCCCCGGTCCCCGGTCCCCGGTCCCGGTTGTGCAGCGGATGCCTCCGCCTTCGCTGCTGCCGCCGGCTTCGGGGCCTCCGCCTTCGGCGCTTTGACTGCCGCTCCTTCCTCCAGAATCGCGATCACGTCCTGGCTGTTGACGGTGTCGCCGGTGTCGTGACGGATTTCCTTGAGCACGCCGTCGGCGGGGGCGGGAACTTCCAGCACCACCTTGTCGGTTTCCAGATCGACCAGATTCTCGTCGCGTTTCACCGCTTCGCCGGGTTTCTTGTGCCACGCGGCGATGGTGGCATCGCTGACGGATTCGGGCAGCACCGGAACCTTGACTTCGGTCGACATGATTTATCCTTGAAGTTGCGTCGCGATTGTTGGCTTTGCTGCAAGCCCTCCCATTCATGGGAAGGCGGGGTGGGGATGGGGTTGAGGATTCGTCCAGCCAACCCATCCCCCTCCCGACTTTCCCCTTGAAGGGGAGGGTACAGCGGTGCGCCGAATGTTCATTCGAGCGAATGATTATCGCCCACGGTGTCGGTCAGCGCCTGTTGCACCAATGCATGCTGTTCGGCTACGTGGGTGTTGTAATGGCCGCAGGCTGGCGCCGGTGAACGCATGCGGCCCGCATAGTGCAGGCTGTGATGGCCGTCCACGCAGGCTTGCAGGTGGTGGCGGATCTGGAACCACGCGCCCTGGTTCTGTGGCTCTTCCTGGCACCAGATTACCTCGCTGGAGGATGGATACTTGTCGAGTTCCGCACTGACTTCGGTGCGCGGGAACGGATAGAGCTGCTCGACGCGCACGACCGCGACGTCGTCGATCTTCTGCTTTTCCGCCGCCTCGAACAGGTCGTAGTAGACCTTGCCCGAGCACAGCACCACGCGTTTGACCTTCCTGGCGTTCCGGATGCGCTGGTCGGGGATCACGAGATGGAAGTTGCCGTTCTCCAGGTCGTCGAGCGAGGACACCGCCAGCTTGTGGCGGAGCAGCGACTTGGGCGTCAGCGCGACCAATGGTTTGCGGGCGTCGCGCAGCATTTGCCGGCGCAGCAGATGAAACATCTGCGATGGCGTGGTCGGCACGCACACCTGCATGTTGTCCAGCGCACACAGTTGCAGGTAGCGCTCGAGCCGCGCCGAGGAATGTTCCGGACCCTGGCCTTCGTAGCCGTGCGGCAGTAGCAGCACCAGGCCGCACAGCCGCCCCCACTTCGCCTCGCCGGACGAGATGAACTGGTCGATGACCACCTGCGCGCCGTTGGCGAAGTCGCCGAACTGGGCTTCCCAGATCACCAGCGTGTCGGGGTCGGCGGTGGAGAAGCCATATTCGAACGCCATCACCGCCATTTCGGACAATAGCGAGTCGACCACCTCGACCGCGACGCCCTCGCGCACGTGCGCGAGCGGGGTATAGATGTCGCCGGTCTTCTGGTCGTGCAGTTCGGCATGCCGGTGGAAGAACGTGCCGCGCGGCGTGTCCTGGCCAACCAGTCGCAACCCGCAACCCTGGTCGATCAGGGTCGCGTAGGCGAGGTTCTCTGCGTAGCCCCAGTCGAGCGGCAACTCGCCTTCCGCCATCTTGCGGCGATCCGCGTAAATCTTGGCGACCCGCGATTGCAGCGTGATGTTGTCCGGCCAGGTCAGGATCTCGCTCGCCAGCGCATCCAGGGTCTTGCGTGCCACCCCGGTCTTGACGGATTGCGCAAGGTCGGCCTTGGCAAAGCGCGTCCAGTCCACGATGAATTTCTGCGAACCCGGCGGCGCCAGTTCCGTGACCGGATTGCCTGCATCGAGCTGGTCGCGATATTCGTCAAACAGTTTTTGTGCGTCGCCATTTGCGACAAGGCCGCGTTCGGTCAGCGTCCCCGCGTAAAGTTCCCTGGTCGGCGGCAATTTCCTGATCACGTCGTACATGATCGGCTGGGTGGCCGAGGGTTCGTCGGCCTCGTTGTGGCCGTGGCGGCGGTAGCAGACCAGATCGACAACGACGTCCTTGTGGAACTGCTGGCGGAAATCGAATGCAAGCCGCATGCATTGCAGCACGGCTTCCGGGTCATCGCCGTTCACGTGCAGCACTGGCGCATTGACCATCTTGGCCACGTCCGTGCAATACAACGTGCTGCGGCCGTCCTCGGCATCGGTGGTGAAGCCGATCTGGTTGTTGACCACGATGTGCACGGTGCCGCCGACGCCGAATCCGCGCGTCTTCGACATGTTGAACAGTTCCATGTTCACGCCCTGGCCCGACAGCGCGGCGTCGCCATGGATCAATACCGGCAGCACGTGCTCGTGCACGCCATCGTGGGCGCGGATCTGGCGTGCGCGCACCGAGCCCGAAACGACCGGATTGACGATTTCGAGATGCGAGGGATTGAACGCCAGCGCGACGTGGATGTTGCCTGCCGGCGCCGCGATGTCGGCCGAAAAACCCATGTGGTATTTCACGTCGCCGGAATGCGCAGGGTCGTCGGGGCCTTCGTGCTTGCCCTCGAACTCGGCGAACAGTTGCTGCGGCGGCTTGCCGAGGATGTTGACCAGCACGTTCAGGCGGCCGCGGTGCGCCATGCCTATCACGAGTTCATGCACGTCGTCGCCGGCGGCGCGACGGATCAGGTCGTCAAGCAACGGAATCAGCGAGTCACCGCCTTCCAGCGAAAAACGTTTCTGGCCGACGTATTTGGTGTGCAGGTAGCGCTCCAGGCCATCCGCCGCCGTAAGCTTGAGCAACACCCGTTTGCGGGTTGCATCGTCGAGGCCGGAGTCGCCGCTTGCCACTTCGAGGCGATCATAGATCCAGCGTCGCTGGACGTGGTCGCTGATGTGCATGAACTCGGCGCCGATGCTGGCGACATAGGTGCGACGCAGGCGTTCGTGCAGATTGCGCAGTTGCATGCGCTGGCCGCCGCCGGCAAAGGTGCCGCAGTCGAATTCGGTATCGAGGTCGGCTTCGGACAGACCGTGGAAGGGCAGGTCCAGATCCGGGGCGGGGCGCTTGGGCGCGATCGCCAGGGGATCAAGGTCTGCTGCGAGGTGGCCGCGTGAACGATACGCGGTCAACAGACGCAGCACGCCGGCCTGTTTGCGGGCGTGCGCGTCATCGATCGGCGCGGCTGCACGGCGGCCCTGTTTCTGCGCGGCCACGATGCGCGCGATCGCATCGGCGTGGGGCACGTCGCCGGCGCCATGCAAACCCTGAAACCATGTTCGCCATTGCGGCCCGACCGACTGGGGATCGCGCAACCAATCCTCGTACAACTGGTCGATATAGGCGGCGTTGCCGCCGCCGTACTGGGAGGTTTCCGCAAACTGTTGCAACAAACTGCCGCCGTCGCTCACGATGTTCACCACGGGTAATTTACGGTTGTTGAAAAGTGATGTCCTGCACTGTTTCAACATGCCGGCTCCGGCACAGGCCCGATCCCGGCTTGGTTGCGTGCGCGCCGAAGGTCGCGGCGCTCTGCGCAGCCCCCAATTATAACGCTTTAATGTTGCAGCGCGGGAGTTGCGACAGGCCCGGGTCAGCTGCGGGTGGGACTTGAACGGGCCCTAGATACCGAGGGTGCGCAGTTCCGGCCACGGTTCGGAGCGGGCCCAGACATCCTCGAACAGCCGCATCAGCTGCGCGTGGCGCCCCGGAGCCCAGGTGGAGCCTTCGGTGGCCATCGCGTTTTCGAGCGGGCGGAAAAGATAGCCGCAGGTATCCACGCACATGAACGCCGAGCGATAGGCCAGGTCGCCAGGGTCCACCGGCCGGCGCATTTCGATGATGCTGGAAAGCCTCTGCGCGAGTTCCAGCAGGCGGGTACCTTCCTGCAGGGCACGGGTCAGGTCCTGGGCGATCATGCGGATCGAGGCGCCGCGCCCGGAAATCGCCAGCCTCCGCAACTCGACCAGACAGGCGGTGTCGTTGAGCAGCAGCGGGTGCAACTCGCGCACCAGTAAGCACATGCTGTGCTGGGCGCTGGACAACAGTTGCCGGGTGACTTCGATCAACTCTTCGCGCGATGACGCGCGCAATTCCACGGGTTTCGGCGGAGGGGGTGGCGGCGGGCGCTCAGGTTCGCGCACTGCGTCCAGCGCAAGCTGCATTTTCACGTGCGTGATGCCGGCTTCCTCGAATTCCTCGCCTTGGGTCGTGAAGCCATGCCGCAGATAAAAAGGCACGGCATCGCGCTGTGCGTGCAGCGAAACCGTGGTGAGCAGCTGCGCACGCGCCTGATCGAGCAGTGTGTACAAGAGTGTCGTGCCGATGCCGCGCCGACGCCAGTCGTGCAGCACCGCCATGCGCCCGATTCGACCGCCGGGGGCGAGACGCCCGGTGCCGATCGGGGTGCGGTCCGGCGCATACGCCAGCAGGTGCACGCTGCGCGGATCGTCATCGTCGATCTCCATGTCACGCGGCACGCGCTGCTCATGGATGAAGACGGTTTCGCGCAGCGAAACCATGGCATCGCGCTCAACATTGTTCGCCCAGTCACAGACTTCGACATGGAAGTCGCTTGGGATCGGCATGCGGTCAACCCCTCCGGGTGGCCGGTTGCGTGATTGCCGATTGTAAGCCGATTCAATGTTGGCGAAATGTGATGAATCCGGCGTCAATCAATTTTGCAAGCAGTGCAATGCCGCGCGTGGATTTGGGCAATTTCGCGAGCCGGCTGCCACGCAACGTGCGCGCGCCCGACGCCAGCTCCCGCGCCCACGCAAGCGGCGCGTCAAAAACATTGCCGGCGACGTACAGACGCGCATCGCGGCCGCGCCGTCGCCAGGCAAAGCGGCTCCACGGGTCGACTTCCAGGGTGGCGTTCGGAAGCCGTTCGGCGAGCTTGATCCGGTCAATCGTCCGCTTGCGCGGGACCGGAACCTGCGCAGTTCGATAGCGGGTGATGAAGCCGCCGAACCAGTCGGCGAAAGCGTCATCGTCCGGCATGATCGCTGCCACCCCCAGTGCAAGTCGCGCGCGTTGCAGGGCGTCGTCGTCGATCTCGCCGAACCGGTCTGCGGGTTGCAGGCCGGGATCGGCGAAACGTCGTGATTCGGGCAACGATTCTGCGACGTGTACGGCAAGGTCCAGCAACAATTCCGCGGTCGATGGCGCGCGCATGCCGATCGAAAACGTCATGCAGTCGCCGACGGCCTCGCCGTCATGCGGCACATTCGGCGGCAGGTACAGCATGTCGCCGGGGTCCAGCGTCCATTGGTGGGTGGGACGAAATTCGCGCAGCAGCTTCAGTTCAACGTCGTCGCGGAATTCGGTCGATGGATTTGCATGCGTGTCGATCGACCAGCGGCGCTGGCCGGATCCCTGCAGCAAAAACACGTCGTACTGGTCCACGTGCGCGCCGACTCCACCACCATCGATCGCATAGCTGATCATCACGTCGTCGATGCGCCAGCTCGGGATGAATGCGAAGCGATCCAGCAGCGCGGCGGTGCCTGCATCCCACTTGTCGACGTCCTGCACCAGCAGGGTCCAGTTCCGTTCCGGCAATCGGGCAAACGTGGTCTCCTCGAACGGCCCGGTGTGTACTTCCCAGCGAACATTCGGCAGCGTGGCCTGCCAGTTGCTCTTGTCGTCATTCCGGATGCGGCGTGGCCGCGACCCGGAATCCGGCTTTTGATCGACTTCAAGCAATGGATTCCCGGCTCCGCGCCGCGTGCGGCGCAATGACGAAGTGGTTTGCAGCACGATTCTCGCCAGCGCGCCATCCATGCACGCCAACCCCGCCAGGTCATCCGGCGACAACGGCGGCGCGAAATCCGGAAACGCGTTGCGGATCAACAGCGGGTGCTTCTGCCAGTAGTCGCGCAGGAAACGCACGGGCGGCATGCCCAGCGGGTGGTGCGCGTTGGCGTCGACTTCGATGGGCGGGGCAGCACGATGGGCTTTGGGCATGCCGCATTGTAGCCAGCACGGAAGATTTCCCGCGCCGGCCGGCGTGCATCACTTTGGCAATGCGAATGCAATGACGTGGTCGCCGCGCCTGGCCTTGCAGCGTTCCGCTGCGCGACGCGCGCGTCGCAAATCAGTTGAACAACTGCGGCAACCGGCTGCGGTAACGGCGGCTGAAATTCACGAAGCTGCCGTCGGCAAGCACGATGCGGTAGTCACCGCTGTCCCAAGGCTGGATCTCGCGGATGCGGTCCAGATTCACGATATGCCCGCGGTGCACCCGCGCGAAGCGTTTCGGATCCAACCTGCGCTCCAGGCCGGTGAGCGATTCGCGCAGCGGCCAGGTTGCGCCCTGTGCATGGATGGTGACGTAGTTGCCGTCCGCGTCGATGCGGTCGATGTCGGCGGCATTGAGGATGAACTCCCGGTTGAGCTTCTTCACCACCAGGCGCTCCAGCGGCGCAGGCTCGGGCGCGGCGGGTTCCGGCCTGCCGGACGAGGCTTCCGGTGATGCAGGCGTCGCGAGTTGGCTCTCCAGCCACAATCGGTAGATCCGGAACGCCTGCAGGCCGGCAAGGATCAGGGCGTAGGCAACCAGATCCTTGCGGTATTCGTAAATCCAGTCCGGCCACCACGCGCCGAAGTTGTAACGCGTGTGCATCAGCGCATAACCGGCCTTGCGCAACAGCACCATGCCACCGACGTGGAGCAACGAAAATACCGGCGTGACCGCAAGGTGCAGCGGCAACGCCCAGCGCCAGGTGCGCGCGGTGATCGGCGCCAGCCGGTACAGCTGCGCGACGAACGGGATCAGCAACCACAGCAGCAGCGCGCTGGAGTATTCCCAAAGCACCGGTTCCCATACCGCCAAAGGTGAGCCATTGCGCGCATGGTTGGTCAGCGTGGTGAAGATGTCCGTCGTGCAGACCGCGGCGACGGTGCCGCCGAAAATCACGACCTGCCAGATCCGTACCCGGCGATGGATGCTGGCTTCGGTGGGATGCGACGCGGGCACGGTCGTTGCCATCGGGCGCAATTCAGGAGCCGAGCACCTGGGCGAAACGCAAGGCGAAGCCGTTGGGATCGTCAATGCTGAAATCCCGCAAACCATAGCCCCGATCATCGGGGGCACGACCGGTCGGCGCGCCGGCTTCGACCACGCGCCGATACACGGCGTCCACGTCATCCACCACGATACGCAGGCTGCATCCGCGGACGGAAGGAGCCTGGGCCTCCGCATGGCGGGCGAGGAACAGGCGGCAACCGTAGCCGATCAACGAAACGAAATCCGCGCTGCGGCGTTCCACCGTGAAACCCAGATTGGCGTAGAACCCACTCGTGTTTTCGAGTTCGGGCACGATCAGTTCGACGACTCCCTGTGCGCGACGTTCGACTTCGCTGCCGATGTCCGGACCGGTGCTCATGCGTCGCGCGCAAGGTCGGCGGCGAGGCCCGTATAAGTCGCGGGTGTCAGTGCCAGCAGGCGCTGTTTGGCGTCGTCGGGCAGGTCGAGCGAGTGGATGAAGGCGCGCATCGAGTCTCGGGTGATGCCCTTGCCGCGGGTCAGCGCCTTCAACTGTTCGTAGGGCTCGGGCAGGCCGTGGCGGCGCATCACGGTCTGGATTGCTTCGGCCAGGACTTCCCAGCTTGCTTCGAGATCGGCGGCGATGCGATCGGCATTTACTTCCAGTTTGCTCAAACCCTTCCCCAAGGATGCGAAGCCGATCAGCGCATGGCCGAACGCTTCGCCCAGCGCACGCAATACCGTGGAGTCGGTGAGGTCGCGCTGCCAACGGCTGATCGGGAGTTTCTCGCTGAAATGGCCGAACAGTGCGTTCGCGACGCCGAAATTGCCTTCGGCGTTTTCGAAGTCGATCGGATTGACCTTGTGCGGCATCGTGGACGAACCGACCTCGCCCTGTTTCAGTTTCTGCCTGAAATAACCCAGCGAAATGTAGCCCCACAGATCGCGCGCGAGATCGATCAGGATGGTGTCGACGCGGCGCTGGGCGTCGCAAAGTTCCGCAATGCCGTCGTGAGGTTCGATTTGCGTGGTGTACTCGTTCCACTGCAAACCAAGCGACCCGACGAAGCGTTTCGAAAACGCGCGCCAGTCGATGTCGGGGTATGCCACGACATGCGCATTGAAGTTCCCGACCGCGCCGTTGATCTTGCCGGGGATCTCGATGACCACGAGCTGCGCACGTTGGCGTTCGAGCCGTGCGGCCACATTGGCTATTTCCTTGCCGAGCGTGGTGGGCGACGCGGTCTGGCCGTGGGTGCGCGAGAGCATTGCAAGGTCTGCGTGGGTGTGCGCGAGTTCGCGCAGTTTGCCGATGACCTTGTCGAGTTCCGGCAGCAACACCGTGTCGCGCGCGTCACGCAGCATCAGCGCGTACGAAAGGTTGTTGATGTCTTCGCTGGTGCAGGCGAAGTGCACGAATTCCCTGGCCTGCTTCAGCTCCGCGTCGTCGCCGATGCGTTCCTTGATGAAATACTCGACCGCCTTGACGTCGTGGTTGGTGGTGGCCTCGATCTGCTTGATGCGCGCGGCATCGGCGACGGAGAACCCATCGGCAATTTTCTGCAGCGCTGCGCGTGCCGCGGCCGGGAACGGAGGCAACTCCACGACGCCGGGTCCGTCGGCAAGTGCAGTCAGCCACGCGATTTCGACCGCGACGCGCCGGTGCATCAGGCCGTATTCGCTGAAGATCGGGCGCAAGCTGTCGACCTTGGCGGCATAGCGTCCGTCCAATGGCGAAAGAGCGGTGAGGGGGTCGAGAGGCATGACGATCTCGGTGCAGGGAATGCGCGCATTGTAGTGGCATGATCGCCGGCCCGAGGGACCAGGGGCGAGTAGTGAGGACGCTTTGACGCGGCACCTGGTTCTTGCCCCACGGTCTGGAAGTACGCCCTCGCCACTCGTCTCTCATCCCTGAGGGTCAGCGGGTATGCCGAGGTATACTTTTCGGCTGTGTCTTCGCATGGAACCAAGGAATGCCGAACTTCCGGACCGAGCGTGACAGCATGGGCGAACTCAAGGTGCCCGCAGATGCCCTGTGGGGCGCGCAGACCCAGCGCGCGGTGGACAATTTCCCGATTTCGGGGCTGACCCTGCCGCGTGAATTCATTCGCGCGTTGGGTCTCATCAAGGTCGCGGCGGCGGATGCCAACCTGAAACTCGGGCACCTGAAGCCACGGCAGGCGTCGGCGATACGCAAGGCCGCGCAGCGCGTGGCCGAGGGCGGGTTCGATGCGCAGTTCCCGATCGACATCTTCCAGACGGGGTCCGGCACGTCCTCCAACATGAATGCCAACGAGGTGATCGCGCACATCGCCTCGCAGGGCAGCGGGGCGAAGATCCACCCCAACGACCACGTCAATTACGGGCAAAGCTCCAACGACGTGATCCCGACCGCGATCCACGTCAGCGCATCGCTGGCCACGCACGAACAGTTGCTGCCGGCGTTGAAGCACCTGCAGAAGACCATCGACAAGCGCGCACGCGAACTGAAGAACGTCGCCAAGACCGGTCGCACGCATTTGATGGACGCCATGCCGGTGACGTTCGGGCAGGAACTGTCGGGCTGGTCGGCGCAAATCGGGTCAGGCGTTGCGCGCATCGAGGACGCCGGCAAACGGATGCGCCGTTTGCCTCAGGGCGGCACCGCGGTCGGCACCGGCATCAACGCCGATCCGAAATTCGCCAAGGCTTTCTGCGCCGAGTTGTCGAAGGCGGGCGGCGTCAAGTTCACTTCGATGGACAATTTCTTCGAAGGCATGGCGTCGATGGATGCCGCGGTGGAACTGTCCGGCCAGTTGAAGACGCTGGCGTGCTCACTGATGAAGATTTCCAACGACCTGCGCTGGATGAATTCCGGCCCGCTCGCGGGTCTCGGCGAGATCGAGCTTGTCGCGCTGCAGCCGGGTTCGTCGATCATGCCGGGCAAGGTCAACCCGGTGATCCCGGAAGCGATGACCATGGTGTGCGCGCAGGTGATCGGCAACGATGCGACCATCACCATCGGCGGCCAGGCCGGCAACTTCCAGTTGAACGTGATGCTGCCGGTGATCGCCTACAACCTGTTGCAGTCGATCGTGATCCTTGCCAACGCATCACGTCTGCTGGCCGACAAGGCCATCGCGGGCTTCAGGGTCAACAAGCAACGTGTGGACGAGGCGCTGGCGCTGAACCCTATCCTTGTGACCGCGCTGAACCCGGTGATCGGCTACGAAAAAGGCGCCGCGACCGCGAAACAGGCCTACAAGCAGAAACGGCCGATCATGGACGTGGCGCTGGAAACCACCGGGTTGTCGAAAGCGGAATTGAAAAAGCTGCTCGATCCGGTTGCTCTCACCAAGGGCGGCATCCACGGCAACAAGTGAGCGCGACCATTTGATCGACAAGGGTTGGGGGGAAGGGTCGATGCTTGGCATCGTGGGTTGTGGCTGACATCGCGGTTCCCCTTGATGCGGTTCACGAGCTTGCACGGATCAGGCTCCGCCCGCGGCGACATCGTCATCCTTCGAGGCACGGAGGGGGAGCCGTCGATCTTCGCCGGATCAGGTCAGGCACGTGCCCGGCGAATCACCCGGCCAAAGGCCGGCCACAGCAGAAAATGCGCAACCGCCGAAATCGCGACCCCGGCCAGTGCAACAAAGGTCGGCAGCACCATCCCGAAGACGAAAGCCATCCCGAGAGCGAAGCCGAACACGTACTCGGCCCGGTACGTGGGCAACACCAGCCCAGCGGCGAGCGTGACGAAGAATATGTAGCCGGTGATTTGGCCGTGGCCCGTCGTGAAGCCGATCGACATCGCGATGCCGACAAGCAGTGCGCCAAGCGCCGCAGCGAATGCCTTCTGGAGGGCCGTCGGCTCGATGGTCGCGCGGCGTGCCACGAACCATGCAGCGAGCCAGCCCAGCCCGGGCAGGACGATCAGGCCCCACCAGTTGGAAACCGCAGGCATATCGCCGCGGTCGAGGAAATGATGGCTGGGCACGCCGCCGTGGGCGTACTCCCAGCCGAGGGTCGTCACGACAAAAAGTTCGGACAGCGCGGGCACGCACCACCGCAAGCGGTCGATCGTGCGATGAGTCATGGCTGGCTCCCCGCTCAATCGTCGGCGACATTGATGTCGTTCAATGCATCCTCGCGGCAATCGTCGACATCCTTCCGTGTCAGCGTCGCGTAGGGCTTGAACGCGGGCAGTTCGGTGGCCAATTGCTGCTGGGTTGCCTGCATTCGCGGCAAGCGATCGCAGAGCTTCTCGATGGCCTTGCGCACGCCTGCAAGTTTCCCGTTCATGATGCCGTCGATGTGATCGCCGGATGCGCCGAACAGTGCAGCAAAGACGATCGGTACGACCGCGCGCCGGCCCGCTTCCAGCCCCTGATGGCCGATGGCGATTCCCTCCTGCGCGATCGAAACGGACTGTGCGCGATAGGCGAGCACTTCATCGTGCTGTTGCGGCGTGAGTGGCACCGGTTTGCCGGCGATCAGAAAATCGCCGCGCGGCGTGATTTCCGCCTGCGGAACGTTGTCTGCATCGGCGTTCAGCGTCAGGTTTTCGGTGGTCAGCTGGCGTGACGTTGCATCAAGTTCGTTGTCGGCGGTGCGGAATGCAGTGCAGCCCGCGAGTAACGCAAAGCCGCACAGCAGCATGACGATTCGTGCGGGACGTGGGATGTTCATGTATCAATCCTCCGGGGGAACGTTCGACCTTGCAGTCGATGCGGAGCCGCGCGCTTTCTTGTGTGGTAGTGCAGTGCACGAGCGGGCGCCGGAATGCTGTCACTGGACGACCAGATGGCCGCTTGCCGTGCCCGCATTGCACTCCACTTCGCCACGGAACGCCGCATAAGATTGCAGGCTCGTCAAGCTGGCTCGGACCTGTTTTTGCGTGACCAGCAACTGTTGCAAATCGCCGCAGAGCCGGGATGCGGTGATCGCGAGTTTGCCGAGTTCATGCTGGTTGCCGAGGCGCGCCGAGTCGGAGCCGAGCAGGGCCGCTAGAACGATCCCCGTGACGTCCTTCGCGACGCTTTCACCGTAGGTTGCAGCGGTTTGGCCCAACGCCCCGACAACCTTGTTTGCCGATCTCGCTTGCGCGTAGTAGCGCCTGAGCAGATCACGCTGCCTTGCCGTGGTCGCGACTTGCCGGTTGCCGATGTGCAGGTCGCCGCCGGCAGTGACATGGGCAGCGGGATGCCCCTGGGCAGTCATGACCAGCCCGTGCTGATCGAATGCTATCGCCTGGTCGGAGGTAACGCGTGAATGACCGAGGCCGGGGATGTTGACGCTGCCTGTACCGGCCATGGCCATCGCGGGCGCGGCCAACGTGAAACAGACGAAAGCAAATAGCGTGTTGCGAAAATGTTTGTCCATTGCCCTTTGTCCTTCGATCGAAAGATGCAGCAGGCCATGTCGACGATTGCGGCCGGATCGCCGGATCAGTCGTCGTCATCGTCCTTCAGTGTGCCCTCGCGACAATCGTCGACATCCTCTTGCGTCATCGTGGCGTAGGGCCTGAATGCCGGCAGGGCGGCGGCGAGTTTCTGTTGCTCTTTCATCAGTGCAGGCAGGCGCCCGCAGATTTTTGCCGCAGCCTTGCGAATGCCGGATGTCTGTGCTTCGACGCGCTGGCGGATTTGCTGCTCCGACTTGCCCGAAAAAGCATCAGCGATCGCCTCGCTGGCCGCATGCAGCCCGAGCGTCGCGCCCTGCTTGCCGATGGCGATGCCTTGTTGGGCGACGCCGATGAGTTGCTGGCGATACGCCAGCACCTGGGTACGCTGTGCAGGCGTGAGCGGAACGGGCTTGCCTGCGATCAGCAGATCGCCCTGCGGCGTGATTTCAGCTTTCGGAGCGTTGTCATCGTGGTCGGAAACCGTGATGTTTTTGGTGGCGAGCGCCGCGCTGGCCTTGTCCATCGCGTGGTCGATCGCCCTGTCGATCGGTGATGACGCAAGCGCGCTCGATGAAGCAGCGGACGAGGACGGTTGTCCGGCGCTGCATGCAGTCAGTGCGGTGAGGCCGAGGGCGATAAAACCGGTTGCAAGCAGACGTGTGATCATGGATGGCATCTCTCGTTCTGGATGTGTTTCACTGCGACCGTCGCAAAGGCCACGATCCTGTGCCTGGAGAATCTTTCCGTTGGTCAGGTTTCATCGCGCCAGCGACGGAACCAGACCGAAGCCGCGATCAGGGCGATCCCGACGACCGCGCCGATCCACATTTCCGGTGTTGCGAAGACGTGATACATCATTCCGTAGGTGCCGACATGACGGTTGACATCGTTCATGTCGGCGAGGCGGACGATGTCCGGAGTGTTGGCGTACACGGCCATCCAGCTTCCCGGGAACACGCTCAACAGCGAGCGCCCGACCAGGTCTCCCCACATGAACCTCAGGTTGACGTGCGGCATGCCCAGCAGCTGGATCCAGAAATTCAGCACGCCCACGATGATCGGTACCGCGACCGCCCACAGGAATGGCTTGCTGCGCACCACCGCAGACCACAGCAGCAACCAGCCCACGGTCGGCAACGCCCACACCGCATCCACGGGGATCATCGCCAGCATGTGCAGCCAGGTCGAGAACGGGCCGGTATGCGCCCACAGCAACGGGAATGGGTTCAGGCCATGGGCCGCGAACCAGATGCTCATGACGATCTGCTGGACGATGTAACCGGCCAGCACCACCACCACCGCGATCAGGGGCGCGAGGATGACGGCCGAGACCACCTTGGAAATCACCGTGGAGGTATCCGACAGCGGCAGCGATTTCCAGAACAGGATGCTGCGGTCGCGGCGGTCGTCGTACAGGGCGCCGAGCAGGTAGAAGAAGGTCACGAAGAACAGCACGATCGCGGCGAACATGCCGAACATCAGCATCGTCGCGTCCAGGGCATGCACCAGTCCGTCCATGTTGTGGCTCAGTGCATTCTGGAGGGCGCCGCTCAAATTGCCACTGTCGCTGATGCGGATGTGGTCGCTCCAACGCGCGCGCGTGGCTTCGGCGACGATGATGCCGAGGATGCTGAGCACGATGATCACGCCGGCAACGATCACCTGGGCCCACAGGAAGCCGCGCCGCTCCTCCCAGTATTCGCGCTTGAGCAACCAGGCAAATGGCGATTTCACGATCGCGTTCATGCGTAGGTTCCTTTCATGATGGCGACGAACAAGTCGGACACCGAAGGCCGCTTGACCTCGCCCAGGCGCGCCAGCTGTTCCGGGTTTGCGCTGTCATACAGGAAAATGCTTTTGCCGAACACGGCGGCGCGCTCGTCGATGGGCTTCAGCGCGCGGGCAGCCTGCACTTGATCGGGTCCGACCAGTACTTCGGCAAAGCGCGCACCCATTTCGTCCATGCTGGTGGCGAGCGCGATCTTGCCGTCGCGGATGAACAGCAGGTCGGTCAGGATGTGTTCGATCTCCTCGACCTGATGGGTGGTGATGAGAATCGTCTTGTTGTCGTCGAAATAGTCTTCCAGCAGGCTCTGGTAGAACTGTTTGCGATAAAGAATGTCCAGGCCCAGCGTCGGTTCATCCAGCACCAGCAGGCGGGCGTCGATGGCCATCACGATCGCGAGGTGCAACTGCACGATCATGCCCTTCGACAATTCGCGCACCCTCTGATTGGACTGCAATTTGGTGCGCGCCAGGAATTGCTCGCAGCGGGCGCGATCGAAACGCGGGTGCACGCCGGCGACGAAGTCGATGGCTTCGTGCACGCGGATCCAGCGGGGCAGGGTGGCGACATCGGCAATGAAGCACACTTCGCGCATCAACTGCGGACGCTGCTTGCGGGGGTCCATGCCCAGCACTTTCAGGTCGCCCTCGAAGTCGGTCAGCCCCAGGATGGCCTTGAGTGCAGTGGTCTTGCCGGCGCCGTTGGGGCCGATCAGGCCGACGATGCGGCCCGAACCGACCCGGAAATCGGCACCATCCAGCGCGACTGCATTCCTGTAGCGCTTGGTGAGCGCGTGCGCGTGGATGACGTTTTCCGATCCCGCCGCCGGCTGGCTGGCGGATTGTTCCGCGATGGCTTCGGCTGCGACGTTCATGTCGATTCCCTCTTGTCGGAAGCTGGCGTTGGCGTAGCCAACAGTTTTTGCAGATCCAGTCCCATGCGATCGATGCGTGCCCGCAGGCGTGGCCATTCCTCGCGCAGGAAGTGTTCGCGTTCGCTCCTGAGCAGCGCCTGGTGGGCGCCGTCGGTGACGAACATGCCGAGGCCGCGGCGCTTTTCCACCAGCTGCTCATCCACCAATTCCTGATAGGCCTTGGAAACGGTGAGTGGGTTGATCTGGTAGTCCGCCGCGACCTGGCGCACCGAGGGCAGGGCGTCGCCCTCGTGCAAGGCGCCATCCAGGATCATCGCAACCACGCGCTCGCGCAGTTGGCGGTAGATCGGGACGTTGTCGTTCCAGGTTACGCTCATGGCTTCGATCCTGGTGGTGATTTTTCCGCCCCCGCAAGTGCGAGGCCCCTTCGGGAGCGATCAGGCACCGGTGGCGTCGGACGCGAACGAATAGTACGGCGTACTCACATCGGCGGACGCCGCTGCAGCCGAACCGGCCTTGTGATTTTTCAACCTGCGCAGCTCGCGAAGCTGCTCGCGGGTCGGCCGAACCGTAATGGTGGGCAGGGTGGTGATGGCAGTGGACGTGCTGGCACTGGCGTTGACGGGCACGGGGGCGTCGGCGGCAGCATTGCGGTAGTTGGCGATGCCAGCGATCCCGGCGGCGGTGATCAGCATGGCGGCGACGATGGTGGCGGGCTTGCGGACGTTCATGACAGGTCTCCTTTAGTGACCTCGTGGACCAGTGTTGTAGTGAACTATAACACCAAAAAATGACCCGTCAATACCCCCTGCCATCAGTCATGGTTGGCGAAGACAGTCCTTGATGTGGCCACCCTGGATCGGTCGCCCAGCCGTTGGCAACCGAGTCAAAGCTGGCCCCACACCTTCAACGGCCGCCGCCGCAAAACACATGAATGAACCCTGCGCCCGCATCACGGTCCCAGCTGCTGCGCATTGTCATTCCGTGTGGAACCATGGAGAATGGGAAGCTTCATGGTCGACGCATGTCGTGCGACGGCGCGCCAGCCACCATCACCAGAGGAACACACCGATGAAGCAGATCATGCGGCCGAGCCTGGCCGCCGTTGCCGTGATCGCCGCGCTGGGCATCACGGGTATTTCGCAGGCGCAGACCAAGCCCGCGACCACGACGGTCAGCAAGGCCAAGGCCAGCGAGATCGTCGGTTACGAACTCGCGGCGCGTTATCCGGACTGGGCGCGCGACATGATCAGCCCGCTACAGGTCGGACAGGCGGTAACGCGCGCACTGGAGGGCAAGAAGCCGACGATGAACCAGACCGAAGCGACCAGTGTCGCCAAGGCCTTCGACGCCCAGTTCCAGGCGCGTGCAAAACAGCATTACGACAAGATATCTGCACAGAACAAGCAGGCCGGCGACGCGTATCTTGCGAAGAACAAGACGCATCCGGGCGTGCACGTTACCGCCGACGGTTTGCAGTATCAGATCATTACGCAAGGCACCGGCCCGAAACCGAAGTCTACCGACACCGTACAGGTGAACTACACGGGTTCCTTCGTCAATGGGCAGGAGTTCGACTCGTCGGCCAAGCATGGCAGCGGGCCGGCCAAGCTCGACCTGTCCAACGTGTTTCCGGGATTCAGGGAAGCGCTGATGTTGATGCCGACGGGTAGCCACTACGAGATCGCGATTCCGTCCGATCTTGCCTACGGTGCCGAGCCCAAGAATGGCTTTCCGCCCAACGAGACCCTGCTTTTCGACATCACCCTGGTGAAGATCGGCGCGCAGTGATTGCGGCTGCCGCGAGCCAGCTGTAAAAAAACGCGGCCTTCGGGCCGCGTTTTTTCGTTTGATGGTTGTTCGCAACGCGCAACGTTTGTGTCAAGGGGTCGTGATCACCTCGACGCACGGGAATGCCGCAGCCGCAGACAAGGGCGTCAGTTCGCAGCGTCGGCAGGCTGCCACATCTCGCGTTGGAGTCTCCAGCGGCCATCCTGGTCGCGGTGCAAGACCAGCAACATGGGTCCGCGTCCATCGAAGGGCTGCCTGTCGGCGCCGAATGGCACGACCTGATGCTCATCGCACCATTCGGCGGCAATATTTCCGTAAGCTACGGCGTCGTGGCAGTGAAACTCGAACGCCTGCATGTGCGCACTGCGCAGGCCAGCGGTGACTTTCGTCAGGAATGCCTTGATTGCCGTCTTGCCGACGATGGGCGGCGCGTTCGGTAGAAGGCTCGTGCCGTCATCGTCCCAAAGCGACAGCGTCGCGGCGTTGTCCATCGTGCGCGTTGCAGCCGAGAACGCGTAGTTGAAAGCGGGAGATACCGGCCGTCGGTCGGCGGGGTGCAGCACGTGCGCCAGCAGCAACGACAAAGACGAAAATCGGGAGCCACGTGGCAGGTCGCATGCCGCACCCCCGGTTGACGCATGGTTACTGCGAAAAGGATTCTTCCGTTCTGGCCGCGCAGATGAAATCGTTCATCGAGAGTCCATCGACGTCGTGCGTGGACCAGTGCACCACGCAACGGCTGTAGCCGACTTCGAGGTCGGGGTGATGGTCCTGCCGGTTGGCCATCCAGCCGATGGCGTTGACAAAGCCCAGGGTCTCGTAAAAATTCTTGAAGCGGAAAGTTTTGGCGATCGATTTGCCGTCGGCGGCCGCCTGCCATTCGGGCAACAGCGCCAGCAATTCACGCACCCGGGTGGCGTCCAGTGCCTGCTGCCCCTTGCGGGACTCGCAATGCTGCGCGGCGAGAGCGGAGAGTTCCAAGTCGCTGCACTCAGTTGCCGCCGCTGACCTTTCCATGCAGGTCGGAAAGCTTGCTCGGCAGGCTGGAGAAGAATGCCGCCAGATCCTGGATGTCCTGATCGGTCAATGGCGCGGCCATGCCGTTCATGATTGCGTTGGTGCGTTGGCCGTCCTTGTATTCGTGCAGCGCCTGTTCGAGGTAATCCTGGTACTGGCCGGCGAGCGCGGGATAGTTCGGCGCGATGCCGTTGCCATCCGTGCCGTGGCAGGCCTCGCAAGCCGCGGCCTTCTTCTTGCCGGCGACGACATTGCCGCTGGCCGAAGCGGTGCCGAAGCCCAGCGCCAGCGCCGCAGCGAGCAGGGAAACAAGAATGGTGCGTTGCTGCATGGTCGGATCCCTAATTCCTGTGTGGTTGCTTGGGCGCGAGGCTGGAGAGGTAAGCCGCAATGTTCCTGATCTGCTGTTCGGTCAGGCTGCTGGCTTGCGCGTTCATGGTCGGATACTTGCGGGCGCCGCTCTTGTATTCATTGAGCGCATCGATGATGTATTGCTGGTTCTGGCCGGCGATGCGCGGCACGTGGTATTCGGGGTACACCGACATGTAGCCGGTGATGCCGTGGCAGCCGTGGCAGGAATACACCTCCTGCTTGCCCTTGGCCGGATCGCCCTTGCCCGGTTTGCTCTGGGCGAAGGCGGCCGAGGCGAAACACACGAGTCCCGCCATCAGGAAGGCGGTCAGCACCGATCGGGTCATGTTTTCAGGTTCCCTGCTGCAACGCACGCGTCGCTTTCAAAATTGAAAGTATAGCTTGTGAGCCACTGTCACGGGCAAGTCCGGGGCCGTGCGGCGTGCGATCAGGCCCCCCGGGGTGCCGCGTGCACCTGCTGCATGGTGTCGATGGCCAGCGCGGAATGCGCGTAGGCGCCACCCGCGCGCATCTCGGCCGCCACCCAGATTGCTTCCATGATCTGCTGTTCGGTGGCGCCGGCTTTCAGGGCGCCGCGGGTATGGCCCTTGATGCAATACGGGCACTGTGTGGTGTGCGCGACCGCGACGGCGATCAGTTGCTTGGTGACGGTGGGCAGGGCGCCGTCGGCAAATACGACGCGGCTGAAGTTCTGGAAGGCCTCCAGCTGGGCAGGTGCAAGCTCGCGGCGTTTGTGCGCGATGTCGGCGCCGGATTCGGGATACATCGGATGATCCATGGCGGTTTCCTCGCAGTGCAGGAGTGACAAGGCGCTCACTCTACGCTCATTGCAGGGATGTGCCTTGTCGCGAATCAATGCGGTGGCCCTGGATTGGAGCAGCATGGCCTGATTGCGAAGTTGCGTGGGTAATGTTCTGATGTCGGCATGAAGACGTGGCGCGTCGGGTGCTGGGGCTTGCTGGCGTTGCTGGCAACGCTGGCGGTCTTTGCGGCCGTGCCCGGATCGTCGACCGCGCGCCCGCAGGTCGTGGTGTTGCGGGTGGATGGCGCAATCAGCCCGGCCAGCGCGGATTACCTGGTGCACGGCATCGCCCGGGCCGACGCCGTGCATGCGACAGCGGTGGTGCTGGAACTGGATACGCCGGGTGGCCTTTCCAGTTCCATGCGCGACATCATCAAGGCGATCCTGGCATCAAAGGTGCCGGTGATCGGTTACGTCGCGCCATCCGGCGCACGCGCGGCCAGCGCGGGCACCTACATCATGTACGCCTGCCACATTGCCGCAATGGCGCCCGCGACCAACATCGGCGCGGCCTCGCCGGTGTCGTTGACGGGCGGCGGTGGTGGCACGCCGTCGTCGTCGTCCAGCAACGGCAAGAACGCATCCGCGGCGACCGAAAGCACCGAGATGCGCAAGGTCGCCAACGATGCCGTCGCCTACATCCGCGCGCTGGCGGAACGCCGTGGGCGCAATGCGGATTGGGCGGAAAAAGCGGTGCGCGACGCAGTGAGCGTGTCGGACCAACAGGCGCTGAAGCTGCACGTGGTGGACATGATCGCGCCGAATCTTCAGGTGCTGCTTGCCGACGTGGACGGCCGCAGTGTCGAGACTTCCGCGGGCACGCAGGTGTTGCGCACACGGGGTGCGTCTCTCCAGGCCATCAACCCCGGCATGCGCAGCAAGTTCCTCGGGGTGATCGCCAATCCGGAAGTTGCGTATATCCTGCTGTTGATCGGCATCGGCGGGCTGGTGATGGAGGGCATGCACCCCGGCGGGGTGTTGCCGGGCGTGGCCGGCGCGATTTGCCTGTTGCTGGCGTTGTACGCGTTCCAGTTGCTGCCGGTGAACTTCGCGGGGCTGGGATTGATCCTGCTCGGCGTGATCCTGATCATTTCCGAGGCGTTTGTACCGGCCTACGGTGTGCTCGGCACCGGCGGGGTGATTTCATTCGTGATCGGTTCGGTGATCCTGATGCATACGGGCGTTCCGGGTTTCGGTATCGCGTTGCCGGTGGTGATCGGCGTTGCCATCGCGGCAGCGGGTATCATCGCCGGAATCGTCTGGATGGCGATGCGTTCGCACCGGCGACCCGTGGTGAGCGGTCGCGAGGAAATGGCCGGCGCTGTCGGCGAGGTCGTGGCGGATTTCCAGGGGCACGGGTTCGTGCACGTGCATGGCGAACGCTGGCAGGCCGAGTCGCGGGTTCCGCTGCAACGTGGCCAGCGGGTTGCGGTCACGGGGATGCGAGGGTTGGTGCTGGACGTGGAACCTGCGTCCACAACGAAAGAGGAACCGCAGTGATGTCGATCTATCCCATCGTGGTCGTGATCGTGGTGATCGTCCTGATCATCCTGTTCTCGTCGCTCAAGGTCCTGCGCGAATACCAGCGCGGCGTGATCTTCCTGTTCGGGCATTTCCAGGCCGTCAAGGGTCCGGGCATCATCGTGCTGATCCCGATCATGCAGCAGATGGTGCGGATCGACCTGCGTACCATCGTGATGCCGGTCCCGCCGCAGGACGTGATTTCGCGCGACAACGTGCCGGTCAAGGTCGATGCGATGATCCTGTTCCGCGTGATCGACCCGGAAAAGGCAGTGATCCAGGTCGAGGACGCCCGCGAGGCGACCAGCCAGCTCGCGCAGACCACACTGCGATCGGTACTGGGCCAGCACGAGCTGGATGAAATGCTGAGCGAGCGCGACAAGCTCAACCATGACATCCAGGTCATCCTGGATCAGCACACGGTTGCGTGGGGCATCAAGGTGGCCAACGTCGAGATCAAGCAGGTCGATCTCGACGACAGCATGGTGCGCGCGATCGCGCGCCAGGCCGAGGCCGAGCGCCAGCGCCGCGCCAAGATCATCAACGCCGAGGGCGAACAGCAGGCGTCGGAGAAGCTGATGCAGGCCGCGCAGACCCTGATGCAGCAACCGCAGTCGATCCAGCTGCGTTATTTGCAGACGCTGGTGGAAGTCGCGGGCGACAGGACCACCACCATCGCCTTTCCGTTGCCGCTGGATCTGCTGGAGCCGCTGCTCGGCAAGGCACGCAAGTCCACCGGAAACGATCCGCCCGCAACGTGAGTCCGGGGTGCGGCCCATGCGTCGGTTTGTGCGCGGGCTGGCGGGCGCGACGGTTGCCTTCGCCGTCGTGATTGCGCTCGGGTGGTTGGCGAGCCCGTGGCCGCGGGTGGCGTTGATCCGTTACTTCTACGACCGCGGCGGCGTCGCCACCGCGCGTTCGCTGGCTCGCCATGTTCCAGCGGGCGTCGCATCGATTCGTGATGTCGCGTATCGGGATGGTGATCCGGCCGCGCGCATGGATGTATTTTTTCCCGCCGCGATCGAAAACACCGTGCGCGGGCTGCCCACGATCGTTTGGGTGCATGGCGGCGGCTGGGTCGCGGGACACCGCAGCGACATCGCCAATTACGCGCAGATCCTCGCCGCGCAAGGATTCACCACGGTCGCGCTCGATTATGCGTTGCCGCCACAGGCGGTGTATCCGGCTGCGGTGGAGGAGATAAATGCGGCGCTCGGCTATCTCACCCGCAACGCCGCACAGCTGCACGTCGATTCCAGTCGATTCGTGCTGGCCGGCGATTCCGCGGGCGCACAGATTGCGGCACAGGTTGCCAATATCGTGACCAACCCGGATTACGCGCAGGCCATGGCCATCGAGCCAGCGGTGCATCCCGCGCAACTTGTCGCAACCGTGCTGGCGTGTGGCGCCTACGATCTTGCCCGCGCAGGCGCCAGCGGTGGGTTGTACATGAGATTCTTCGGCGCGGCGTTCTGGGCCTACAGCGGGCGTCGTGATTTCAGGGATGACCCGCGCTTCCGCCTGATGTCGGTCGCGCTGCACCTGACGCCGCACTTTCCGCCGACCTTCCTGACGGCCGGCAATGGCGACCCGCTGGAATCGCAGTCACGCGGGATGGCACGGCGGCTGCGTGCGCTCGGCGTACCCGTCGAAACGCTGTTGTACTCCCCCGGTCACCGGCCGCGCTTGCCGCACGAGTACCAATTCAACCTCGATACGCCGGCCGGCCGCGAAGCCTTGCAGCGTATTGTCGGGTTCCTGCACACGCACACAGCGTCGCGATGACGTGCGCTCATTCGCGTGCGGACTTCACCAGCAGATGCTTGGCCAATGCGCCGTGCAGGTGCCCGATCGCGCGCACAAGGTGAAGCATCACGAACGGCAGCAGGATGCCGATCACGAGCAACACGACCATTTCCGGCCGGCCTGGAACATGCGGGCCGAAGCCCCAGTCCACCAGGATTTGCTGGTTCGCGTAAAGTCCTTGCAGCCAGTCGTGGCGGAATATCATCGCAAAAACGAAAGCGAGACAACTCAATGAAATACTCGTGAACGCCACCACGATCGTGAAGTACGCGATGCCGAGCGGCAGCATCAGCAGCATGTACAACAACGTCGCCCATGTGCGCGGGTCCGCCAACATGGCGCCGATGCGCTTGAGCCATGGCCGGTCGTGTTCGGTGTAGGGCGGCCGGCGCGGCATGCGCACGCCCAGCATGCTCTCGACGAAACGGCTCTCCAGCAGAGAAAGGCCGCGCACCGAGGCCATGAAAATCAGGAAGAACGGGATCCCGACGAGCGTGAAGGCAAAACCCAGCGACAGCGAAAGTCCGGTCACCGCCCAGGTGAAGTAGAAGATGCCGGTGGCAAGCGCCAACAGCATGTAGAACAGCGCTCCCCACGTATGGGGATCTGCGATCACCCCGAAAAAGCGTCCGATCGCCGATTGCTGCGGACGCCGCGGCGGCGGCCTGCGCAAGGCGCGCGTCACGGTCTGTTCGGTGGTGCGGTAGATTTCCGCGACTTCTTCCGGCGCGCCGTAGGTCGTCGAGATTTTTTCCAGCAGTTCGGCTTCGCTCATGCCGGGGTTCTCGGCAAGCTCCGAGCGCAGGTGTTCCTCGGCGTCGTACAGTGCGTCCTGGATCATCGCCGGATCGGCACCGGCCAGTGCGGCGCGCAGCTGGGCCAGGTATTCCTTGATGGTGCGTGGCGTGGTCATGGCTTCAATCCTTCAAGATCGAATCGACGAAACCGCGGGTGGATGTCCATGCTTCGGTCCATTCGCGCAGGACCCTCCGGCCCAGCGGGGTGATCCGGTAGTAGCGACGCGGCGGGCCGGCTTCCGACGGCTCGACGAAGGTGTCCAGCAATTCCGCTGCGCTCAGGTTGCGCAGCACCGGATACAACGCGCTTTGCTTGCCGACCAGCACGCCGCCGGCATCGCGCTCGAGGCGCTTGGCGATCTGGTAGCCGTACAGCGGTTCGCGTGCGGCAGCCAGCACCGCCAGCAACACCAGCGACACGGTGCCGGCTGCCAGTTCCTTCTCGAACTTCTTCAGGTGCGGGTCGGCTTCCGCCATTGCGCGGCACTTGCATCGTTTGTAACAACGAGTACACTATACCGCACTTGACAATAGCTGCATGCGCCGGAAGTCATGGTGGGTCGTGGGTCATGCTTCATGCGACTTTGAAACGGCGAATACTCGATACGCAGTTGCAACGGCTGCCGCAAGGCAGAGAGGAGGTCGAAATGTTCGAACTCGGGGTGTTGATACTGGTCGCGTTCGGTGCGTTCTGGTTGTTCGGTGCGCTGCTGGTCGGCGTGTTCAAGCTGACGCTGGGATTTTTCGGCGCATTGTTCGGCGGCGTGTTTGCCCTGTTTGCCGTGGGCATTGCCGCACTGCTGGTGCTTCCGATCGTGTTTTTCGCGATGCTGCCGGTATTGGTGCCGGTGGCCTGTGTCGCGGCCCTGGTGTGGCTGATCGTGCGCGCCTCGCGCCCGGATCGTCCCGCGCCTACGTCACATTGAGCGCACGACACACGCGGCATCCGGTGTGGATGCCGCGTGTTTGCGGCTGCGCGATCAATCGCGATTCAGATTGAACCGGACGGGCACCAGCGCCCAGGCTTCGATCGCGCGACCATCATGTGTCGCCGGGTGAAACCGCCACGTCGCCAATACGTGCCGGAGCGCCGCCTCGTCGAGCAAGCGCGATCCGCTGCTGTGCGCAACCATCACCTTCACGGGTTTGCCGTCCGGATCGACCAGCACTTTCAACACCACCGTACCCTCGATTCCCGCAGCCACGGCGCGTGTCGGATAGCGCGGCGGCGTGGCGGTTGCATACGCGATGGTTGCGTTGCTGTCGCCTGCTGCCGCGACGGCATGCGTGCCGGATGGCGCCACGGATTGCACCGGGGCAACCGGCGCGATGGCGGACAACGCAGGCAACGCGATGGGTGCGGCACGTGCGATGGCAAGATGAAAACCCGGCGCGACCACGTGCGGCGCCATGCGCACGGTCGGTACGGTTGGAAGCCGGGTCACGGGCGGCGGTGGCGGCAGGATTGACGCCAGCAGCGCTTGCGGCGTCGGTGAGTGGATCGTGTATGGCGTGCTGGGCCTGAGCGCGAACAGCACGATGGTGAGATTCAGCGCCAGGGTCAGCGCCATCGCGCCGGAACGGACCGCGCGCGGCGCGCATTCGAATGAATGGGAGACTGCCAACGACGTCATGAGCCACCTCCTTGCAATGAGGAACGTGGCCAGAAGCGCCGTGGGGCGACGCCCCGGTCGGTTTCCACGCTACGCCTTTGCAATTACCCGGACAAGTGCCGCCGCGTGCGTCAGCGCACGGAATCCATCGGCAGCTGGTGCTGGTCACCCAAGTAATCGAGTCGGCCGTCCACGATCCGTGCCGCCGACGTGTAGGGATGTTCGCCCGGCGAACCCGGGCCGGTGATGTGCAGCACGCGGGTGCCGTGCAGCTTGAACACGTCCGAGATCAGGCCGCGATGACAGCGCCACCACACCGCTTCGGCGCACATGATCGCGGTGCGCTTGCCGCAGGCCAGGGCTTTCAGGCGTTCGATGCCTTCCTGGAACGCGTCGGTCTGCATGTAATCGGCGTAACCGCGAAACGCGGGACTACGCCATGCCGTATTGGGTGAATCAGGGTGCACTTTGCGGCGGCCGCCGAGTTCGATGAACGGCTGGTACGTGATGCCGGCTTGCTGAAGTTCGCTTTGCAGAGGCGCCACGTTGAAGTGCGGGTACTTGCGCGAGCCGGGAAAGTGGCGCACGTCGGCGAGTACTTCGATGCCGTTGTCCTTCAGCAACGCGATGAACTCATCGAGGCTGCGGGTCGAGTGCCCGATGGTCCACAGTGCTTCGGGCCATGCAGTTTCCGCGGGCATTTTGCGCGTAGTCATGCCGTCAGCATACGCGCTTCGTCGCAGTGCGCTGCGCCGCAACCGTTCGCACCGAGTTGCGGCACAGCTGCGGAGTCGAGAGGCGTTGCGTCGCAGTTTGTCTATACTTCGTGGATGCACGATTACACCACGGCCACCACCGTCGACGAATTCCGCCAGCATCTTGGCGATGTGCATGCGCGCATTGCGGCGGCGTGTGCGAAGGTCGGGCGCGATCCCGCCAGTGTGCGCCTGCTGCCGGTCAGCAAGACGGTATCCGAGGAACGCATCCGCAACGCCTACGCTGCGGGCTGCCACACACTTGGCGAGAACAAGGCGCAGGAAGCACATCGCAAGTGGCAGGCCATGTCGGATTTGCCGGACATGCGCTGGGCGATCATCGGACATCTGCAAACCAACAAGACCAGGCTCGTCGCCGGGTTCGCCAGTGAATTCCAGGCGCTGGACAGCCTGCGTCTGGCCGAGGCGCTGGACAAGCGTCTGCAGGCCCTTGGCCGTTCGCTGGATGTGTTGGTGCAGGTCAACACATCGAACGAAACCGGCAAGTTCGGTCTGTCGCCGGATGAAGTCGAATCGTTCGTGAAGCAGCTTCGCGTGTTTTCGTCGCTGCGTGTGCGCGGGCTGATGACGCTGGCGCTGTTTTCCGATGATGCGGCAAAAGTGCGCCCGTGCTTCGTTCGTTTGCGCGAACTGCGCGACCGCCTGCGTCAGTCTGCGCCGCGCGGCGTTGCCGTGGACGAGCTTTCGATGGGCATGTCCGGCGACTATGAAATCGCGGTCGAAGAGGGTGCCACCATCGTGCGCGTGGGGCAGGCCATCTTCGGTGCGCGCAAAGTGTCCGACAGCGCCTATTGGCCGAACGGTGGTGCACCGGAAGCCCGGTGACACCTCGACAGGTCAAGCGAAAAGAATCGCGTGCCGGGCAGGTGCGCGGTGTTGTAAGGCAGGATCTCGACGAAGCCGAGCCGGCGATAAAGCGCCTGCGCCGAGGTCATGCCCGCCAGCGTATCAAGGCGCAGTTCGCGATAGCCGATCCGGCTTGCCGCCGCGACCACGGCCTCCACCAGACTTTTGCCGAGGCCGGAATTCCGGTACGCAGGTCGCACGTACAAGCGCTTCATTTCACCTCGATACATGTCGAGTGGACGAAGGGCGACACAGCCGGCGACGCCGGACTCGGTTCCTGCAATGAGCAGGGCGCCACGCGGCGGCGCGTACGGCGCCGGCAACGCCGCGAGCTCCGCCGTGAATCCTTGATACTCGAGGTTCGTGCCGATGGCTTCCGCGTATTCGCGGAACAACTCGCGCACTGTCGCGATGAGTTCCGGGCTGTCGGCCTGGTTGAACGTGGGCTCCGATCCAGTCATGGCCGTCGATTCATGCGTGGGTACAACGGGCGCGGGTGGCTACACACCATGTCGCGGACCGTCCGCATTTGCAACCTGCCGCCGGAGGAATAAGATCGGGTTCGCAGCGTCGAGGTGATGGCCATGGCAGCGATGGTGAAAATCCGGATTGGTTCCGTTGCGTGCCTGCTGGTGTGCTGCGGCTGGTGGAATGTCGCTGCCGCGGGGCGCTTCGACAAATATCCGCACGAAACGGTGACGGACCCGGCCCGCAATTACCTTCCCGGCAAGTATTACGAACGCGTCGCGCTGGAGGATCTGCGCCACAAGAACTACACGGGTGCGCTGAACGCCTATCAGCAGGCTGCATATTGGGGCAACAAGGTCGCGCAATACGATGTCGGCGAGATCTATCTGCACGGCATGGGCAGGATTCCCGCGGATCCCGCGCGCGGCGTTGCCTGGCTCGGTATCGCCGATGAAGAACACCAGCCCGACTACGACAAGGCATTGATCAATGCGTACAAGATCCTGAAGCCCGGGGAACGCAAGCGCGCGGAGGCCATCTGGAAAAAGCTCCAGGCAACATATGCCGACAAGCTCACCCTCGCGCGCGCAACCCGGGCCTTCCAGGATGCCTATCATTCCGGACGGGTCGGGTCCGCCACCTTCGAAGGCGACCCGAACACGTATACCTTGTCGATCGACGGCTACGACCCCGCCGGTGACATCCAGAACGGAGCGGCACTGGTTTCGAGTTTGAACCAACTCGGCGTGCAGAACGGCGGCACTTCACTGGCAGGTTACTGGCCCGCAAGAAAAAAGGAGTTCGCGAAGTTCGTCACCAGTCAGTTCGGACACGTCGCAGTCGGGCCCATCGAACGAGCCTTGCCCGCGAAAAAGAAAACCGCGCACTGAAAGCGTGCCGTTGCGTGCCTGATTGCTGCACCCGCCCTGCGCGGCGGACTCACAGCAACCGGCTGAAGATGCGCACGCCGGCGAGATATTCGCCGAGCATGGTTCCCAGGTTGGTGAGCAGGAACACCAGCAGGGTGCGGGCCACGCGGTTCTTCCACCAGCCGGAAATGTGCAGCAGGTCTTTTCGCAGCGACTGGAAGTCGGCGACGCGCGGCTTGCGCAGCCACACCTCCACCAGGCCCGCGAATACGCCGGAAGACAATCCCGGCGGGCGCAACGGTTTCAGCGGGCCCATGATCGCCGCGGTCAGCACCGACAACGGATGCCCGCCCGCGATCGCCGCGCCGAGTGCGCTCAACACCGCGGTGTAGATCACCCAGTCGCGCAGCGCGTGCCAGCCCATCGCCGTGTTGTGGTAGAACATGAACGCGATCGCGGCAAAGATCGCGAGCATCACGCCGAGCGCGAAATACTTCGGCCACTTCGGGGCTGGCAGTTTCG
>DASUJD010000033.1:0-40788 GCA_036279455.1 Rhodanobacteraceae bacterium | reverse complement strand
GCGAAGTCACGCGTCGCAAGCGCCTGTACTGATCCGCGCGTTGTTGCATTGCTCCGACGGTCGGCCCCGCATCGCGGCGCCGGCCGTCTTTGCGTTTCAGGACGAATATTGGGTTGGCACCGGCTCTCGCCTCCTTGAGTCGAGGGGGCGCGCAAGGTGACTGTCTTGCGCGAGGGGTGTGGAAGAATGGTCAAGCGTGGTCGAAGCGACCGTTTTACTGTCATTCGAGGTTCCAATGAGCGATCTCAAAGCCCGCATCACCGAGGACATGAAAACCGCGCTGAAGGGCGGCGACAAGCCGCGCCTCGGCGTGATCCGCCTGATCCTCGCCGCGCTCAAGCAGCGCGAGGTCGACGAGCGCATCACGCTGGACGACGCCCAGGTATTGCACGTGCTGGAAAAGATGCTGAAGCAGCGTCGCGATTCGGTCACGCAATACGAAGCCGCCAAGCGCGAAGATCTGGCCAATCAGGAACGCTACGAGATAGGCGTGATCGAGGGCTATCTCCCGGCGCAACTCAGCGACACAGAACTCGACGCGCTGGTTGCGCAGTGCATCGGCGATTCGGGCGCCGCTTCGCCGCGCGACATGGGCAAGGTGATGGCGCTGCTGAAGGAACGCGCAGCCGGCCGCGCCGACATGGGTGCGCTGTCGCAGCGCGTCAAGGCGCGACTCGCAGGCTGACAAGGCCAACGGGTCTGGGCACGGATGCCGGAATGCGGCGCGCCCTTGGGTTGGTCCGGCAACATGCGTGCCGACACCGCCCGCGCATGGCGCTTGCGCAACCGGCTACCCTGATGTGCCGTTTCGCAAATCCTGCGAAGATGCCTTGTGCGCGGTCGAACGGATGACGTGTTCGTCGACTGCGCGAACTGATTGCCATCGAGGGCCCTCGTGATGCGCGAAGACATACAAACAACCGTGTTTTCGATCATCGCCAGGGAAGCCGACATTGACGAGAACGGCATCACCCCGGATTCGACCCTGAGGGATATGAAGGTCCACTCGCTGGACGCAGTCCAGATCGTTTTCGCGATCGAGGACCACTACCGGATCCTGATACCCGACCGCGATCCCGGCTTCGACACCAAATCGGTCAAGGGACTGATGGACGCGGTGGAAAAGCTGCTGGCAGAGAAGGCCTCGAATCCATCTTCGATATCACCCGCTGCATGAGCCGCTTGCCACGGCGGCGTTGACGCCGGAGGAGCCTCGAGGCACGGGCCTTCCTCCATCGGCAACGTGTGCAAGCGGCACCGATTCATGTCGGGAATGCTGTGCGCGCCGTCGGCTGCGCGCGTTGCGCGCACCCGCCACGCTGCCGGAGTGCATCACCTGCGCTCATACGATCGCGACAGGATACGAACCCAGCACGGTTACCTGCGAAGCGAAGTCGCCCAGCTCCGCCAGCGCGTCGCGCAAAGGCGGCTCACCCACGTGTCCGCTGACGTCGATGAAGAACGCGTATATCCACTTGCCAGTGTGCGCGGGACGTGACTCGATCCGGTTCATGCTGACACCGTGGCGTGCCAGCGGCTCCAGCACGCGGTACAGGGCGCCCGGTTGATCGTGCACGAACACCAGCAGCGAGGTGCGGTCGTTGCCGGACGGCGGAAACAGCGCGCGACCGATCACCAGAAATCGCGTGGTGTTGTCGGGTCGGTCCTCGATCGGGCCGGCGACGATCTGCAATCCGTACACGTGCGCCGCGCTGATCCCGGCGATCGCCGCGGCGTCATCGGCCTTGCGCGTGCGCCGCGCGGCTTCGGCGTTGCTGGACACCGCCTGCAACTCTATACCCGGCAGGTTCTGGCGCAACCAGCCGCGGCACTGTGCCAGCGACTGGCCGTGCGAATACACCCGCTCGATGTCCTCGAGATGCCCGCCACGCGACAACAGATACTGATGCACGTGCAGCTCGATTTCGCCGCAGATTTTGAGCGGCGAGCCCAGAAACAGGTCCAGTGTGGACTGGATGGTGCCCTGCCCCGAGTTTTCCACCGGCACCACGCCGAAATCGGCGCGGCCCTCGGCGACTTCGTCGAATACCTCGGCGATGCTGGCAAGCGGGAAACCCTTGGCCGAATGGCCGAAATGCTTGAACACCGCCTGCTCGGAGAACGTGCCTTCCGGCCCGAGATAGCCGACCTTGAGCGGTTCCTGCTGGGCAAGACAAGCCGACATGATTTCGCGGAACAGCCGTACCAGCACATCGTCGGCCAGCGGGCCGTCGTTGCGGTCCACCACGCGGCGCAACACCTGCGCTTCGCGCTCGGGGCGATAGTAGTCCACCGCCGCCGCAAGCTTGCCCTTGACGCGGCCGACTTCGTGCGCCCAATGCGCACGCCGCCCGATCAGCGCCTGGATCTGGCGATCGATGCCGTCGATCTCGGCGCGCACCGCCGTGAGGTCGGGTTTTGCCGCGGACGGCTTTGCCGCGCCGCGCTGGCGTTTCGGTTTCGCCGTCGTGCTGGTCCGTCTGGACTTGCCGGCCATGCTGATTCTCCGCAGGGGAACACGCAGCTTGCCGTCACGCGAAGCTTTGCGCAAGCGGTTGCGCGAGCGTTTGGACGTCCATTCACTTCGACGCGAGGTGTCGTGCAGCTCCAGGAAGTCCGCGTGTGTGCGTGGCTTTGCGGCGGGCTGCGGTGGACCCCGGCAATCCACATCCTGACGCCAGGCGCGACCAGGAATGGGCAGCCGAGGCCCGTCCGATGCAGGACCGGGGAAGAGACACGTCGAAATCCGTCAGGCGTCCACCTGCGGGCTGCAATCCCGCGAATAGCCACGCAATTGCATCGCATGGCATGCTAGGCAGCCATGCCAGGCCTGATTCCCGAACGTTTCATTGACGAACTGCTGGCCCGCGTCGACATCGTCGACGTGGTGCAGCAACGCGTGCCGTTGAAGCGTGCGGGACGTGAGTGGACCGCGTGCTGTCCCTTCCACGACGAACGCACGCCATCGTTTACCGTCAGCCCCGCCAAACAGTTCTACCACTGCTTCGGCTGCGGCGCACACGGCAGCGCCGTGAAGTTCCTGATGGAGTACGAGCGGCTGGAGTTTCCCGACGCGGTCGAGGAACTGGCGCAATCGGTGGGATTGACCGTGCCGCACGAAGGCGGCACCGCGCGACCGCGTGAAGACCACACCGATTTGTACACGTTGCTGGACGCCACCGCGGCGTTCTACCAGCGCGCGCTGCCGGAAAGCCCGGCCGCGCGTGCGTACTGCAAGAAACGAGGACTCGACAGGGAAATCATCGAACGCTTCCGGATCGGCTGGGCGCCGGGCGGCTGGGATGCGGTGAAGCGCGCGTTGGGAACCACTGACGTGCGCACGAAAATGCTTGAACAGGCGGGAATGCTCTCGACCGGCGAGGGCGGCAAACGCTACGACCGTTTCCGCGAACGCCTGATGTTCCCGATCCTCGATCGGCGCGGGCGGGTGATCGCGTTCGGCGGCAGGGTCCTGGAAGGCGACGGCCCCAAATACCTCAACTCGCCCGAAACCCCGCTGTTCCACAAGGGCCGCGAACTGTTTGCGTTGTGGCAGGTGCGCCAGGCCAACACCAAACTGGAACGTCTGATCGTGGTGGAAGGCTACATGGACGTGGTGTCGCTGCACCAGGCCGATGTAACGCAAGCGGTTGCGACATTGGGCACCGCGACCACCAACGAACATGCGGAATTGTTGTTCCGCGCTGCGCCCGACGTGTATTTCTGTTTCGACGGCGACCGCGCCGGCCGCAGCGCCGCATGGCGCGCGCTGGAATCGGTATTGCCCAGGATGCGCGACGGGCGGCAAGCCTTTTTTCTGTTCCTGCCAGAGGGTGAGGATCCGGATACGCTGGTGCGCAAAGAGGGCAGCGACGGCTTCGAGGTGCGGCTGAAGCAGGCCACGCCATTGTCCGAATACTTCTACGGGTATCTGTCGCACGACGTGAATGTGGCGACGCTGGACGGCCGCGCGCGGCTGGCCGAACACGCGAAACCCCTGCTTGCGAAATTGCCGGACGGCGCATTCCGCGACCTGATGTTCGCGGAATTGGAAAAGCGCACCGGCGTGCGCGGCGAAACAATACGTGCTGCACAGACGTCTTCGCGCCGCGGTATCACGTCACCCAGCAACGCCCCGCGTCGCACGCTGATACGCAGCGCGATCGCGATGCTGCTGGCCGATCCCGCGCTGGCTCAGGAAGTCACGCTGCCCTACGCCTTCGCAGGACTGGACAAACCGGGTATTCCGTTGCTGATCGAATTGCTGGATTTCCTGCAGGAACGCCCCGGCATCAACACCGCACTGCTGCTGGAGCATTTTGCGGACCGACCCGAAGCCGCAGCCTTGCAGAAACTCGCGCTCACCGAATTTCCCGGCGAACCCGAGGCACTGCGTGCGGAGTTCGTGGACGCGCTGGGCAAGCTCGCCGAACAGACGATCCAGCAACGCCTCGACACTCTGGTCCGCAAGCAATCGGAAGGCGCGCTCAATGAAAACGAGAAGAACGAGCTGCGCGAGTTGTTGGCCACACAAGGGACAGGCAACACAAAATGGCGTTGAGCAATCGTGTCGGGCAGAACACAATGAGGCCCAACAGCATTTCGCCACGCCGTCGGGCTTCGCGTTGCTCAGCCCAACCTGCCTCCACTGCTTCGACGAGCCTGCTTACAACATGGACTCGACATCCTTTCCGGCCTTCTCCGGCGTATCCGCCGAGGCGTAACGACGCACCACGTTGCCTTCGCGATCAATCAGGAACTTGGTGAAATTCCACTTGATCGCTTCGGAGCCCAGCACGCCGGGAGCGGCATGCTTTAGGAACTTGTAAAGCGGATGCGCGTCGGCGCCGTTGACGTCGATTTTCGCGAACAACGGAAACGTCACGTCATATTTCGTCGAACAAAAGTTGCGGATCTCGGCAGTATCTCCGGGCTCCTGATGCCCGAACTGGTTGCACGGGAACCCGAGCACTTCGAAGCCCTGATCCTTGTGCGTGCGGTACAACGCTTCCAGTCCCGCGTATTGCGGCGTGAACCCGCACTTCGACGCGACATTGACGATCAGCAGCACCTTGCCGCGATACGCGTCAAGTTTCTGCAGCGTGCCATTGAGCAAATTCGCTTCAAAGTCGTAAATGGTGGTCATTGTCCATCCTCCAATCACTCAAGTGTAGGCCACATGGCCGGCAACGAAGCAAAGCTTCCTCCCCCTCCCGAAGGAAGGGCGGAGCGACCACGGCCGACTGGATCGGCCGTGAACGGCGCCAGCCGGCCCGAAGGGCGAGCGCCAGGGATGGCGCGCGTGAGCGAACGCGCGCGCAGCGCGAGAGGGGATGGCTTTTGCGGCGCGCAGACATCCCCCCGACGCTTCGCGCCGACCCCCTTCGTGCCGAAGGGGGTGATCACAGCCAGCGCGCGAACCTGCGCATATACATCACCTTCACGATTTGCGTCAGCACGCAATACGCGAGCACGGTGGCCGCGAGCCAGCCGAAATATTCCGCCGGCAGTTGCACCATGCCGAGGTGGTGGCCCAACGTGGTGTAAGGGATCGCGATGCCGATCGCGATGATCGCGGTGGTGAGCCCCAGCACCGGCGCCGAGGCCGCACTCTGCAGGAACGGAATCCGGCGGGTGCGGATCATGTGCACCACCAGCGTTTGCGTCAGCAGGCTTTCCACGAACCAGCCGGACTGGAAGAATGCCTGGTGCGCAACGGAATTGGCGCCAAACCAGAACCACAGCAGCACGAATGTGGTGATGTCGAACAGCGAGCTGGTCGGTCCGATCCTGACCATGAAACGTCCGATGTCGCTGGCATCCCACTTGCGCGGCTTGCGCAGGTATTCCTCGTCCATGCGATCGAACGGAATCGACAATTGCGAAATGTCGTAGAGCAGGTTGAGCACCAGGATCTGCAGCGGCAGCATCGGCAGGAACGGCAGGAAGATGCTGGCGATCAGCATGCTGAACACGTTGCCGAAGTTGGAGCTGGCCGTCATCTTGATGTACTTGATGATGTTGCCGAAGGTGATGCGGCCTTCCAGCACGCCCTCTTCCAGCACCATCAGGTTTTTTTCCAGCAGGATGATGTCGGCCGATTCCTTGGCGATATCGGTGGCGGTGTCCACCGAGATTCCGACGTCCGCGCGGCGCAGCGCCGCGGCATCGTTGATGCCGTCGCCGAGGAATCCCACGGTGTGGCCGCGCCGTTGCAACGATTCCACCACGCGCGATTTCTGCAGCGGCGACATCTTGGCGAACACCGTGGTGCGCGCGACCAGCTCGTCCAGCGCCGCGTCGTCCAGGTCCTCGATGTCGCGGCCCAGCACCGAATGCGTGACATCCAGCCCGACCTCGCGGGAGATCTTGCGGGTGACCGCCTCGTTGTCGCCGGTCAATACCTTCACCGCGACGCCGTGATGACCGAGCGCGGCGATCGCGGTATGCGCGGTGTCCTTGGGCGGGTCAAGGAAGGCAAGGCAACCGATCGCGGTAAGGCCAGCCTCGTCGGCGATGCCGTAGGCGCGCCCCGTGGCCGGGTGGCGCCGGACCGCCACGATCAACACCCGCAGTCCGTCCTCGTTCAACTCGTGCGTCATCGCGCGGATGCTGTCACGACGATGGTCGGTGAGCGGAATTTCGCGATTGCCTTCCCGCGCGAAAGTGCAGATGGACAGCATCTCCTCGACCGCGCCCTTGCAAACCAGCAGGTCTTCGCCGCCACCCGAGGTCAGCACCACCGACATGCGCCGGCGTTGGAAGTCGAAAGGAATTTCGTCCACCACCTTCCACTTCGCGATCGAATGCTCGAGGTCGCGGTGCGCCAACACCGCCTTGTCCATCAGGTTCTTGAGGCCGGTCTGGAAATGACTGTTCAAGTAACCGTATTCCAGCGCGTCGTCGGATTCCTCACCATCGAGATCAAGATGGCGTTCCAGCACGATCCTGTCGAGCGTCAGCGTGCCGGTCTTGTCGGTGCACAACACGTCCATCGCGCCGAAATTCTGGATCGCGTTGAGTTGTTTCACAACCACCTTGCGCTTGCTCATCGCCAGCGCACCCTTGGCAAGGTTCGCGGTGACGATCAGCGGCAGCATTTCGGGCGTCAGGCCGACCGCCACCGAAATCGCGAACAGGAACGCCTCCAGCCAGTCGCCCTTGCCGAAACCCTGGATCAGGAAAACGATCGGCACCATCACCGCCATGAAGCGGATCAGCAGCCACGACACGCTTTTCACGCCACGGTCGAAGCCGGTTTCCGCACGCGCACCTGCCAGCGTCCGCGCGAGCGAGCCGAGATAGCTGCGCGGCCCGGTCGCGACCACCACTGCGGTGGCGCTGCCGCTGACCACGTTGGTGCCCATGTAGCAGACAGTGGGAAGGTCCAGCGGCTCGGTGCGCGCGTCGTCGCGCGTGGCGTGCCCGGGCGCGGCCTTCTCCACCGGCAGCGATTCGCCGGTCAGGATTGCCTGCGAAATGAACAGGTCCTTGGCGGAGAGCAGGCGCAGATCGGCGGGCACCATGTCGCCTGCGGAAAGATGCACGACGTCACCTGCGACCAGTTCGATCACCGGCACTTCGATGCGCTCGCTGTGGCCATCGGATGCGCGCCGCGTGACGGTGGCGGTGTTGCGCACCATCGCCTTCAGTTTTTCGGCAGCGCGCGAAGAACGAAATTCCTGGGTGAAACTCAAGGCCACGCTGATGCCGACCATTACCGCAATGATGATCGGGCCGGTCAGGTCGTCCGACGTGACAAGCTGTACTCCTGCCAGCACCAGCAGCACGATGATGAACGGGTTCCAGAATGTGCGCGCAAGCTGCAACGCCCAGTGCAGAGGCTTTTCATGGGTGGCCTGATTGACGCCATCGCGATCCAGGCGATTCTCGATATGCTCCTGGTCGAGGCCCGCGGGACCGGTATCCAGCGTCGCCAGCAATGCCGTCTCATCCACCCATGCGCTATCGGCGACCACTGGCCGTGCATGCGCCGTGCGGGCCTTGCCGGCCGCCGTGTTGGCGTTGGATGAGGAAGGCGAACCGGACATCACTCGTTTCCATGGCGGGGGACGCACGTCCACGGAACGAGCGATGGATCCGTGGGGCTACATTATTTGTGCGATCGTCCCTGATCGCCGCCTCGTTCGGCGATACGGCGAACAAATGAATTCGAGCGAGTGGAGGCCAGAACGGCGCTGCATGGCCTGATTTTCCACAACGGTCGCTTCGCACGAAAGGTTGCGGAACACGCTCATGTGACTGCCCGTGAGTGACCCGCCACAGGGCGGCACGCAGCGATCATGGCCGATCGCAAAAACAAAGCTCACGCGCTGGTTCGGTGTTGGCTGGTCGCGACGCGCGGCGCAGGCACGGTCACGTTCCACTCGCGACGGCGACCGTCGCGGCGGTTCGAATGCGCATGACGGGTTGCCAGGCGCGCACGCAGGAAATTGCGAAGGAGGTTCATGGCCCATCTCCTCTTCAAGCAGTGCCGCGGCACCGCTCAAGGGACGGGCCGGACGCGCCTAGTCGGGGCGGGTACCAGCCGTCCGGGCGCGGTCGCCGCGGATCGGTTCGATTTTGGCCGCCGTCACCCGATGCAAGCGGATGCCGACGGTGCGACTAGGGTGTACGTCCATGGTCATGGTTGATGAAGGGTGGTGCCGGCAGACGCAACGCGCCCGCCGGCGTACGCATTGTCGTATCGCCCGGCGCGTCAGTCAACCCTCGCCCGCGTTTGGAGCGGCACGCGAACGGGCGCCAACGGTTACCGGAAAGTGGTCGTTGCGAAGCTCAGCGACCGGGGCCAGCGCCGGAAAATCAGGCAACCCGCACGACTATTCACGCACGTGCAGGTGTTTTACCAGCAGATCGAGCTTGGCTTTCATGTACGCCTGCGGGTGTGTGCCCTCGCTGGCGTAAAACGTGGTGTACAGCTCCGAAGTAGCCTTGCCTGTGGAGCCCGTTACGCCGATGACCTTCATCACGTCGTTGTCGCTGAACGGGATTTCGTCAAAGGGATGCTGGCGCTGGACGATTTTTTCCCAGTGAACCTTGAATGCGTCATCCAGATCGGCGGCAGGCGGGATGTGGCGCGCGAGGTTGATCATGTCGTTGCTGTGGAGCTCGGGCTTCACGCGAACGTCGGCCACGTTCCAGACCACCTCGCCGTGCTCCGGAATGTATTTGAAACCCAGGGTCAACTCGCTGTTCGGCTTGATCTTCTGCAGTTTCGGAGTGAAATCGAAGGCAATGCGTGGCGATGCATAGCTGAAATGCTTGCCGTAATCGAAGCCAATGTGGATGTTCTTGAACTCGTCCGGCAACAGCGTCGTGTTCTTCAGGTATTGCTTCCATTGCGCCAGGGTGCCGTCGTATGACACGTACAGGAAATTGGTCATCGCTTCGAGGTTGACGAGGTAATCGTGCTCCTGACTTGCCGGAAGACCGCGCATGATGCCGTCATAGCCATCCGGCACGGGCAGCGTCAGCACGAGTATGCGCCCGTTGGCGAAGGGGACCGGCCACAGGCGCACCTGCCAATGGCGTTGCCAGAGATCGGTGTGAATCGTATCCAGCGCGGGCTTGCCCAACGAAGTGACCTTGATCCCTTCCGAACCCACCTTGCGGTGCATGAACCCGAGACCCAGCAAGGTATCCATCAAGCGCGTCGGGTCATCGTAGAGCTGGCGGTCGGTGACATTGTCCGGCTTGCGCAGGTGGAAAAGCACGTTCTTGCCGACCGCGCTGACGGCCAGGTACCCATTGTTCGGCAACGGAAACCTGCGTGCCTTGACGCTGTTGCCCGCCATCGGCGATTGTTCCCATGTTCCCGCATTGTCGCGTTTGAGCAAGGTCGGGAAACGATGCAACAGGACCTGGCCGTACAACGCCTGATGCGAGCCCGTGCCGCGGGGGAAGACACGATCGGGCTCCTTCGCGAGCAGCGCCTTCAACTGGCCGTCCACGTAGGTGTGGCTCAGCGCGAGGAACCTGGCATAAAAGTCGGCGAGACCCAGCGGCAGGGCGAACTGCGCCTTGAAGGTACCGGTGATGTTGGTGTCGAAGAGATCGAACTGGTAGGGCATGCGGCGGTCGATCTCGGCCTGGTTCGCAGGCGCGTTCAGCACTTCACTGATTGGAAGCGCGTAGTTGAGGTTCTCGTTGGGTGATTTCGCCAGCACCACCCCGATGACCTTGCCGTTCTGATCCAGCAACGGGCCGCCGCTGTTTCCCGGCGATGCCGCGGCCGAAAATCGTATCCACTTCCACTCGCCATCCTGCTGCTCGGGCGTGTTGGACGTATACAAACCCTCGCGGGCGACCACGCCGGTACCGAGGGCATTGCCGACTGCATAGACTGTCTGGTTCATGACCGGCCTGGCATCGACCTTCAGGGCGACGTCGGCCTCGGGTTGCGTCGCCAGCGAAAACACCACGAAGTCCTTGCGCAGCGAAAACTTTTCGATCTTGTCGATGGCGTACACGTGGCCACCGGAATCGCGCAGCTCCGGTGGGCCCCACAGGCTGTCCAGACCGGTCAGCAATACATGTCCCGCCGTGACGTAGCGGTTGTGGCCAAGCGCAAACGCGGTGCCGATCGAGTGATATTTGTCGGTGCGCTGCTGATAGGGCAGCAAGTCCAACGGCAAGGGCTTTTCGTAGGTTACGCCGGTGCGCGTCGGCTTGGCCGCCACCACCTCGAACGTGGCCGCATCGAGCTTCGAGAGCATCGCGGGATCGAGACCCTGCGCAACCGCCTTCGGGAAGATCCCGCATGTCAACAAGCCAGCCACCAGAATCGCGAAGGTCGGAACCGCCGCCGGCCGGAAGCGGGCAGCGAAAGCAATCATGCGCATGCGAACTCCTTCAAGTTTCCTTTCCGAGCCAACTGGCCGCCCCGAAACAAGCCCGGAAAGTATACGCTTCAAGACAGATGCCACCGGGCCTGGACGCTCGCCAGCCCACGTGGTCCGGGGTGCCGCCGTGAAGCCGCCACAGCGATCGGGTGTTCGTTCGCAGTATCATGTGTTGTTGTCTCATCCGATCATTCCTGCATGCTGCCCAGTCACAAGTACGCCCGGTCGTTCCTGCTCGCCATCGTCGTTGCCCTTCTCGCTGCCTGCGCCTCGCACCCGCAGTGGCAGCTCGACGACGTGCAAGGACACATGCCGGACCTGAAGCTCCGGATGACTAGTGATCTGGGCCAGCCGGTCACGGCGAAAACGTACCGGGGCCAGGTCGTGCTGTTGTACTTCGGCTACACGCATTGCCCCGACGTATGCCCGCTGACGCTGGTGCACCTGCACACGGTGCTGCAGCGCCTGGGCAAACAGGCCAGCCACGTGCGCGTGCTGTTCGTGACGGTGGACCCGGCGCGCGACACGGTGCCGGTGCTGCACCAGTACGTCACCGCCTTCGACCCGCGCATCGTGGGGCTGCGGGGAAACACCGGGGCGTTGGACAGTCTGGTCAAACGCTATCGCGCTATCTACCAGATCCAGAAACCGATTCCCGCCGATGGCGATTACCTGGTGACGCACAGCTCGGCGATCTACATCTTTGGTCCGCAAGGACACATCCGCCTGCTGGCCACGCCGGGCTCGACCATCGACGAGATCACGCACGATCTCAAGCTTCTGCTGAGGCAAACATCATGACGACGCTCCGCAGCCTGCTGGCGGCCGGCATCCTTGCGGTCAGCGTTGCAGCGACGGCTGCGGCGCCGACGCCGGCCGGAGTGCACGTTGAACACCCATGGGTCCGCTGGCTGCCCGCCAATTTGCCGACCGCGGGCTACGCGAAAATCGTGAACGACAGCGATTCGACGGCACGCCTCACCAGCGCCAGCAGTCCCGACTACCACAGCGTCACGCTGATGCACTCACGACTCGCGCAAAACGACAGCACGATGGTGTCCGTGTCGCACATCGACATTCCCGCGCACGCCAGCGCGACCCTGGCACCCGGCGGCTATCACCTGATGCTGTCGCACGCAGCGCACCCGATCAAGCCGGGCGATACGGTATCGATCACCCTGCATTTTGCGGACGGCGAGATGCTTCAGGTGGGCTTTTCCGTGCTGCCGGCCAACGCCACCGGGCCTTCTTCCGGCTGAACCGTGCTGGCGGCCTGCCGCGCCCGCATCAATTCACGCTGACGTCGATTGCGCGGCAAGCGACCCTTGCTGTCCAGCCGCAGCCAGTGCGTAAACGCGATCACCGCGGCCAACACGCTCATCATCGAACTCGGGATCCACAGGATCAAACCGCCGAGGTGCTGGTCCATCAATGGTGGGATGCCGGCGAATGCACGCCCGCACAGGCTGTAGATCGGATACAGGTTGGTCGTGGTGAAGCTGAGGTAGGCGCCGATCAGGATCTGCGGCGGGATCACCGCCAGCGCCACGAACACGCGCACGCCGGGTGACAAGCGCGCCGGTGGACGCGAGCGCCGATCGAGGATCAACCACCAGAACAGCACGCCATCGGCGGCCATGCTGTAGTTCATGAGGTGATACAGCCGCCAGTCAAGCATCGCGGCGAAGTGCACCGCCGGCCACAGCCACAGATAGATCAGGCCGACGAACAGCAGCGCCGCATTGAACGGGTGCAGCAACACGTCGAGGCATTTGCGCACGGGCGTCCATGCCAGCACCCGACCCAGATATCGCGCACGCCAGCGCAGCGGCAGGCCGCGCCGCATCGTGACGCCGGGGTACGCCAGCGCGATCAGGAACGGACCGAGATGGTGCAGGCCAAGGTGCTGGATACGGTGGACGAAGAACTCGTGCTCGGCGTAATAGTCGAGATGCGTATGCAGGCCGGTGTAGAGCACCAGCAAGCCCAGCCAGAACAACCATTGCCTGTGCCATGGCGTGGTCATCGGCGAACGTCGGGCACCGCGCCAGTACAAGCATGCCGCGGCCGCAAACACCACGACCACGATCGCCGACGGCTCCCACGGGATCCACCAGCGAAGAAAACCCATCAACACCTTCGAGACCTCAACTGTCACGCACGGGATTCACCGCGCGGAATGGCCGCGCCGCAACCCACTATCACAACACAACCCGGCCTCAATCGCCAGTCTGCTCGTCTTTCGGGCGGGCGGTCATCGCATCGACGAACGCAGGGACCTTGGCGGCGGGCAGCGGACGGGTATACAGAAAGCCCTGCTGCAGATCGCAGCCGAATTCCCGCAGCAATTTCCGCTGTTCGACGTTTTCGACGCCTTCGGCCACCACCTGCAGGCCGAGACCGCGCCCCAACGCGATGATCGACCTCACGATCGCACGATCGCCGACCTCGGTCATCAGGTTGCGCACGAAGGTGCGGTCGATCTTGATCTGGCTGACCGTCAGGTTCTTCAGCGATTCAAGGTTGGAATAACCTGTGCCGAAATCATCCACCGATACCCGGATGCCGCTGGCGGTGAGGCTCTCCAGCACCGGCAAGCCGCCTTTCACGTCCTGCACCAGATGCCGTTCGGTGATTTCCAGAACCAGATCGTCGTTGACGATGCCGTGCATGCGCATGGCATCGGCGAGGTGTTCCTGGAACTTGCCGGCGACCCGCAACTGCAGGCCCGAGACGTTGATCGCGACGTAGAACGCGGGCATTCCGGCGCGCTTCCAGGCCGCCACCTGAGCACACGCTTCATTCACCACCCATGCACCGATCGGCTCGATCAAACGCGATTCCTCGGCCAGACTGATGAAGGTCGAGGGACCGACCACGCCCATGCCGGGGCGATTCCAGTACAGCAGCGCTTCGACGCCGGCAACGCGCTGTGCGCGAACATCGACGATGGGCTGATAGCGCAGCACGAACTGCGAGCGGACGATCGCGACGCGCAAGGCGGCCTGCATGTCGTGCCGCCAACTCACCGCCTCGCCCATCCACGCCTGGAAGCGCTGCACGTTGTTGCCGCCCTCTTCCTTGGCCCGGAACAGTGCGGTATCGGCCTCACGCACCAGGGTTTCCGCATCCAGCGCGTCGTCCGGAAACATGCTGAATCCGGCACTGGCCGCAATGTCCAGCACGCGGCCTTCGATGTTGACCGGTTTGCACAACTCCTCCATCAGTTGCGCGGTAAGCGCCTCGGCGGCAGCCGCATCGGTATTGGGCAACAGCAACAGGAATTCGTCGCCCCCGAAACGGCACAGTACGTCTTCCTCGCGCAACCTCTGACCGAGGCGTTGCGCCACCGCGCAAATGACATCGTCGCCCACGCTGTGTCCCGCGGTATCGTTGATCTCCTTGAAGTTGTCGAGATCGAAGAACACCACCGCCAACGGCTGTCCGGCGTAGCGCGCGGTTGCCAGCGCCTGCTCGAACTGGCCGCGCAAATGGGTGCGGTTCGGCAACCCGGTCAACGCATCGAAATAAGCCAGATGACGGATGCGCGCCTGCGCGTAACGCAATTCGGCGGTGTCGATGCATACGTGGATGCGGAAAACGATCTCGCCGGCGGCATCGCGCACCACGTCGGTCGACGTGTCCAGGACCTTGGCTTCGCCGTTGTGCAGACGCCAGGCCAGCTCGCCGCTCCACGCTCCCGACTCGCGCAACGCCTGCTCGCGCGCACGCGCCGAATCGGGGTCGATCTGCATGTCACCCAGAAGATGGCCGATCAATTCCTCCTGCCTGTAGCCGGTCATGCCCAGGAACGCCCGGTTGACCGACAGCATGCGGTCCTGCGCGTCGCTGATCACGATGCCGTCGCTGCCGGCCTCGAACACGCTGGCGGCGATTTGCAGTTGGCGTTCGTCCCGCAGGCGCTTGGTGATGTCGGTGTACGAACCCAGTACGCGCAACGCCGTGCCGTCTTCGGCATACTGCACCACGCTGCGCGCGAGGATCGTGAGTACCCGGCCGTCGCGGCTGCGGATGCGCATGATCCGTTGCAGTTGGTCGCCGCGATGCTCCTGCATGTGCGCATACAGTGCCGCGCGTGCGACGGGATAGTCCTCGGGCAGGACGATGCGCTCCAGGTCCTCCGGCGTGTTCAACCCGCCTTCGGCATATCCGAGCAGCTCGTACACGCGCCGCGAGAAGTCCAGCCGTCGATTCGCGACCTCGAACTCCCAGGTGCCGTCGTTGGCGCACTCGGCAAGCAGTCGGTAGCGCTCGCGGCTGGCCTCGAGTTCCCGCAGCACGCGACGCTGCTTGCGCAGCGACCAGCCCGCCAGCACGATGGAGGTGAGTGCCGCGACAATCGCGATGACAAGCAGAACCCAGTCCACGCGTTGTCACGTCCTCATGCGAGTCTCGGTCGCGGCGGACTCGCGTGAGCGGCCCGCCGGCACGCACCCTGCTCCTGCGCGCGTCTTCCAGCTTACCCGATCCGTTCCAGAACGTAACCGCCGACGTGCAGCACCGGCCGGGCCAGCCAGTGGTCCAGCAGCATGAACGCGAACAGGGCGATCAGATACACGATGGAATAGCCGAATGCGCTCATCGCGAAACGCTCGTCGGGAGGGCGCATCAGGCGGATCGCGTAGTACAGATAGGCGATGTCAAGCACCACCGCACCGCCGAGGTAGAGCAGGCCGCTCATGCGGGTGAGGTACGGCAACAGGCTCACCAGCACCAGCAGGATGGTGTAGAACAACACGTGCCAGCGGGTGTATTCCACGCCATAGACCACCGGCAACATCGGGATGCAGGCGCGTCGGTAGTCCTCGCGACGAAAAATCGCGAGTGACCAGAAATGCGGCGGCGTCCACGCGAACACGATCAGCACCAGCAACAGGCCGTAAGCCCAGTCGCTCGATGCCTGCATCCCGGTCACCGCGGCCCAACCCAGCAGCGGCGGGATCGCGCCCGCAAGACCGCCGATCACGATGTTCTGCGGCGTCGCACGTTTCAGGAACGCGGTGTAGATCACCGCATAGCCGATCAGTCCGATGAAGGTGAGCAATGCCGTCAGCCAATTCACCAGAAGCGCCAGGATCAGCATCGATGCCAGCCCCAGCACCAGCGCGAAGCCCAGCACCTGACGCGTGGTCAACGTACCGGTGACGAGGGGACGATGCGCGGTGCGCGTCATCATCCGGTCGATGCGCTGGTCGATCAGCTGGTTCAATGCCGCAGCCGACGACGACGCCATCCAGATGCCCAGCGTGCCGAACACCAGTGCCCGCCATGGCGGGATGCCGGGCGCCGCGAGGAACATGCCGATCAACGCGGTGAACACCAGCAGCGCGACAATGCGCGGCTTGGTGGCAGCAAGGTATTGGCCTGCGAGCGAAGTCGTCGTTCGCGGCGTCGCGGAGCCCGCGGCTTCCGCCACGACGGACGCCACCCGCCCTGCCCGGTCGATACTGGTATTCATCGCGACATTGTAAACGTTCCGCCTAAAGCGGCTCCCGTGAAAAGTCAGGGCAGGAAGCCCGTTCTGGTGTTCATGACTCGAAGACGTTCGCAGCTGCCACTACTTCCGGTGAAGCAGCGATCAGGGACGATCGCACAAATTGCGATCGCGCCAACAAACCCACCATGGCGAACAGCAGCAGTGCAGCGCCGCCGGTATGCGCGTCGGCAAGCCACAACGGCATCCCCAGCGTGACGTTGCCGATGCCCATCAGCACCTGTGCAAGCAGCAACACCACCAGCGCGACGCCGTGCCAACGCAGCCCGGCGCGGCCCGTTCCGTGCGCAAGCCACAGGACATAGATGAACACGGCGACGGCGCCAAAACGATGTCCCATCTGGATCGCGGTGCGTGCAGCAGCATCCAGGACGCCGCCCTGGAAGTCCACGCCGATCCCGCGCCATAAAATGAAGCCCTGGTGAAAATCCATCGCCGGCCACCACTGGCCGAGGCAAGTCGGGAAGGCCGACTTGCCGATCCCGCAGGCCAGCGCGGCGTAGTTGGTGGAGGTCCAGCCGCCCAGGAAAATCTGGCACGACAGCAGGACCAGACCGATGATCGTTGCAATGAACAAGCCCCTCTCTCCCCGGGAGACCGGTCGGGGCGAGGTTCCGGCCAATGCATGAAGTACCCGCGAACCCGAACCCCCATCTGCCCGACCACCCACGAGTGGCCGGGCACCCTCTCCCGAAGGGGAAGGGGAAGGGGAAGGGGAAAATGACAGCCGCCACGCCACCCACGCCAGCAGCGCGAAGGTTGCCATGCCGCCCAGCAAGTGGCCCGATACCACGATCGGTTTCAGCAGCCACGTCACCGTCCACATTCCCAGCAAGGCCTGGAAGCAGACCACCGCCAGCGCCAGCACCGCGATCCGGCGCCAGCCTGCGCGGCGCCAGAAAATCACGATGCCCAGCAGCAGTGCTTCGCCGAGCGCGGCCACCACGCTGGACGCCACATAATCCGTCGCCATGTACAGCGGGATGCCGACGCCGATCAGCACCACTGCCGCAATCACCAGGCCGATTCGTCGTTTGCTTGCAAACGTCGCCACCAGTGCTTCTGCCAGCACCAGAAGACCCAGCGCGCCGGCCAGGAAACGATGACTTTGCTCGCGCCAGGTCTTGCGGGATTCGACCGGGCGGTTCGGAAAGGCCTTGTCGGCCTTCGCGACCGCGGCCGACGCCACCGGCCAGGTGATCCGCCCGTAACAGGTCGGCCAATCGGGACAGGACAACCCCGCGTTGGACAGTCGCACGAAAGCACCGAACACGATCACGGCGAACGCAAGCGCACACGCGACCCATGCCAGCGTGCGCAGCGGCAGCGGCCAGCTCTGCATCAGTGCACCGCCTTCTTGAGGTCCTGACGCAAGCCATCCGCGTCGAAGTTGGCGGCGTAACGCGTCAGCGTCTCGCCGTTCGGCGTCACCAGCACCGCGCTCACCGAATCGCGCGCCGTCGCCCGCAGGTCGTCGAGCGCATGCGAGGTCGTGGTCGCAAGCATCCATGCAGCGGTGAACGCTTGGGCTGCAGCGCGCGGCGACGCCGTGCCGAAACTCGCGGGCGCCGCCCCGAGATACAACAGACGCAGCTTGTCGGCATGGCGCCCGAGGCTGATCCGGGCACGGTGTGCCAGATCGAGCTGGCGCAGGCAACGCTCGGCGCAATCCGGCCCCGGCAACGCAACCAGGGTCCATTCCGCGTCACGGTTGCGGAACGCGAACGGCTTGCCGTCCGCAAGCTGCACCGGCGCCAACGCAAGGTCACGCTCGGGCTGGATCCGCTCGCCGTAACTGTGGCCGTGCGGAACCCAGCCCGTCAGCATCAAACCGAGTATCACCAGCACAGGCGACAGGAATATCGCCACGATGAGCACCGCCTGCAGGCGACGGTGGTTGCGCAAGTCCATCGATTTCTATTCCTCGTCGTCTGTGGCGGCATCGTCACGCTTGACGCGATGCAGCACGAAGAAGATCACGATCGCGGCGGCCGCGAAGGTGAACCATTGCAGCGCGTACGCGCGGTGCCTCGCCGGCGGCATCACATTGGCCGTCCAGATGCGCAGGTAGGCACTGTGCGGATCGGGATCCAGCAACAATACGTGTGGATACACCGTGGTATGCAGGTCGGCCGCGATTTCCCGGGTATCGATCCAGGTCACCAGCTTGGGCCAGCTGTGTTCCCGCACCAGTGGATTGCCGCCCAGTTTCAGGCCCGGCAACGGCGGCGGCGCATAGATGCCGGTGAGCGTCACGCTGTGATCGGGAACCGGTGGCAGATCCGGCAGATTGAGCGAATCCGCGCCCATCCTGGCGAGGAACCCCAGATTCACCAGCAATGTACGGGACGCGCCTTCGGGCAGAAACGGCACGAATACCATGACCCCAAGACGGCCCTGACGTCGCTGGTCGTCCAGAAAATACACCCGGTTGCCTTGCAGCGTTCCGCTGACCCTGACATGCGGATATGCACCGGATTGCCAGTCGGCCAGCGCGCCGGACAGGCTCACCACCGGCGCAGTCGCCGCGTGATGGAAGCGCGCCAGGACCGTTTCCTTGTAGGCAGCGCGACGGAGTTGCCACACGCCCAGCACACAGAACACCGCGACGCCGAAAATCGTCAGCAACACCGCGAACGCACCGGGACGCCGGATGTGAAATGCCGTCAGATCCATTTTTCATGAAGGAAACACGTACCGCGGGGCCCGCAGCCGAAGAAAAATGAAGCCGGCGCCATGCCAGACGACATCTCACCTGACCACACACGCTGCGACGTTATACTCGGCGTTTCCAGCCGCACAATTCCCATGTCGCTCACCACCCTGTACAAGGTCATTCTGGTCGTCGTGTTTCTGGTGGTGGTTTTCGAATTGGGCCAGGCACTGTACTTCATGATGACCGACCGCCCCGGCAGCGGCCGCGCCGCGTGGGCACTGACCCGCCGCGTCGCATTCTCGATCCTGCTCATCGTGCTGATCGTGATCGGTATTGCCACCGGCATCCTGCATCCGCACGGGGTTTACGTGCGCTGAGAGCGCGGTACCAGGGATCAGCAAGAGCCTGCACGGGACGATTCCGTCTGCCAACCGAGCCACGTGGCTGGCTGGCTGACCCGAATCGCGCGGGTCGCGGCAAACCACCACGCACCGGCGATCGCGTCGTTCCGATCCCTGGTCCCCGGTCCCTACTTTTCTACAAGATATACACGAACAGGAACAGGCAGCACCACACCACGTCGACGAAATGCCAGTACCACGATACGGCTTCGAAGGCGAAGTGGTGTTCACGGTCGAAGTGCCCGCGCGTGCACCTGAACCACATCACGATCAGCATGATCGTGCCGACAGTGACGTGCAGTCCATGGAACCCGGTGAGTATGTAGAAGGTCGCCCCGTAGATGCCGCTTCCCAGCGTCATGTTGAGGTGGTACCAGGAATCCCAGTACTCGTGCGCCTGACACAGCAGGAACGCCAGACCCAACAGAATCGTGAGGCCGAGAAAGCCGATCAGGCGTTTGCGATTGCCCGCGCGCAATGCATGGTGCGCGACAGTCACGGTAACGCTGGACGACAACAGCAACAAGGTGTTGATAAGCGGGACGCCCCACGGCGAAGTGGCAATGAACGAACCGCCAACCGACGCCGGGCCGTTGGTCGGCCATGCCGCGGAGAAGCCCTGCCAGATCAAGCCGTTGGTGATGATGCCCTTTTCTCCGGCGCCGCCAAGCCACGGCACCACGAAGGTGCGTATGTAAAACAGTCCGCCGAAGAATGCGGCAAAAAAGAACACCTCGGAGAAGATGAACCACGTCATCCCCATCCGGAACGAGGTGTCGACCTGCGAGTTGAAGGCGCCCTTCATCGATTCCGCAATCACGTTGCGGAACCAGCCAAACATCATGCAAGCCATGACGAACGCGCCGACCGCCAGCACGACCTTGCCGGCGGTATCGTTGCCGATCAGCCAGTTGGCCGCCCCGCCCAGGAACAGGAACAGTCCGACCGCCGCGATGATCGGCCAGCGGCTGCCATGCGGAACGTAGTAGACGTTGGCATCGGGTTGGCTCATGGAAAGGATTCCTGCAGAAGATTTGCGTGGCGGTTCGCGTTGTGATCAGTGGGGAATGCGCACGAGGTGGCCCTGCACGAGACTGGCGATGAAGAACGCCACCGCGATCGCTCCGAGGATCCACGCCGTTCGGCGCGCACCAGTCTTGTGGCGCGCGTCGGCATCGAGTACTGCATCGGTTTGTGATTTTGCCTTGTCGTCCATCCGATCGTCGCGTTGAAGTGCGCTTTGTGAAAAGTCAGACCAGGGAGCTCTTGGCCATGGACGGCGGCCCCATGGCCGTCCTGGTGTTTGTACTCGGTCGGCTGAAGCAACTCCAACCTTCCTTGTCTCTGCGATCACGGATCGATCGCACAACTAATGTGTCAAGGTGCCGTGCGCCAACTGACTGTCGTCAACGACCGGCGGCACCGTGAAACTGTGGTGCGGCGCGGGCGACGGCAAGGTCCATTCCAGTCCGTAGGCGTGTTCCCACACCTTGGACGCAGCCTTGGCCCTGGAGAAGAACACGCAATGGATCACCACGCCCACGAAGATCAACTGGGTCGCGCCAAACCAGAATCCGCCGATCGACGAAACCATGTTCCAGTCGGCGAACGCGACGTTGTAGTCGGGGATGCGTCGCGGCATGCCGGCAAGCCCCAGGAAGTGCTGCGGGAAGAACAGCACGTTCACCGAAATCGCCGAGGACCAGAAGTGCAGCTTGGCCCAGAAGTTCGAGTACATGTGCCCCGACCACTTCGGCAGCCAGTAGTACACCGCGCCGATGATCGAGAACAGCGCGCCGCCGACCAGCACGTAGTGGAAGTGCGCGACGATGAAATAGGTCTGGTTGTACTGGAAGTCGGCCGGCACCAGCGCCATCATCACGCCCGAGAAACCGCCGATCGAGAACAGCACGATGAAGGCGATCGCCCACAGCATCGGCACCTCGAAACTGAGCGAGCCTTTCCACATGGTGGTGACCCAGTTGAAGATCTTCACCCCGGTCGGCACCGCGATCAGCATGGTCGTGTACATGAACACCACTTCACCGCCCAGCGGCAGGCCCACGGTGAACATGTGGTGCGACCACACGATGAACGACAGGAACGCGATGCAGGCGATCGCGTACACCATCGCCTTGTAGCCGAACAGCGGCTTGCGCGAGAAGGTCGGCACGATCTCCGAGACGATCCCGAATGCCGGCAGGATCATGATGTACACCTCGGGGTGGCCGAAGAACCAGAACACGTGCTGATACATGATCGGGTCGCCGCCGCCAGCCGCGTTGAAGAAGTTGGTGCCGAAGAAGCGGTCGAACAGCAGCATCGTGACCGCGCCCGCCAGCACCGGCATCACCGTGATCACAAGGAACGAGGTGATCAACCAGGACCAGCAGAACATCGGCATCTTCAGCAGATCCATGCCCGGCGCGCGCAGGTTCAGGATGGTCGCGATGATGTTGATCGAGCCCAGGATCGAGCTGATGCCCATGATGTGGATCGCGAAGATCAGGAACGCGGCCGAATCACCCATCTGCAGCACCAGCGGCGGATAGTTGGTCCAGCCCGCGGCCGGCGCACCGCCCGGCATCAGGAAGGTCGAGAGCAGCAGGATGAACGCGAACGGCAGCAGCCAGAACGACAGGTTGTTCAGGCGCGGCAACGCCATGTCGGGCGCGCCGATCTGCATCGGGATCATCCAGTTGGCGAGGCCCACGAACGCAGGCATGATCACGCCGAAGATCATGACCAGCCCGTGCATCCCGGTGAGCTCGTTGAAGAAGTAGGGCTGCATCAATTGCATGCCCGGTTCGAACAGCTCGGCGCGGATCAGCATCGCGAAACTGCCGCCCACGAACAGCATCAGGAACGAGAAGCTCAGGTACAGCGTGCCGATGTCCTTGTGGTTGGTGGACATGAACCAGCGCTCGAAGAAGCTCTGGTGGTGTTCCCCGTAATGGGTGGCTTGCGCTGTACTGGACATGTTGCAGATCCTCGAAAATACCTTGTGCTACGCGAACATCGTGCTGGAATACGTCTGGTGTCGCATCAACCCTTGGTCGGGGTCGGCTTCGGTGGCGTGGCTTGGGCAGTGCGCGAAGCCTTGTCGAGCACCGCCGCGTTCCTGCGTTCGGCCAACCACGTGTTGAACTGATCGCGCGGCAGCACCTTGACCACAACCGGCATCGCGCTGTGGTCCTGGCCGCACAACACGTAGCACTGCCCGCGGTAGACGCCCGGTTTGTCGACCTTGGCCCACACATCGTTCATGATCCCGGGAATCGCATTGCGCTTGACCGCGAAATCCGGTACCCACCAGCCGTGGATCACGTCCGCGCCGGTAATCAGGAAACGCACCTTCACGCCGGCCGGAATCACCAGCGGATGCGTCACGTCGAGCAGGTAATCGTGCAAGCCGGTGTTCTTGTCGACCACGCTGTACGGACTGATGCCGGAATCAAGCTGGCGCGCGGCATTGCTGTCCCAGGCAAGCCGCGACCAGACCGGTTTGACATGCTTGACCGGCTTGCCTTCATAGCTGATGTAGTCGTAGCGCCACAACCACTGGTAGCCGGTGACCTTGACGGTCATCTGCGATCCGGTGGTGTTGTAGATCTCCCGGGTCAGGATGGTCGCGGGGGTGGCAAGGCCAATCAGGATCAGCACCGGCACCACGGTCCAGGCGACTTCCAGCAGGGTGTTGTGGCTCCAGGTCTCCGCGACCGCGCCCTTCGACCTGCGAAAGCGGATCATGGCGATGAACATCGCGCCGAATACGAAGACGGCCAGCGCAAGACAGACGTAGAACGCCGCCATGTGCAGGTTCCAGACCTGGTGCGAAATCGCGGTGGCGCCCTTGTCCAGATTGATCTGCCACGGATGCGGGTCGGCTGCAGCGGTCACGGATGCCAGAAGGGCACCGAAGGCGACACCCACCCCGATCAGCCGTTTGCAATTGCTGAAACTCATCGTCATCGCACCCCGGAGCCTGGAATCCATGTTTTTGTCAGTCTCATCGTTGCAGCCATTCCGCACCGTCGAGTGAAGGCGGCAGCCGAACCGCTGCAACCACGCCGGGTTGCAGGGGCACGCACATATCGCTTCGAAGCTGTCTGCAACGACAAGGCACCCATGCCCTCAACCCTCGTGCCAGCCGCTGCGGCCGGAAAGCAAATTTTTCAACCACCGCGACAACTGCATCCGTTCGTCGTCGCCCAGGCACGTACCCACTTCCTGTTCACGCCCATGCGCAGCGAGCACCACGTGATGGTGTCCGTCGGCGCGATCCTGCACCCTCACCCGCGTCCATGCCACCGGAAACGTGCTTGCAACACGGCCCCTGGGCGGAAGCTGCTCAATCCGGACCTGCTCCGTGTCCAGCGTGATGCGCTCCCTGCGATCACCGCTGCGCCACACCAGCCACAGCGCAACCGTCAACACCGGAACCTCGGCCAGTGCGAACAGCGGCGCGAATACATCGCCGCTCCAGGCCGCATATCCCGCCACCAGCGAAGCCGCGATGCACAACTCCCACGTAAACCGGCGCATTTGCTCGCGGCTCAGCGCCCGGTTCGGCGCCAACAGCAGCGTCACCTGCCCGGTTTCGGCAGCCACCGGAAGACGTGTGATCATGGACATTCGCGTTACCGCAATTGTGGAATCATAAGGCCGCCGGGCCATCCCGGCAAGATTAACCCGCATGCGCGTGTGATCCGTGTCATGCGTCATTGGCTGTACGCCGCGCACGAAGTACAATGACCGGTCGCGTCGTCTGTACCTGTTGACGCCATGCCAACGGTCGCCCCCTCGACCATCCGCCTGCACGGCAGGAAGAGCAAAGAAGATGTATGTCGATGCATCGACGAGTGACGACGCAGCTAAGTGGGCGAATGGCCACGGCCGCGAGGCTTGCTCCACGGCGCTCGGCATGCATCGGTGCGCGCTTCGGCCACGCAACTGCCATGCCGCTGCGGTGCGCGCCATATCCCGCCAGCGCTGCGCAAACAACGCGGCTCGCCCGGCATAGAGTCAGGGGGCCCTGATCGTCGATGGCCGAAATTCTTTCTCCTGAGCTGCCCCCGCCGCAGGGCTTGGCGCGTGCGCGCATCACCGCTGCGTGGAGCAGCGATGAATCCGAAACCGTGGCGGCGCGACTGGCCGAGGCCACGCTGCCCCCGAACGAGCGCCAAGCCATCGAGTCGCAGGCCGCGGCGCTGGTGTCGCGGGTGCGCGCACGCAGCGCCGACGCGAGCGCGGTCGAATCCTTCATGCGCCAGTACGACCTTTCCTCGGAAGAAGGCGTGCTGCTGATGTGCGTGGCGGAAGCGTTGCTGCGCATCCCCGATCGGCTGACCACCGACAAGCTGATCCGCGACAAGCTGGGCGAAGCCGACTGGAAGAAACACCTGGGCGCCAGCGATTCGTTGTTCGTGAACGCATCGACATGGGGGTTGCTGCTCACCGGACATCTGGTCAACCTTGCGGACGCCACCCGCGCGAACGCGCCGGGCGCACTCAAGCGACTGATCGCGCGCGCCGGCGAACCAGTGGTGCGTCTTGCGGTGCGCCAGGCCATGCGCATCATGGGCCATCAGTTCGTGATGGGCCGCACCATCGACGAGGCCCTGGAACGCTCGGGCAAGGGCGACAACGCAAACTACCGCTATTCGTACGACATGCTGGGCGAGGCCGCACTGACAGCACCGGATGCCGCGCGTTACCGGCAGGCCTACCAGGACGCGATCGTCGCGCTGGGCCGGCACCGGACCTTCCACAACGTGCTGGATGCGCCTTCGGTATCGGTGAAGTTGTCGGCGCTGCACCCGCGCTACGAAGTGGCCAAACGCGCGCGCGTGCACGTGGAGTTGACGCCGGTGGTGCTGGAGCTGGCGCAACTGGCCAAGGCCAATGGCATCGCGCTCACCATCGACGCCGAGGAAGCCGATCGCCTGGAGCTGTCGCTGGACGTGGTGGAGGCGGTGTTTCGGGATGCCTCCCTGCAAGGCTGGAACGGTTTCGGGTTTGCGGTGCAGGCCTACCAGAAACGCGCGCCCGCCGTGATCGACTGGCTGATCGAGACCGCGAAATCCGCGCAGCGCCGCTGGTGTGTCAGGCTGGTCAAGGGCGCGTACTGGGATTCCGAGATCAAACGCGCGCAGGAACTGGGGCTTTCCGGCTACCCGGTGTTCACCCGCAAGCCCAACACCGATGTCTCCTACCTCGCCTGCGCGCGGCGCCTGCTGGCCGCCGACCCGGCGCTGATCTATCCGCAATTCGCGACCCACAACGCGCACACCATCGCGGCGATCCACCATATCGCGAAGGGATGCCCATTCGAATTCCAGCGCCTGCACGGCATGGGCGCCGACCTGTACGCGGAGGTGATCGGCGGCGGGCACTGGAATGTGCCATGTCGGGTGTACGCGCCGTGCGGCAGCCACGAAGACCTGCTGCCGTACCTGGTCCGACGGCTGCTGGAGAACGGCGCCAACACCAGCTTCGTCAACCGGATCAGCGACGGGAAGCTGCCGATCAATGAATTGATTGCCGATCCCTGCACCGAAGTGCGCGCGTTCGGCGCAGCCCACGACGGCCATTACCAGCATCCGCGCATTCCCCTGCCGATCAACCTGTACGGAGCTTCGAGGAAAAATTCGATGGGCGTCAATCTTGCCAACGACGACGAGCTGAAATCGCTCGCCGAAGCCGTCAACGCGAAGCGCGGAACGTGGCACGCCGAACCACTGGTACCGGGCGCGCAATCGTCCGAAGCGCCACGCGACGTCACCAATCCCGCCGATCGTCGTGTGGTGGTGGGCCAGGCACGCGATGCGGACGCTGCAACCCTGCTGCTCGCGCTCGACAACGCCGTCGCCGCGCAAGCCGCATGGGACGCCACACCTGCCGATCGGCGTGCCGCGATCCTGGAACGCGCCGCCGATCTGCTGGAGGCGAACCGTGGTGAGCTGATCACGCTGTGCGTGCGCGAAGCCGGCAAGACCATTCCCGCCGCGATCGGCGAGGTGCGCGAAGCGACGGACATGTGCCGCTACTACGCGGCGATGGCACGCAAGCTGTTCGGCAACCCTGCGGAATTGCCCGGCCCGACCGGGGAATCCAACCAGCTCTACCTGCACGGGCGCGGCGTGTTCGTGTGCATCAGCCCGTGGAACTTTCCGCTGGCGATCTTCACCGGACAAGTTGCCGCCGGACTCGCCGCCGGCAACAGCGTGATCTGCAAACCCGCCGAACCCACGACCCTGATCGGCTACGCGGCGGTGAAATTGCTGCATCAGGCCGGCGTGCCCGAAAAGGTGTTGCAGTACGCGCCGTGCCGCGGTTCGGTGATCGGCAAGACCCTGCTGACGCGGCCCGAAATTTCGGGTGTCTGTTTCACCGGTTCCACCGAAACCGCGTGGACCATCAACCGCACGCTGGCCGCACGCGATGCACCGATCGCCGCACTGATCGCCGAAACCGGCGGCCAGAACGCGCTGATCGCGGATTCGTCGGCGCTGCCCGAACAACTGGTCAAGGACGTGATGACCTCGGCCTTCGATTCCGCCGGGCAGCGTTGCTCGGCCGCCCGGGTGCTGTTCGTGCAGGAAGACATCGCCGATCACGTGATCGAGATGCTGAAGGGCGCAATGGACGAATTGAAAGTCGGCGACCCTGCGCTGCTCTCCAGCGATGTCGGCCCGGTGATCGACCAACCTTCCTGCGCGTCGCTGGAAGAACACGCCGAAGTGATGCGCGGTTCGGCCAGGCTGATCAACATGGCCAAGCTGCCCGAGGATGCCGAACACGGCACCTATTTCGCCCCGCGCGCCTACGAAATTCCTTCCATCAAGCTGCTGACCCGCGAGGTGTTCGGCCCCGCGCTGCACGTGGTGCGCTGGAAGGCCGAGGAACTCGACGAGGTGATCGACGCGATCAACGCCACCGGCTTCGGACTCACGCTCGGCATCCACAGCCGCATCGACGAAACGGTGGAACACATCCGCCGCCGCGCCAAGGTGGGCAATCTCTACGTCAATCGCAACCAGATCGGCGCAGTGGTCGGCGTGCAACCGTTCGGGGGCGAAAACCTGTCCGGCACCGGCCCCAAGGCCGGCGGCCCGCACTACCTGTTGCGCTTCGCAACCGAACGCACCTTCACCGTCAATACCACCGCCGCGGGCGGCAATGCCAGCTTGCTGACGCTGCACGATTGAGCGTGTTCCGGTGAAACACGAGGGCAACAGCCCATAAAAAAAACCGGCTCCCACATGGCGGGAGCCGGTGCCTTGGCGCACCTGACAGGTGCTGCTTTCAAGTCGCACCACCGGGGCATGCCCCCGGCGATACGTGGTGCTTCATGCCTCGTGGTTTGCCTTTCTGGCCTTCCTTCTGCGCAGTTCGACCATGCCACCCAACCCCAGCAGGCCCAGCGCCAGCATCAGCAGCGAGTTGGGCTCAGGCACGTTGGTCGTCGAGAGGGTGGTGATTTCCGCCCACAGGTCGGTCGTGTTCGCCAAACCTTCCTGGGTGATGAACTGATCCGTAAGGTCACCGGCAGAGTCTCCGAAACCCAACAGCGCCAGGGTGTACTGAACGCCGCCGATGGTGAACGTCTGCGAGCCGAGCGTGTTCGGGAAGGTGATGATGTCCGGGCAGTAGTTGTTGCTCGGAATAGGCGTCTCCGCGCAAGGCGGGTTGTTCTGCGTCTCGTCGATGCTCATGTCGAACATTTCAGAGACCGTACCGATGGCTGGGTTGGTGATGTCGAAGCCGAGGGTCAAAGTCGTGGTGATGGCGCCAGAAGTGGTGATTGGAAAGTTGAAGTGGGTCAGCGTGCCCAGATCAAACGACGTGCCGGTAGTAAATGTCGGCGTCCCGGTAAACACATCGAAACGCATCCCACTCGGATCGGTATCGCCTTGCGGGACACCCCAGCGCGTTTCGCAGGTGGTGCCGCCCTGGCAGCCAGTATTGACAAACGTGACTGGCGATGGGCCGACGGTATTCGAAAAGGTGGCGGTACCGTTAGCCAAGGTCACCGCGTCGGGTGAAGCAAAAGCCAAGGCCGGAAGGGCAACCAGCGCGGCCGCAATGAGCAAGGTGGTGGTCGATTTCATGACTTTATCCTTGGAGCTGTCGGTGTAGTGGTGTAGTGAAGGGTCCGAGGTTGCGTGGACGACTGTCGATCTGCACTGCGGGACTACAAAAGCATAAACGGTGCCAACATGTATTTGATTGATTTATAACAATAATACTTTTTAGCGAAGATCAAAACTGTAAACCTTTCCGACAGTCGGATCAGGGCAAACTTCAGGAGGCAGGGGCCTCATCTTGCACAACTTCTTGATTTTGAAAATATTCCGAACGAGTTCCGCGGGATTCCCGAAACTGTAAAAAAATCCGACATTCCAGTCCGCGGGTCGCCACCGCGCATCCAATCCATTCATGCTTCGGACCGTGATCCGGTGCCATCTCTCGGTTGCAAAAAAACCCGACACGCTTTCCATGCCCCCTCGGCGCGTGATCGGGACAATGACTGAATCCGTTCGGGCCATTCGTTCGCGCTTTGCCGATCGCGCGATGAAGTATCCAAGTTGGCAGTGCTGGTCGAACGCGCCATGTCGAATGGCAAACTACCTCCACCATTTCTGAATATTCAGCCTGCAATCACTCGATATTCAGGTGGCTGTCATGCAGACATTAATGCACGCTAACGACAAACTGAATTGCAGAATGCCATGCGGTTGATTCCCTACCACGTATCTGGGTAGTGTCGGGCTGCGGCGCCAGTGGACGCCGCTGTCACCTTCACTCAACAGGAGAGTTCAATGATCCCGCGACTTCATCGGATAGGCGCCGCGGCAGCCATTACGCTGGGAGCAAGCATGCTGGCGACTACGGCGTTTGCGCAGACCCAGACCACGCCACAACAGGCGCCGACCCAGAGCACCACACCTGCAAGCCCGACCGACAGCGGGCCGACCCCGACCGACACGGAGCTGAAACAGTTCGCCAGTGCGGTCGTGGATGTGCAAAAGATCCGCAAGGCCGAACAGCCAAAGATCGCAGCCGCACAGAACGCGGATGCCCAAACCAAACTGAAGCAGGCGACCGAGCAGAAAATGGAAGCGGCGGTACGCAGCAACCATCTTTCGATACACCGTTACGAGCAGATCGCCCAGGTCGTGCAAACCAACAGCGCGGTCCGGGAAAAAGTGGTCAAGCTGATGTCGGCATCCACGAAATCCTGATCTTCACGGTTGGTTTCAGCCGCTTCCGGAAAACATCGCTGGAAGCGGCGCCGGAGTCCGACGGTCTGCGCGATCGCCAGCACCGTCAACGCAGTCAGGGTCGGATTGCGTTTCAGGTTGCGTAGTGCGAGGTCGAGGTGAGCCAGACATGTTCACGTCTCCTTGATGCTTTCCCCTCTCCCTTCGGGAGAGGGGCCAGGGGTGAGGGTTCGGCACTTGCGCGAGATTGCGCGGAGTCACGAACCCTCATCCAGCCCTTCGGGCCACCTTCTCCCGGAGGGAGAAGGTAACAGCCTCACACGCTCCTGGTCGCCACCATCGGCGGCACCGCTGCTGCGCGCAGCGCCGGACCCAGCACGGCAACTTGCCCGAGCAACCACAGCATCACCGCGCTGGCCGGCAGGTAATAAAACGGCAGGCGCGGCAACTCGAAGTGGTGCATCAGCAACAGGCTGAGCGCATAGGTGCAGACCGCGCCCAGCAGGACGCCGCCGGTGACGATCAGGAAGTTCTCGACCTGGAAGTAGTGAAGGATGTCGCGGCGGGTGGCGCCCAGCGCACGACGCATCCCGATCTGGCGGCGCCGCTGCTGGACCCAAAAACTGGTCAATCCGATCATGCCCAGGGTGGTCACCACGACCAGAATCAGCAAAATTCCGGTCAACATCCGACCCGTGGCCAGGTCGCCACGGAAATACCTGGCGCGGTAATCCTCGAACGTGAACACCTTGGCCTGCACATGACCGGGATCGGTTTTGCCGAGCGCCGCCGCGGCGGCGCGCAGGGTCCGGCGCAACTGCGCAGGCTTGGCGCGGATCATGAAACCGCCGCCGAAATGTTCCGTGCCCACGTGGAACTCGGTCACGATCGAGTAGTCGTCGCTGGCGCGACCCGTGATCTGGCCGCGCAAGTGATCCAGCACTCCGATCACGCGTATGTCCAGCGTACCGGCATAAAGCATGCGACCCAGCGGACTGGCGTTGCCATACAGCTTTTCGGACAGCGCCTGCGTGATCAGAGCCGGCACGACCACGGCTTTCCCATCCCCGAATACGGCGCTCGGCGCAGGCAGGTCGTTGTCGTTGAAGTCGCGGCCCTGCACGACGCGCAGACCGAGGGTCTGGCTGAGTCCCTGGCTGCCCAGGAATTGATAGGCCGACGCCACCCGTTGCTGGCGCGCAGCGTCACGGAATACGGGCGTGCCCGACACGTACCACAATGGCGGGCCACCGTAAGCCGCATCTTCGACCCCCGGCACCGCGTGCAACGCGGCCATGTCGTCTCCGATGGTGGCGGAATCCTGGGCTCCGATCACGCCGATGCTCTGGATCACGCCGATCTGGTCTTCAGCCACACCCGTGGGCACGTTCGAGCGCTGGATGCCGCTGTACACGACGAAGATCAGATTGCCCAGTACGGCCATGGTCAGCGCGATTTCCAGTACCAGCAACGTGACCGCCGCCTTGTGGCTTTTCAGCGCAGCCAGGATGGGGCGTACCTGCAGCAAAGTTTTCATGGCGCTTTCACCTGCAATCCGGGGGAAACACGCGCCGCCCGCCATGCCGGCCACACGCCGGCGCACACGGCCGCCAGCACCGCCAGCAACAGCGCCGCGGCCAGCATCGAAAGATCGAGGTGCGTGGAAGCGGCGAAGCTGATCGGTTGCTGGCGCACGATCCACAATCCCAGCCAGGCCAGCGGCAACCCGCACAATCCACCAGCCAGACCGATCGCGCCGGCCTCGACCAGACACTGCGCGAACACGTTGCGACGCGATGCACCCAGTGCCCGCCGCACGCCGATCTCGCCGGACTTGCGCATGAACTTGGCCACCATCAGGCCGACCGTGTTGAGCATGCAGATCAGGAACACGCCAAAGGCGATCCAGGTCTGCATCCGTACCATCACCGGCACCACGTGTTTGTAATCGAGCCAGGCCAGCAGGCCGCGCAAACGCACATTGGGCGTGCGCTGGAAACGACCCAGCTGGTGTTGCTCGGCGCTGTACTGCCCCAGCATCGAGCGATAATTCCCAACTTCGTCCGGCGTATCGAGCTGCACCCAGAACTGCGCCCAGGTGCACTGCGGAGCCTTGGGATCGTGCAACCCAGCGTTGGGGTTGTTGCCCCAGCAACGCATCGGGCCGTAGCCATAGTCCTGCGGCAGGTCCAGCCAGGTGAAGAACGGCAGGTACATCTGCCGCGCATGGCCGTAAGCGCCGTCGTCGAGATCGTAGAAATGCGGCTGCGGATTCCAGTCGCCGATCACGCCGACGACACGAAAGATTTTTGTCGCGATGATCAATTCCTTGCCGACGCTGTCGGTGCCGCCGAACAGCTTGTCGTTCAGTGCGCGCGAAAGCACCACCACGTTCGCGTGGTTCCTGTCGTCCGCGCTCGACCAGCCGCTGCCGTAGATGAACGGCACATCGAACATGGAAAAGAAGTCGCCGGTGGTGGCGCGGTCAGCGATCATGGTCTGCACACTGCCCGCCTGCGTGGTGCGGGTCGGCAACGAGTTGGCGGACATCAGCACGCGCGGATACTTGCCGGGCATGGCGTAAAGATTGCGCGCGTCGATGTAAGTCAAATCGTCCGGCGGTTCCGGATCCGCTCCCGACAGGTTCACCGGACGCGGGTCCACCTGCGGATGGAACAGCACGGCGCTCTTCTGCGGCAGCGGATTGCCGGACAGGTTGTGCAGCACCGTGAGCATCGTGATCGACGCGCCGATGCCCAGTGCAATCGCCAGCACCATCAACGCCGTCAGGATGGGGTTGCGTTTCAGGCTGCGCAACGCGAGATCGAGGTAATAGCCGAACATTCCACTCACTCCATTGGCTGTTCCCCTCTCCCTTCGGGAGAGGGCGGCCAAAGGCCGGGTGAGGGTCCAGTTCCTGCGAAACGCTACGCGAGGACCGAACCCTCACCCCCAACCCCTCTCCCGGAGGGAGAGGGGAGCTATCCATCACACGCTCCGCGTTGCCACCACCGGCGGCACGTTGGAGGCGCGCAGCGCAGGCCCGAGCACCGCAAGCTGGCCGAGTATCCACAACATCACCGCGCTGGCGGGCAGGTAGTACCAGGGCATGCGATCGAGCTGGTAGTGCGCCATCAGATACAGGTTGGCGCCGTACGCCAGGATCACGCCCAGCACCACGCCCAAGGTGCTCAGCAGGAAATTTTCGGTCTGGAAGTACTGCATGATGTGCCCGCGGGAAGCGCCCAGCGCGCGGCGAATGCCGATCTGGCGACGCCGCTGGCCAACCCAGAAGCTGGTGAGCCCGACGATACTGAAGGCGGTCACCAGCAGCATCACGATGCAAACCTGCACCAGCATCCACACCATGCTGCGGGTGGTGGCGAAATACTTGTCGCGGATGTCGGTGAAGGTTTGGCCCTTGACCACCGCGTTGGGCGACAACGTCTCCATCCTGGCCATCGCCGCACGCATCACGCGCTGGCGGTTCTGCGGCGCGGTGCGGATGACATAGTTGGTCAGCGCGGCGTTGGGGTTCATCGGGAAGAACGCATCCCAATAGATGGCGTTCGTGCTCCCGTACGGTTTGATCGGCCGTGGCACGTTGGCCACGATGCCAACTACCGTATATGCATTTTTTCCGATCCAGAACTGTCTACCGAGCGCCTTGCCGTCGGACCACAGGCGTTGCGCGAGGCTACGGGTCACGATTGCGGCGTGTGCGCTCGGATACCCGGCTTCGGTGAGCGCACCGCCAGCGTATTCGTCATTGTTGAAAAATCGGCCTTGCAGCAGCCGCAAATCAAGCGCCCTGGATCCGCCATTACCTAGGTAATAAACAGAGATGGTCGGGCTGCCGCGGTTATACACACCACCGGATTGGGACGTGACGCTGTAGTTCTGCGAAATCCCTGAAAGCGGCAACGAGTTGGCCGCGGCGGCGGCGGCGACACCCGGAATTTTTCGCAATGCGGCAACGTCGCGGGGGATGTCGGCGTTGGCAAGCTTGGGATCGGTACCTTGCACGTTGATGTCGACGATGCCGTTCTGGTCGATCGCATTCGGCAGGTGCATTTCACCGAGGCGGTGGCCGATCATGAACACCGCGTTGCACAGCACCGCACAGGCCAGCGCAATTTCAAGCACGATCAACGTGGCCGGGATCTTGTGTTTGCGGAGCGCGGCGATAACGGGTTGGATTTCCATGATGTTGTCTCGTTTGGGCTGTAACCACTTGCCACAGGGCAGGCACTGCCCACCGATTTCCTGATGTTCACGGCGGACAGTGTCCGCCCTACACGCTCTTCAACTGTGGCGCCGGCGCGACCACGCAGGCGCGCCAGGCCGGCAGCAGGCCCGCGATCAAACTCGCGATCAATGCGATCACGAACGTGGCCACGAACATCGCAGGATCCAGACGGGCGAGGTGGGCGTATTGCGTGGGCTCATGGCGTATTTCCCATAGCCCGAACTCGGCAAATGCAAGGCCCAGCACGCCGCCCGCAAGGCCGACCATCCCGGACTCGACCATGAATTGCGCGAAAATGGCGGCGCGGGACGCCCCCAGCGCACGGCGTACGCCGATCTCGTGCGAACGCTTAAGGCACTTCGCCAGCAACAGCCCCACGGTGCCGACGACGCAGATCAGCAGAAACCCGAATGCCAGATAGGTCTGCAGGCGCGTGTCATCGGGCACCACGTGCAGCCTGGCCAGGAACTCCTTCAGGTTGGGCAACCACACGTTGGGAATGTGGTAGCGTCCCAGCGCAATCTGCTGGTGCACGTAATTGGACAGGAACGTCTTGTACCCCACTGCATCCGCAGCGTTGGCCAACTCCACCCACACACTGACCATCGCACACGGCGCAGTTTTCAGATGGCTTGAGTCGTGATGGGCAGCCCAGCAAAAAACGTAGTTCGGGTCTATCTGGTCGGCAAGCGCCGACTGCAGCGGCAGGAACACGGCATCGCCATCGCCGTAGCTATCACCGCCCGTGTTCACGGAATAGAAATTGGGCTGCGGCGCCCAGGGCTGCAGCACGCCAATGATCCTGTAATCATGGTCGGCAACGCGAACCGTCCGACCAACGCTGTTCCGTCCACCGAACTGCTTGTTGTTGAGCGCCGCCGAGATCACCGCGACGCGGGCACGACTCTTGCCATCCTGTGCGCTCCAGCCGCTGCCGTATTCGAACGGTGCGTCGAACATCGAAAAGAAATCCACGGTCGTCAGGACTCCGTTGCCGAAGTACGGGTGCTCTCCTGCAACCAGCGGCGAAATCTTCAGTTCCGACACCGCCACCGCCGCCTGCCGTTTCGCCTTGTGCGCGTGCAGCAGGTTCATGGCGTCGGCGTACGACATGATGCCTCCGTAGGGAGGTGGAGCCCCGGCGACAGGAGCGTATTTCGCCGGGCGTGGATCAATTTGAGGGGTGAACAGCCGCGTGCTCTTCTGCGGCAGCGGATCGCCGGACAACAGTTTCAGCACCGTCAACGTGGTGATCGAGGCGCCGATGCCGAGGCCCAGCGCCAGCACCATCAGTGCGGTGAGCGTCTTGTTGCGCTTGAAGCTGCGCAGCGCAAGATCGAGGTAATAGCCAAACATATCCACGTCTCCAAAATTGTCTCCCCTCTCCCTCCGGGAGAGGGGTCGGGGGTGAGGGTTCGGTACTTGCACGGGACTGCGCGAAGCAACGAACCCTCATCCGGCCCTTCGGGCCACCTTCTCCCGGAGGGAGAAGGGAACAGCTCACACGCTCCTGGTCGCCACCACCGGCGGCACGTTGGACGCACGCCGCGCCGGCGCGAACACCGCGAGCTGGCCCAGCAACAGGATCACGATCACGCCGACCGCGACGTACCACACCGGCATGCGGTCCATCTGGAACATCCGCAGCAGTGCAAGGTTGATCCCGATCGCCAGCACCACGCCCGCCACGCAGCCGCCGCCCGCGATCAACAGGTTTTCCATCTGGAAGTAATGCAGGATGTCGATCTTGCGCGCACCCAGTGCGCGGCGGATGCCGATCTGTTTGTGGCGCTGGCGCACCCAGAAGCTGGTGAGTCCGGTCATGCCGATGCCGGTGATGGCCAGCAGGATCAGGCAGATCACGGTCAGGATCTGCGCAAAATAGATGTCCAGCGCGTAAGTCACCTTGCGCCATTGAGCGAAAGACGCGATGCCTTCCGGGTCGAAACGCTTGACCGGAGGAATGACCCGCAGGGGATCGACTGCATACAGCGCCTTGCGGGCTTCGCGCATCGCGGCCTGCATGCGCCCGGGCTTCGTGCGTACCGCATACATGGTCGAAGCACTGTCGATGCGTACGGGCACAAGCACCGAATCCCACGCCGCGGACCCGGTAGCCTCGGTATTCGGCCCCTGCAAACGTGCCACGACGCCGATGATGGTGCTGGGCTTGCTGCTGCCGCCGAGGTAAATGGGCCTGCCGAGCGCGTCACCACGCGGAAACAGTTTGTCCGCCAGCGTTTGGGTGACGACCACGACCGCCGGCTCGCTCGCGGTCTGCGAACCCCAGTGCTGAACTTCGTTGCGGGTGAAGTTTCGCCCTGCAATCAGGTGCAGCCCCAGCGTCTGCACGGTGTGCGCATCGCCCGTGAACTCGTTGACGCGCTCCAGACCATGCGGCTGGTCAGGTTTGAGTGCGATCTGCGCCATCGAGTAGCTGTCGGAGATCGGCAGGGCGTTCATGGTGGTCGCCGACACCACGTCCGGCAATCGACGCAACGCGGCAAGATCGGTCGCCTGCATCGAATCGAGTTTCTGCAGGGCCGCCGTGCTGCTGCTGGTGGACGCGTCGATGTACTGCTGGGTGATGATGAACAGGTCATGTTCGTTCATCCCGGTTGGCCGCTGGACGCGCTGCACACGCACCGCGACGATGAAAATGAGGTTGCACACGATCGCCAGCGTCAGCGCGATCTGCAAGCCGATCAGGAACACGCCGGCCTTGTGTTTGCGCAGCGCGGCGAGGATGGGTGGAAAGCTCATGGCACCACCCTCCACCGCTTCAATTCGCGCAAAGACCAGCCCCCCAATCCGTTCGCATTGAGCGTAATGAGCGAAGCGAACGAAGTCGAAATGCCTTGGTCCTTCGACTCCGGCCCTTCGGGCCTACGCTCAGGACGAACGTGAAAGAAAACGTTCATGGCTTCCCTCAATTCGATTTGATCTGCCATGCGGGCTGCACGTGCGCCGCGCGCCAGACGGGGTACAGCGCCGCCAGCAGCGTCGCGATGATCGCCACCGCCAGCGTCAAGGCCAGCAGGCCTGTATTCAATTGCGTCAACGGCGCCCACTGATCCGGATTCTTGGCGCGCATCCACGCCATCGCCAGCCAGGTAAAGACGATGCCCAGCACCCCACCCGCGACGCCGATCACTGCGGTTTCGGTCAAGAATTGCGCGTAGATCGCACGGCGCGGCGCACCCAATGCCCGTCGCACGCCGATCTCACCGCTGCGACGCAGGAACTTGGCCAGCATCAGGCCGATCGTGTCCACCAGGCACACGATCAAAAGACCCACGCCGACCAGGCGCAATATCTTGAAGCCACCCGGCACCACTTGTTCGTAAGCCAGCCACCCCATCAGGTCACGCAGGCGGATGTTGGGCGGCCAGTCGAAGCGCTGGCGCGCGAAACCTTCCAGGTAATGTTTGTAACGCTGCGCCGTCGCCGGCGTGTCCAGTTGCACCATGTAATCGAGCCACACGCAGCTGGAATGCATCAGGTCCGCAAAACCGGAACCTTGCGGCTTTTTGAAACAACCCTCGCCGGTGGGCTCGATTTTCGCCGCCACCGCGGTGCTCAACGGCAGGTACAACTCGGTGGGATGGGTCGCGAATCCATTCAGGCCCTGCGTTCCGCTGATGGCGAAAAACACCGGCTGTGGATTCCAGTCATCCATCACCCCGACCACGCGATAGTCGCGTCCACCCACGACGACGGTCTTGCCCACGCTGTCGCCGGCGCCGAACAATTTTTCGCTGAGCTGCGCCGTGATCACGGCCACCTGTGCGGCGTCCGCTTCGTCCGCCGCGCTCCAGCTGCCGCCGTATTTGAACGGCACATCCACCATCGGGAAGAATTCATCGGTGACCGCATAACCGTGCACGTTGAACGGGTACTCTCCGGGCCGGCGCGGCGTCACGGTCGGGATCACGGCGTAGATCGCCGACTGGTACTTCGCGCGGTGGTCGCGCAGCAGCGCCGTGGCCGTCGCGTAGTCGAGCCAGTTGGGTGGCTCGTCACCGTTTTTCGCCTTCGAATGCGAGGCCGGCCCCCAGGCATCGATGGTCGGGAAATACAACACGGCGGATTTTTGCGGGATCGGATCGTGCGACATCAGGTGCACCAGCGTCCATGTCGACATTGCCAGCGCCACGCCCACACCGATGCTCAGCACCATCAACGCGGTGAGCCCGGGCGAGCGTTTCAGGCTGCGCCGTGCGAGGTCGAGGTAATAGCCGAACATGACTTGTCGCTCCGTTATGTTGCCTCCCCCTTCCAACGGAAGGGGGAATGAGGGGGATGGCTTTTGCATCGCGCAACCACATCCCCCCGGCGCTTCGCGCCGACCCCCTTCCTTCGGAAGGGGGTGACCATCACACGCTCCTCGTCGCCACCACCGGCGGCACGTTGGACGCGCGCCGCGCCGGTGCGAACACTGCGATCTGGCCCAGCAGCAAAAGCAAGATGACGCCGATCGCCACATACCCCACCGGCATGCGATCCATCGAATACAGCTTCATCAGCCACAGGTTCAGCCCGATGCCGAGGAGCGCGCCCAGCACCACGCCGGTGCCCGCGATCATCAGGTTCTCGAGCTGGAAATAGCGCAGGATGTCGCGACGCGTGGCGCCGAGCGCGCGGCGGATGCCGATTTGTTTGCGACGCTGGTTGACCCAGAAACTGGTGATGCCCACCATCCCGGCGCCGGTGATGCACAGCAGGATCATGCAGATCACGCCCATCAGGATGGCCATGCCGATATCGCTTTTGTAGGCGCTGGCGCGGATCTGCCCGAAGCTCTGCACGCCGCTATCTTCGATCACGCGCAGCGGATTGACCTTGTACAAGGTCTTGCGCACGGCCTGCATCACGGCATGAAGTTGGCCAGGCTGGGTACGGATGGCGTAGCTGGCGCCATCCCAATCCATGCGATAGGGCAGTACCACGGAGTTGTAAGCGAACGCGCTGTTGAAGCCGCCCGTACCCTGCGTCTGCAAACGCGCCAGCACGCCGATCACGCGGCTGGGTTTGCCGGCAAGGTAGACCGTCTTGCCCAGGGCCTTGCCATCCGGGAACAGATGCCTGGCAACGGCGCGGGTAATCATGATCACCGGCGTGGAAATATTGAAGCTCAAGGCGCCGTGCTGCACTTCCGTGGATCTGAAGTTGCGGCCGGCCACCAGCTTCAAACCCAGCGTGGACAGACCCTGCGCGCCCATCGTGTACTCCGAAATGCTGCTGTAACTCGACCTGTCCTTCTGGTTGAACTTGGGTTTGGTGGACAAGGCCGTGAACAGCATTCCATACGACAACGGCACGACATCGACCGACGCCACCGACTTGACGCCGGGAATCCCGCGCAAGGCGGCCATGTCCTGTTGCACCAGACTGTCCAGCCTGTCCGCGTCGGACGCGCTGCCTGCGGAAGGCGCGTTCATGAAATGCTGATGCACGAAGATCAGGTTGTTTTCGTCGAGTCCGGTGGGCCGGCTTACACGTGCAACGCGTTGGCCGATCACGAACACCGCATTGCAGACAATCGCCAGCGTCAGTGCAACCTGCAGGGTGATCAACGCGACACTGGGTTTGTGGCGGCCCAGGGCGGCAAGGATGGGAGGCATGTTCATGGGCTTGTCCCTTCGTCGCAGGAGCCTGCGTGCAGGCGACTCTTTGTGCAGCTTTCCGGCCGCGCACGCGCGCGCTACTGCAGATTCAATTCGATTTCAACTGCCACGCCGGCTGTACCGACGCGGCACGCATGGTGGGATAGAGGCCGGCCACCAGCGTCGCGACGATCGTGGTGGCGATGGTCGTGACCAGCAGCGACACGTTCACCTGCGCCAGCGAGGCAATCCCGGGGGGCAGTACCCAACCGATGGCCGCAACACCGAGCATGGTCAGGATCAGTCCCACCAGGCCGCCCGCGACACCGACCAGACCGGCTTCGATCATGAACTGCGTGTAGATTTCGTGGCGCGACGCACCCAAGGCGCGGCGCACGCCGATCTCGCCGCTGCGGCGCATGAACTTGGCCAGCAACAGACCGGCGGTATTGACGAGGCACGCAAGCAGCATGCCCAGCGCGACGTAAAGCGAGATGCCGACGTTCGACGGCACCACCTGCAAATAGTCCATCCACTGCGTGAGGTCGCGCAGGCGATTGTTTGGGGACCAGTCGTAGCGGCCTGCCTGTTGCTGCTCGCGTGCGTACCCGTTCAGAAAGGACTTGTAGGCAGCGGCCTGCGCCGGCGTATCCAGCTGCACCATGAACGCAACCCATGAGCAGCTCGAGCGCTGCAATGCTGCAAAACCCGGCTTCGCCGGCGCCGAGCCATGGCAATAAAACCCATGGGCAGTGGTCAGACCGACGGCAACCGCGGTGTTGAACGGCAGGAAAACACCATCTCCCTGTTCGTTGTAACTCTGGCCAAATCCCAGATCGTAAAAGCGCGGCTGCGGATTCCAGGAATTCAATACCCCGACGATGCTGTATTCCTCGCCGCCGAGGTTGACGGTTTTGCCGACGCTGTCACCGCCGCCGAACAACTTGTCGTTGAGCCGGCTGCTGATGACCGCCACGCGCGCGCGGCGTTTGTCATCGGTACGCGCCCAGGGCCCGCCATATTTGAACGGCGCATCCACCATCGGGAAAAACTCGCTGGACACGGCATGCCCGTCGGCATGGAACGGATGCTGACCGGGACGCGATGGCACCACCGTCGGCTGTATGGCATATAACGCCGACTGGTAATGGGCACGCTGCGCGCGCATCAGTGCCACGGCGTCGGCGTAGTCCATCAGGAGAGGCGGTTCCTTCGCCGGACCTTCGTTCGATGGCCCCGCGTTGTCGATCTGAGGCACGAACAGCTCGGACGA
>DASUJD010000032.1:0-26558 GCA_036279455.1 Rhodanobacteraceae bacterium | reverse complement strand
CGGCAGCACGCGCGGCGCGACGCCCTGCATTGCGGCGGCAATCGCGGTGATGTGTTCGGGCGTGGTGCCGCAGCAACCGCCGACGATGTTGAGCAGGCCGTCGCGTGCGAATTCGCCCAGGACCCTGGCCATTTCCTCCGGAGTTTCGTCGTAGCCACCGAGTTCGTTCGGCAGGCCGGCGTTGGGGTGCGCGCTGATGCGGCAATCGGCGACCCGCGACAGGGCCTCGATGTGCTGGCGCAGGTCCTTGGCGCCGAGCGCGCAGTTGAGGCCCACCGACAGGGGTTGCGCGTGCGCGACCGAATACCAGAACGCCTCGGCGGTCTGGCCGGACAAGGTGCGACCTGAGCGGTCGGTGATGGTGCCGGAGATCATCACCGGCAGCCGGCCGCCGGCTTCGTCGAACGCCCGCGCGATCGCCGCCAGCGCGGCTTTCGCGTTCAAGGTATCGAAGATGGTTTCCACCATCACGATGTCGGCGCCGCCTTCGATCAAGCCGTGCGTAGCGTCCGCGTAGGCGTTTTCCAGTTCGTCGAAGTCGACGTTGCGGAAACCGGGATTGTTGACGTCGGGCGACAGCGATGCGGTGCGGCTGGTAGGCCCCAGCACGCCGATCGCGAAGCGCGGGCGGTTCGGCGTCTTGCGCTCGGCTTCGTCACACGCCGCGCGCGCCAGCTTCGCGCCCTCGCGGTTCAGTTCATGCACCAGATGCTGCAACGCGTAGTCGGCCTGGCTGATCGAGGTGGAGTTGAAAGTGTTGGTTTCGACGAAGTCCGCGCCCGCGCCCAGATAGGCGGCATGGATGTCGCGGATGATTTCGGGGTGGGTCAGAGACAGCAGGTCGTTGTCGCCCTTGAGATCGCGCTGGCAACCGTTGCCGTCGGCTTGTTCACCCACGTGTTCGTGTGCGCGTTCCGAATCGCAACCAGGCGCGAAGCGCTCGCCGCGATAACCGGTTTCGTCGAGCTCATGACGCTGCAGCATCGTGCCCATCGCGCCGTCCAGCACGAGGATGCGTTCGGCGAGCGCGAGTTCGAGTTTTTCAACACGGTCGGGATGAAGCCAGGGCAATATGTTGGTCATGGTTATTCCTGGGTTGAACCCCTCTCCCTTCGGGAGAGGGGCAGGGGTGAGGGTTCGGGGCTCGTGCCATGTTGCAGCTCTGCGCGGGTTCGGACCCTCACCCGGCGCTTCGCGCCACCCTCTCCCGAAGGGAGAGGGGTTTTTACGAGGGTTTCCTCGCCAGCAGGCTCAATACCTCGAAATGCGGGGATCGTGATTCACGTGAGATGCGTTCGCATTGCAATACTTCCATGCCTGCCTTGCGTGCGAACCCCTTCAGCTCCTCACGCCTGAAACCGAGGTTCCTGTGGTCGAACGGCGACACCGCGGCACGGTGCGCGTGTTTCGCCAACGTCGCGGCCAACAGGCGACCGCCGGGTTTCAATACCCGCGCCGCTTCGGCAATGGCTTGCTGGGGACGATCGCTGTAGGTCAACGCGTGCATCATCAGCACCAGGTCGAACTTGCGGCCGCCGGTGTCGATTGCGTGCATGTCGCCTTCGATCACCTCGACGTTGCGACAGGTCTTCAGGCGTTTGCGCGCCGCAGCGACCACATTCGGGCTCGAGTCAATGCACACGATGGAATGCGCATGCGGGGCCAGCAGCTCCGCCAGCACGCCATCGCCCGAGGCGATGTCCAGCACGTCGCCGGTTTCCAGCAGTTGCAGCAGCGTGCGTGCCAGCGTTTCCCAGGTGCGGCCGGGCGAATAGTGGCGTTCCATGTCGCCGGCGACGCTGTCGGCCCAGCCACGATCGCGCGCGCGCGCGGCCAGCACCGATGGCAGGCGCTGTGCGTCGGCATCCAGCAGCGAATCGTCCACGCCGTCCTCGAGCGCGCGCAACAAATCGGCCGCGCCGTCGAAACCGCTTTCGTTGAAGCGGTAATAAGCCGACACGCCGGCGCGGCGGTCGTGCACCAGTCCCGCTTCCTTGAGCTTGGCGAGGTGCGTGGACACGCGCGGTTGCGCGAGCCGCAGCACCGACGACAGTTCGGCGACCGTCAGTTCCTCGCGCCTGAGCAGCGCGAGCAGCCGCACCCGCGTTGGGTCGGACAACAGCCGCAACAGGGCGGTGGCGGATACCAGATCAAGCATTCCATCTTTATATCAGGATAGAAAGATAAATTAAAGTCCGACGGGTTCGCATTGCCCGGTTTCCGGCGCGCGCCGTTATCATGCAAGGTCGGATTGCCGCGACGCACTGCCGGATGGGACGCGGGCACGACAGACAAGAGGTATTGCGATGGATTTCACTTTTTCCGAAGAGCAGTTGCAGATCCAGTCGATCGCGCGCGATTTCGCGCAGAAACGCATAGCGCCGGTGGCGGCGGATTTCGACAAGTCCGGCGAGTTCCCGCTCGACAACATCCTGGAGATGGGCAAGCTGGGCCTGATGGGCATCGAGGTGCCGGCCGAATACGGTGGTGCCGGGATGGACTCCATCAGCTACGTGCTGGCGATGATCGAAATCGCCGCGGCCGATTGCGCGCACTCGACCATCATGAGCGTCAACAACACGCTCTACTGCAACGGCCTGCTGAAGTTCGGCAACGAGGAACAGAAGCACAAGTATGTCGCGCCGATCGCGTCCGGCGAAGCCATCGGCGCGTTCGCGTTGACCGAGCCGCAATCCGGTTCCGATGCGACCGCGATGCGTTGTCGTGCGGTGAAGCAGGCGGACGGCAGCTTCCTGATCAATGGCAAGAAAAGCTGGATCACCTCGGGACCGGTCGCGAAATACATTTTGTTGTTCGCGATGACCGACCCGGAAAAACATGCGCGCGGCGTCACCGCGTTCATGATCGATACCTCGCGCGAGGGCTTCAGCCGGGGCAAGACCGAGCCCAAGCTCGGAATCCGCGCATCGGCCACCTGTGAAATCGAGTTCGACGATTACCGTGCGCAACCCGACGAGGTGATCGGCGAGGAAGGGCACGGCTTCAAGATCGCGATGGGTGTGCTGGATGCAGGCCGCATCGGCATCGCCTCGCAGGCGGTGGGTCTGGCGCGCGCCGCGTACGAAGCCACGCTGGAATATTCGCGCGACCGCAAGGCATTCGGCCAGCCGATCGGTTCGTTCCAGATGACCCAGGCCAAGATCGCCGACATGAAGTGCAAACTCGATGCCGCGCGTCTCCTGACCCTGCGGGCGGCATGGCTGAAACAGCAATCGGCAAAAACCGGCGCGCGCTTTTCGACCGAAGCCGCGGTCGCCAAGCTCACCGCATCCGAAGCGGCAATGTGGATCACCCATCAGGCCGTGCAGATCCATGGCGGCATGGGTTATTCGCGGGAAATGCCACTGGAACGTTATTTCCGCGATGCCAAGATCACCGAGATCTACGAAGGTACGTCGGAGATCCAGCGCATGGTGATCGCTCGCAACGAGACGGGGTTGCGTTGACGCGCGATGTCCCTCGTTTCCGTAGGTTGGGCTGACCCGAGCTTTATCCGGGGAGGCCCAACATCTCTCGTTGGGCTTCGCTACGCTCAGCCCAACCTGCAAATGCGATGTTCGAATCGTGTCGTTAGTGGTGCCGGAGCGGCGCAGGCGATCGCGAGAACAAGACGTGCATGCCTGACTGCGTGAAATAATGCGAAGGTCAACCGCGTTTGCGATGCGGTTCAGCGTCCACCGCGATGAACTCGGGCTCATCGCCATCAAGCCTCAGTGCGGTGAGCTTGCCACCCCACACGCAACCCGTGTCGATGGCGTATGCGCCGAGCCCGGCGAAGCGGCCGAGCGCGGACCAGTGCCCGCACACGATGCGGGTGTCGCGGGTTTTCATGCCCGGCACCTCGAACCATGGGTACAGACCGGGGCGTTGCGATCCGGGCTGACCCTTGGCGTCGAAATCGATGCGGCCGTGCACGTCGCAGTAGCGCATGCGGGTGAAAAAATTGATCGCGGCGCGCATGCGATCGTGTCCGTGCAGTTTCGATGACCAGCGCGCAGGTCGATTGCCGAACATCCGTTGCAGCAGCGCGTGGTGGCCGGGCCCTCGCAGCGCGCGTTCGACTTCATGCGCGATGTGCTCGGCCTGCTTGAGTGTCCACGACGGCGCGAAGCCCGCGTGCACCAGCGTGAAACCCAGCCCGGCGTCGTGATGGAGCAGCGACTGGTTTCGCAGCCAGTCGAGCAGGGTACCGGCATCATCCGCTTCAAGCACCCTGCGCAGGTCGGGGTTGGTGCGGGCGCGCGCTTCCGGTTCGCGTTCGGCGATCGCAAGCAGGCTGAGGTCGTGGTTGCCGAGCGTGACGACGCATCGTTCGCGCAGGCCGTGCACCAGGCGCAGCACTTCCAGCGATTCACCGCCGCGATTGACCAGATCGCCGCAGAACCACAATCGGTCACGGCCAGAATCAAAGCAGGTGCGTTCGAGCAGGCGCTGCAGTTCGGGATAGCACCCTTGCACATCGCCGATCGCGTAGATGGCCATGCGCGCAGGCGAAGCCTTTCAGTGCAGCGTACGTGGCACCGACAGCACGAACTCGGGAATTGGAACCTCGAAGTCGGTGCCGTCGTCGGCATGGAACAGGTACGCGCCACGCATGGTACCTACCTGCGTTTCCAGCACCGCACCGGAGGTGTAGCTGTAACCCTCTCCCGGTTGCAGGCGCGGTTGTTCGCCGACCACGCCTTCACCGCGTACCTCCTCGACCTTGCCGTTGGCGTCGGTAATGATCCAGTGACGGGTTTGCAGGCGTGCAGGCATCATGCCCAGGTTGCGCAGGGTGATTTCGTAGGCGAACACGTAGCGGTTTGCCTCCGGCTTGGACTGGTCGAACACGTAACGCGCGTCGACGTCGATCTCGACCGCGTACGGTTCGGGTTCGCGGGGCTCGCGTGGTTTGTCGGTGGTGGTTTGTCGGGGGCTCATCGGGCATCATTGTGTGCGGGTTTCGGCCCAACCTGCAAGCCGGCATGATTCGCGTGCCCGGCCAGTGCGATGAAACCGGATACAGGCACGTTCTCGGCGCGGGTGCGCGGGTCGATGCCGGCGGCGCGGATGGCGTCGGCGGAAAGCAGCCCGTTCAGGGCGTTGGCTAGTGTCTTGCGGCGTTGGCCGAATGCGGCGCGCACCACGCTTTCGATGCTGCGTCCGAGCCCGGCGCCGGGGCGCCGCGATGCGGGCAGCGGCGTCAGCCTGACGAAGGTCGAATCCACTTTCGGTGGGGGGCGGAAGGCACCGGGCGCGATTTGCAGCAGCGGTTCGACCTTGCAGGCGAGTTGCAGCATCACCGACAGCCGCCCGTAGACTTTGCTGCCGGGCGCCGAAGCCATCCGGTCCACGACTTCCCTTTGCAACATGAAGTGCATGTCCGCGATCGCATCGGCGTGCGCGAGGCAATGGAACAGGATGGGGCTGGAGACGTAATAGGGCAGGTTGCCTGCAAGGCGCAGCTTGCCCCCGTGCGCCAGCGCGGTGAAATCCACTTTCAATACGTCCGCGTGGATGACATGCAGTTCGCCGGCATCGGCTGCACGCGCGCGCAAGGGTTCGATCAATCCGGAATCCAGCTCGATTGCGGTCAGACGGCCCGCCGCCCGCAGCAAAGGCAAGGTGAGTGCGCCTTCGCCGGGCCCGATCTCGACGATGCGGTCGTCGGGTTTCGGAGCGATCGCGGCGATGATGCGTTCGAGCACACCGCGCTCATGCAGGAAATGCTGGCCGAAATGTTTTTTGGGACGTGCGGACATGGATCAAACCCCTCTCCCTTCGGGAGAGGCGGCGCGCAGCGCCGAGCGCGTAGCGCTGGGGTGAGGGTACGAACACGCGCGATGCCTGTTTTCGGTGAGAGAGTACGCGTGCACGACCCTCACCCGCCCCTGCGGGGCACCCTCTCCCGAGGGGAGAGGGAACAAAGCTGCAGTGCCATTTCCGCTGCCGCGATCATGCTGGCCGGGTTGGCGCGGCCGGTTCCGGCAAGATCGAGCGCGGTGCCGTGATCGACCGAGGTACGCACGAAAGGCAGACCGAGCGTGATGTTGACGGTTCGGTCGAAGGCCTCCGATTTCAGTACCGGAAGGGCCTGATCGTGGTACATCGCCAGCACCGCGTCGTAACGCCGACGCATGTCCGCCACGAATGCGGTGTCGGCGGGCAGCGGACCGATCAGCTGCATGCCTTTGCCACGCAGTGCATCGAGAACAGGAATGATCGTGTCGATTTCCTCGCGTCCGAGATGTCCGCCTTCGCCAGCGTGCGGGTTCAACCCAAGTACCGCGACGCGCGGCGTCGCGACGCCGAATTTCGAAGTCAATTCCGAGTGGAGGATGAGCAACGTGCGAGTCAGGGACTCGCGCGTGACCACAACCGGAACTTTCGCCAGTGGCAGATGAGTGGTGGCCAGCGCGACGCGCAATTCGGGCGATGCCAGCATCATCACCACGTCGCAGCCGGCACGTCGCGCAAAGAATTCGGTGTGGCCCGAAAACGCCTCGCCCGCATCATTGATCACCGATTTCTGCACCGGTGCGGTGATGACTCCATCGAATTCACCGTCGCCGCAACGATCCGCGGCCTGCGCCAGCGTTTGCAATACATGGAAGGCATTGCGCGGGTCGGGTTGCCCGGGCGTTTCCTCGATGCGCAGCGGCACGTCCACGACGCGCAGGCTTCCCGTGCCACGCAAGTTGCGAGGCTTGCCGTCGTACGGTTCGATCTTCAGCGTGATTCCGCAGCGGCCTGCGGCCCGATCGAGCAATGCAGCATCGGTGATTGCGACCAGATCGGCCGCGATCGGCGTTGCGGCGAGACGCGCGACCAGTTCCGGACCGACGCCTGCGGGTTCGCCGCCGGTAATGGCGAGTCGCTGAAGTCGTGCGGGCCGGTTCGTGGCCGGCCCCGGGTTCATTGAGCCGATTCCCCGGTCGCGTAGGGATCCGCATCGGCGAGTTCCGGCACCTTGATATTGATGTAGGCGGCGGATTCCATGTCGCGCAGAAACTGCTCGTAGGCCTGCTGGCCCTTGCGCGCGGCGATCGCCTGGCGCGCCTGTTCGCGTTCCAGTTCCTTGGTCTTGTTGGACTGGCGGGTGCCAAGCAACTTGATGATGTGCCATGCCCCGTTCGGACTTGCGAACGGCTGGCTGACTTGACCGGGCTGCATGTTGGCGAGCAGTTCGCCGATCTTGGTGCCGAAATCATCTTTCATGAACCAGCCCAGGTCACCACCGTTGTTGGCCGTGGTCGGATCGTCCGAATCCTGTTTGGCCAATGCCCCGAAATCCGCATGCTGGTCCACGATCTCGTGATACAGCTTCTCGATCTTGTCCTTCGCGCCCTGTTCGTTCAGCACCGCGTCTGGCTTGATCATCAAGTGCAAGGCGTGATACTCGGTCACGATCTGCTTGGTCTCGGGGGTGCGCTTGCCTTCCAGTCTCAGGATGGTGAAGCCCGTCGGGTCGCGCAGCGGCCGGGTGTAACCGCCGGGTTGCAGTGAATTGACGATCTGTTGCACGGCCGGCGGCAGTTCATCCACGCGCAGCCAGCCGAGGTCGCCGCCTTGCAACGCCTCGGGCGCGCTGGAGTCGCTGACCGCCAATGCGGCAAAACTCTTGCCCGCCTTCAATTGGTCCTCGATATTGCCGGCCCTGGTTTGCGCCGCCGCGATCTGCGCCGCATCGGCGCCTTCCGGCAAGGCGATCAGGATTCGGGCCAGGTGCACTTCGCCCTCCCGGAACGCAGGACTGGCGATGAGATTGTCGATTTCCGCGTCGGAGACCTGCGACGATTGTTGCATCACCTGCTGTTGTACGTCGCGCACCAGCATTTGGTTCTGCAACTGCTGCCGAAACGCGGTGTAATCCACCCCCTGCTGCCGCATGGCTGCTTGCATTTGCGGCACGGTCATCTTGTTCTGTTGGGCGACGCCGGCGACCGCGGTGTCGAGCTGCGCATCGGAAATGCGCACGCCGTTGTGGCCGGCCTGCTGGACCAGCAGCTCGGTTAGGATCAAACGTTGCAGCACCTGCTTTTCGAGCACGTCTTTCGGCGGCAGCTGGTGGCCCGAGGAGGTGATCGACTGGGCCACGGTCGCCGCGCTTTGGTCGAGCTGGCTCTGCAGGATCACGCCATCGTTGACCACTGCGACAATCCTGTCCACCAATTGAACTTGATTCGAGTTCGAAGCGGGTGCAAGCAGCGGGGAAGGCGGCGCGCTGGTGGCAGGCGGCGCGTCGGGACTCAGCAATTGCGCCGAAGCGGGCAACGCGTAGGCTGCCGTTGCGAAGACGATCATCAGGCTGGCGAGCAAGGGGCGGTTCATGGTGATTTTGGACATGTGGATTCGATGAAGGTTCGCCCGGCCCGGGTTGGAATACACCGGAAGCCGGAGCGGCGCCGGTTGCCGGAAATCCGGGTTGGCGGCATTGGAATCGACTACGCCTGGCTGCCGCTATTGGTAGCCAAGGATATCATTGCGCAGCAAGCTGTCGGTGCGCTGGCCATAGGCGCCGAGACCCTTGAATTCGATCTCGATCATGACAGCGTTGTTGAAATCGCCCTGGAAGTCGTAGACGTAGTGACGGGCGACCAGCCGGACGCGGGTGCAGCAACTATTCCATTCGATGCCGGCGAACGCGTCGATGATGTGCTTTTCGCGCAGTGAATACTGGTAGCTTCCGACCAGTTTCCAGGCGGCGCCCACCGGAACCTCGGCAGACATGCCCGCCTGTTCGAGCAGGTCCTGGCGGTAGCGGTAATCGAAGTTGACGATGCCGTCGCCCCACAGCCGGCGCTGCAGGGCCACGGTGGAAACGTCGGTCCGATAGGTAAAGGGATTCCATTGTTGCGATGTGGTCAGGCGCCAGTGGTCGTTCAGGGCGATCGTCAGATTGCCGACGTAGTCGGAGCCGGAATGGTCCACTATCTGGCTCCCGGGGCGCAGGGTGACCTTCTGCGGGTCGAAGTAACGGATCCGTCCGATGCTGGCCGAGAGTTTTTCCACGCCGTCCTGGTCGAGAAATCGCGTGGTCAACGCCAGTGAAAGATTGTTGGCGTTTTCCTGGCGGTCGGCGCCGCTGAACATGTTGGTGGTGAACAGTTGCCAGAAGTCGAAGGTGAACGGCTGCGTGTCGAACAGCGGAATGTCATCCTGGTTGCGGTACGGAACGCGCAGGTAATACATGCGCGGTTCCAGTGTCTGGGTGTAGTCGCTGCCGAACAGGTGCACCTCGCGTTCGAAGATCAGGCCGGCATCCACATCGAAGATCGGCACGCTGCGCGAGGGATGCCTCGGACCGTCTTCGGCCACCGGCTGCGGCAAGTTGTAGGTGGTGTAGCGCAGCCCCAGTTCCGGGCGCACGAACCACGCCGGCCCTTGCAGCGGCCAGTCGAGATGGGGATACAGATCGAAGCGGTCGCCGCCGACCTTCTCCGGTTCGACAAAGCGCACCGCTTCGGCATTGACGCCCCACTCCGGGCCACCGGGCGCGCCGATCGGACGGTCGGCGTTGAAATACATGCGCGGCAGCTCCCGATACGGGGCGGCCGTGTCGGACAGGGCCGGGTCGGTGATCTGGTACACATTGGCGCCGATGCCGGCATTCCACCAGTCGCCCCCACCACTGAGGTAGGAGGACGAGCCCAACAGGCGCACGGCGGTACCCGTGGTCTGACCATAGTCCTGGAACCAGGCCTTGTCGGTGACGCGATTGATGGAAGTCACCCATTGAAGATTCCCGGGCAGGCTGGTCTGGTTGCTGAAGTTGAGGTAGCCGCGGTCGCGGCCGGCGACCTTGTCATGCGGCATGTAGTCGAGATCCAACGTGCCCTTGCTGGTTGACGTGAGCCAGCGGAATTCGCTGTCGAGCATCGCGCCGCGCTCGGTGAACCACACCGGCGTGAAAGTGGCGTCGTAGTTCGGCGCAATGTTCCAGTAGAACGGGATCCTGAAGTTGAAACCCGCACGACTGAGCTTGCCGAACGAAGGGAACAAAAAGCCGGTTTGGCGCCGGTCGTCGAGGGGAAAACGCAGGTACGGCAGCCACAGAAACGGCACGCCCTTGAGGCGCATGGTCACGTCGTGGGCGCGGCCGACCCCCTCGTCGCGGTCCATGGTCATGGTCTTGGCCTCGATCGTCCACACGCGGTGGTGGAGCTCGCAGGTCGAATAGGTGACGGCGTGCAACCTGGCGCGGTCCTGGTCCAGCACGATCGCCTGACTGGCGACGCCGTTGCCGCGCGAGGTCAGCAGCTGGTATTGCACGTTGTTCGCGACGCCATGCTCGGGATCGGTGGTGCCCTGCATGTTGCTGGCCGAGAACAGCAGGCCGCGTTCCTGATAGCGCACGTGCCCTTCTGCGTCGTAGGCGGTGGTGTCGACGTTGTAGGTGAGCGTATCGGTGCGCAGCAACTGATCGAGTCGTTGCAACGAGGTATTGCCGGACAAGTGGAAAATGTTGCTGTCGGGACTGCTGAAATGTTCGCCGTGTACCTGCGCGGGACTGGCATCGCGGTCGCCACTCGTCGGCAGACCCGGTACGTAGAAGTCCAGCAGATCGTTCTTCTTGCACAGCGCGAAACCGTCCTTCACCACCGGGCACACGAATGTGCCGAGCGGGCAGACGTCCGCGCCGGTTTGCGCCATCGCCATGCCGGGAGCGGCCGCCAGCGCGATTGCGAACGCCAGTGCGCGCGGTGTCAGCGGCTTCGGTCGACGCGGCACGTGGCATCCTCGGAAAATGAACTCGCGTAAGCTAGCAGAACGCATACGCGCTGTTGAGCCGGTCGCGGCAGTGGTTCAGGCAGCCCTGGCTGTCGCGAGCGGCACGCAGCGCATGTCCAGCCAGGCCCGGTCGGCGGGGTCGTCGAGCAACGGCGCGATCTGTTCACGCACCTTGGCGTGATAGGCATCGAGCCATGCGGTTTCGACCGCGTCCAGCAACGACAGATCCAGCAGGCGGGTGTCGATCGGACACAGTGTCACCGTCTCGAACGCAAGAAATTCGCCGAACTCGCCGTCGCCCGCAGGGATGGTTGCAGCCAGATTCTCGATCCGCACCCCGTGGCGGCCGGGCTTGTAGATGCCGGGTTCGATCGAGGTGATCATGCCGACATCCATGGGTTCGAGATGCTGCGCGGAACGTGGCGGCCGGATCGATTGCGGGCCTTCGTGTACGTTCAGGCAGTAGCCGACCCCGTGCCCGGTACCGTGGCCGTAATCAACGCCGGCGGCCCAGATCGGCGCGCGCGCCAGCGCGTCGAGCTGCTGGCCCGACGATCCGCGTGGAAACTTCGCGCGCGACAGCGCGATCACGCCCTTCAGCACCAGCGTCACGTCGCGGCGTTGTTCGGCCGTGGTTTCGCCAAGGCTCCACATCCTGGTGATGTCGGTGGTGCCGCCCAGATATTGTGCGCCGGAATCGATCAGCAGCATGCCCTTCCGGTGCAGTTCCGCGTGCGATTCGGGGGTCGCCGAATAGTGCGGCATCGCGGCATTGGCTTCGTAGCCCGCGATGGTGGAAAAACTTTCGCTGACGAAGCCGGGTTGCTGCGAGCGCAATTCGCGCAGCTTGGCGTCCACATCGAGTTCGGTCAGCCGCTTGCCGTCCTTCAGCGACTGCTCCAGCCAGCGTGCGCCGCGCACCAGCGCCACGCCGTCGCGGCGCATCGCCTCGCGCACATGCTCCATTTCCCTGTTGTCCTTGCGCGCCTTGGCCGCGGTGATCGGACCGGCCGTTTCAATCAACGAGACGTGATCGGGGATCGCGTGCGCAGCGGCGGCGGAAACCTGCGCGGGTGCGAGCAGCAGTTTTGCGCCCCTTGGCAGATTGCCGAGGGCGTCTCCGACGGCGACGTAGGGTGCCAAGTGGATACTGTCGCCGGCAAGGTCTTTTTGCAGTTTTGCATCCAGCTTGCTTGCCTCGACGAACAAGCTTGCCTTGTCGGCGTCGATCAACAGATGCGACAGGAATACCGGGTTGTATTCGACGTCGCTGCCGCGCAGATTCAGCACCCATGCGATTTCGTCCAGCGCGGACACCATGTGATGGGTGGCGCCGAGCTTCGACATGGCGTTGCGCACGTCGGCAAGTTTTTCCGCGCGCCGGTGGATGGCGTATTCCAGCGGATGTTCGTAGATCGGGGCATGCGGAAGCGGCGGGCGATCGCTCCAGACTTGCGCAGGCAGATCGTCCTCGACCAGTTGCGCGCCGTGGGTTGCCAGTTGCTTGCGCAGCGAACGTTCGGAAGCCAGCGACAACATGTCGGCGGCGCACGCGACTTTGTCGCCCGTGTGCGCGCGCTGGCACAACCATTCGACGTGCTCGGGCGTGTGCGGCACGTTCAGCTTCACCAGTTCGACGCCGCTGCCGGCCAATTGCCGCTCGGCTTGCGAGAAGTAGCGCGAGTCCGTCCACACCCCTGCGAAATCCGCGGTCGCCACCAGCGTACCGGCCGAGCCGGTGAAACCGGACAGCCATTTTCGCGCTTGCCAGTGCCCGGGCAGATATTCGGACAGGTGCGGATCGGCGCTGGGCACGATGCACGCGGCAATGCCGCGTCGGTGCATCACGCCGCGCAGTGCGGCGATGCGGGCGGGGACGGTGGCGAGGGTCGGCGATTCCATCGCACAAGCTTAGCGCAGGCAGATGGCCCCCTCCGCTTGCGAAGCGGGAGGAACGTCGCCCCGCGCCCCGCCTTCTTCCCGCTTCCTCGCAGGAAGGGCGGAGCAAAGCGAGCGCGCACGCAGCGCGACGAGGGGATGCGCTTTTGCCGTTCATGGCTTCGGTGTGCAACGTCATCCGCCTGCGCGCGTTACGCGCGGCCCCACTCGTGTCGACGAGGTGAACGCGTATTGCGGCGCCGCCGCTTCCGCCAACATGGCTCGGGATCGATTCGGCTGAAACTGCTACGCGGGTTTCGTCCTACTCCAGCGTCGCGGTGGTGTAGCGCTTCGCGAGGTTCCGGAACGCGGGATCGGCGCGCAGCGGCGCGTAGATCGGATTGATGGCGAGGTCGTTGCAGCCGATGGGCTGGGCGGGGCAGATACCTTGCAGCTGCTTCAGTGCCTGGTCGTTCTCGCCGAGCGCGAGCCAGAGCTGGAGGAGATTGCTGGCCACGTCCTGATTGGACTGGTAGCGCGCGAGCTGCTGCACGGCCGCGAGCGCCTGCGGGCGCAGCTTCGGGTGGATAATCGATTGGTACAGCAGCCTGCCGGCCGCGACCTGTGCCCGGTCCACGGCATTGGCCGGTTTCACGAGATCGAAGGGCAGAACCATCTGGTCGTACTGCCGCAACTGCTGGTACGCATAAGCAAGGCCGAACGCACTGTCCACGTCCTCGGGATCGAGCCGGAGCAGCGCCTGGAAGCCCTTGACCTCGCCCGCCCAGTCGCCGAGGTCTTGGGCAAAGACCGCCAGATTGTTCCAGGCGCTGGCGTTGTCGGGATCGAGCAGTGTGGCTTCCTGGAATTCCGCCAGCCCCGGCTTGAGCGGCAGGGCGATGCCGTAATCGACGTGGGCGGCGACGTTGCTCGGATCGAGCGTCAACGCCTTCCGGTATGCCACTTTGGCCTTGGCGAAGTCGGGCGGGTTGGTGCTCGCATCCGCATTGCCCAGCGCCACCCAGGCATCGGCATTGTGCGGATCGAGAGCGATGGCTTTTTCGGCTTCGGCGCGGATTTGGGGCAGCGTCGTCGCCAGAGGCAGGCTGGACTGTCCGGTGAGTCGGAGCAGAGTGCGCGACAAGAGCGCGTGGGCGTCGGCATAGTTCGGATCGAGCACAAGCGCCTGCTCGGAATCCTGGCGCGCAGCTTCGAGGCTTGCGGCATCGGCCTTGTCCGTGAGTGCGCGGCCCTTCAGCACCAGCTCGTGGGCCTGGAGATTGCTGGTGCCGCCCGTGGGCAGGTCGACTTGCGCGAACTTGACCTGCAAGGCGCCGGCGATGGCCTTCGAGACCGCGTCCTGCACCGCGAAGATGTCCTTGAAGGATTGGTCGTAATGTGCCGACCACAGCTGCACGCCGGTGACGGCGTTCACCAGCTCCGCGGTGACGCGCACCTGATTGCCTGCGCGCGCGATGCTGCCGTGCAGGATGTTGGCGACGTTCAACTGCCGGCCGACTGCATTGGGCTGTTCGGCGCTGTTGCGAAAGTGCGCGGCAGTTGCCCACGCGGTCACGCGCAGGGCCGGATTCTGGCCCAAGGCATCGGTCAATTCCTCGGTGATGCCGTCGCTGAAGTACTGCTGTTTGGGATCGCCAGAGAGGTTGGTGAAAGGCAGCACCACGAGGGTGTCCTTGGGCGGGGCGAAGGGCATGGCCCTGGGCGCGACAGCCGCAACGTGCGCCACGGAAGGTACGCGATGGTCGACCACCAGCAACCGCCAACCCAGCAGCAGCACCGCCACCGCCAGCACCGCGATGATCGCCAAATCCAGCTTGCGCGCGGTCGAGTGCGTGATCGATTCGCTGGGCGCGACTTCGCTCTCGCGCCTGATCCCGGTCGGGGTGAATTCGTACAGCCACGCGAACGTGATCCAGAATGGAAACAGGATTGCGCAGGCAATCACGAACCAGCGGGTAACGTCGGCCTGCAGGTTGAACGCGGGACTCAGTTGCGAGATGCCCTGCGACAGCGCCCACACCGCGCCGAAATACAGCACCGCCGCACGCAGCACGTTGCGGCGCTTCAGTTCCGCAAGGAAGGTCGAACGAACCGCCATGGTGCAATGACGTTCCCCGCCGGCGACAGGCCGGCCTCCATACGCCCGCTAGTGTCCGCCCGGCATGCGGGCGGCGCAAGCACTGCCACTGATCCCGCGCTGTGGCGGGCGGACGCTTCCGCTAGAATGTCGCTTTCCACACACGACCCGATCATGACCTCCCTGATTTTCGTCACCGGCGGCGTGGTGTCCTCGCTTGGCAAGGGCATCGCGTCGGCGTCGCTGGCGTCCATCCTCGAGGCCCGCGGCCTCAATGTGACGTTGATGAAGCTGGACCCTTACATCAACGTCGATCCCGGCACCATGAGCCCGTTCCAGCACGGCGAGGTGTACGTCACCGACGACGGCGCCGAGACCGATCTGGACCTCGGGCATTACGAACGTTTCGTGCGCACGCGGCTGTCGGGCAAGAATTCCATCACCACCGGCAAGATCTACGAAGCGGTGATCCGCAAGGAGCGCCGCGGCGATTATCTCGGCGCCACGGTGCAGGTGATCCCGCACATCACCAACCAGATCAAGCACGTGATCGACGAAGCCTCGCGTGGCTTCGACGTGGCGCTGGTGGAAATCGGCGGCACCGTGGGCGACATCGAATCGCAGCCGTTCCTGGAAGCCGCGCGCCAGTTGCGCATCGAGCGGGGTGCCGACAAGGTGCTGTTCATGCACCTGACCCTGGTGCCTTACATCAAGGCCGCGGGCGAAATCAAGACCAAGCCCACCCAGCATTCGGTGAAGGAACTGCGCGCGCTCGGCATCCAGCCCGACATCCTGGTGTGCCGCTGCGAGGAGCCGTTGCCGGAGTCCGAGCGACGCAAGATCGCGTTGTTCACCAACGTGCCGGAAAATGCAGTGATCAGCGCAGCGGACGCGGACACCATCTACAAGCTGCCGCTGTGGCTGCACAGGGAAGGCCTCGACGACATCGTGGTTGAACGGCTGCACCTCGACGCCAAGCCATCCGATCTTTCGCAATGGCAGCGCACGGTCGATGCCGTCGAAAACCCGAAAGACAGTGTGCGCGTCTGCATTGTCGGCAAGTACGTGGAACACAAGGATGCCTACAAATCGCTGGGCGAAGCGCTGCGCCACGGCGGTATCCACAATTCGACCCGCGTGCAGCTCGAATGGGTGGATTCGGAAACCGTGGAGACGCGCGGCGCCGACACGGTCCTGCAGGACGCCGACGCGATCCTGGTGCCGGGCGGTTTCGGCAAGCGTGGATTCGAGGGCAAGATCCAGACGGTGAAGTACGCGCGCGAGCGCGGCATCCCGTACTTCGGCATCTGCTACGGGATGCACGCGGCGGTGGTGGAGTTCGCGCGGGATCTTGCGGGTTTGCCTGGCGCGGGTTCCACCGAAAATGATCGTGACTGCGCCGATCCCGTGATCGCATTGATCACCGAGTGGACGCAAGCCGCCGGCGATGTGCAGCGCCGCGACGAGGCATCCGACCTCGGTGGCACCATGCGCCTGGGCGCGCAGGAATGCCGTTTGACACCCGGCACCCTGGCGCGCGAACTGTACGGCGCCGACACCATCCGCGAACGTCACCGGCATCGCTACGAATTCAACAACCGCTACCGCGAGCGCCTGGAAAAAGCCGGCCTCGTGATCGCCGGCCTGTCGGTGGATGACTTGGTCGAGATCGTCGAGTTGTCCCAGCAAAAACATCCGTGGTTCCTGGCGTGCCAGTTCCATCCAGAGTTCACTTCCACCCCCCGCGACGGCCATCCGCTGTTCAATGGTTTCGTGCGCGCCGCACGCGAGTACAAGGCGATGCGCGACGCGCCACGGCTTGCGAAGGAAGCGGCGGGGTGATGGTTTCTTCCCCTCTCCCTCCGGGAGAGGGTGCCCGCAGGGCGGGTGAGGGTACGAATGGAACGGAATTTTCAAACCTGCATGAATGGCATTCTTCGTAAACTTTTGCCTATTCGGGTAACCGGACCCTCACCCCAGCGCTGCGCGCTCGGCGCTTCACGCCGCCTCTCCCGAGGGGAGAGGGGTTCTGTATGAAGCTGTGTGGCTTCGACGCCGGGCTGGACCAACCCTTTTTCCTCATCGCCGGCCCGTGCGTGGTCGAGTCCGAGCAGTTGCAGCTCGACACCGCCGGTACGCTCAAGGAGATCACCGGCAAGCTCGGCATTCCCTTCATTTTCAAATCCAGCTTCGACAAGGCCAACCGTACGTCCGCGAAAAGTTTCCGCGGCCTCGGCATGGAAGAAGGCTTGGCGATCCTTGGTGAAGTGAAGAAGCAGATCGGCGTGCCGGTGCTCACCGACGTGCACGAGTACACGCCGTTCGACGAAGTGGCCGAAGTGGTCGACGTGTTGCAGACGCCGGCGTTCCTGTGCCGGCAGACCGATTTCATCCAGAAGGTCGCGCGCGCTGGCAAGCCCGTGAACATCAAGAAGGGCCAGTTCCTGTCACCGTGGGACATGACGAATGTCGTGGAAAAAGCGCGCGCGGCCGGCAACGACCAGATCCTGGTGTGCGAGCGCGGCGCGAGCTTCGGTTACAACAATCTCGTCTCCGACATGCGTTCGCTCGCTGTGATGCGTGAAACGAACTGCCCCGTGGTGTTCGATGCCACCCATTCGGTGCAGTTGCCGGGCGGTCAAGGCACGAAATCCGGTGGCCAGCGCGAATTCGTACCAGTGCTGGCTCGCGCGGCCATCGCGGTTGGGGTCGCGGGCGTGTTCATGGAAACCCACCCCGATCCCGACAAGGCGCTGTCCGACGGCCCCAACGCGTGGCCGCTGGGGCAGATGGAAGCGTTGCTGGCGACGCTGAAGGAACTCGATGCGGTGGTGAAGCATTCGGGGATGGGGGACGGGTAGCGGGGGCGCGTGCCGCAACGCTTGTGAATGCGTGGAGACACACACTCGATTGGCAGACCATGCTTGTGCCCCCACTACCCATCCCCAACCCCCGAACCAAGTGAGATAAAGGAACGTGGCGCACCCATGAGCACCCAAATCCAGTCCATCCACGCCCGCGAAGTGCTGGACTCTCGCGGCAATCCCACGCTCGAAGCCGAAGTCACCTTGTCGGACGGCGCCTTCGGTCGTGCGATCGTGCCGAGCGGCGCGTCGACCGGTACGCGCGAGGCGGTGGAACTGCGCGACGGCGACAAGGTGCGCTACGACGGCAAGGGCGTGACCAAGGCGGTCGCCAACGTCAACAATGAAATCGCCAAGGCGTTGACGGGTTTCGATGCCGCGGACCAGAACGGGCTCGACGCCAGGTTGATTGCGCTTGACGGCACGCCCAACAAGTCGCGGCTCGGCGCCAATGCCACGTTGGGTGCATCGCTGGCCGCCGCGCATGCGGTGGCGGCATCACGCAAGCAGCTCCTGTGGCGCCATATCTCGTCCCTCGCCCGTCGTCCCTCGATGCTGGAACCGGTTCTTCCGGTTCCCATGATGAACGTGATCAACGGCGGGGTGCATGCCGACAATCCGCTGGACATGCAGGAATTCATGCTGATGCCCGTGGGCTTCGAGAAATTCTCCGACGCGTTGCGCGCGGGGGTCGAATGTTTTCACGCGCTGAAGACGCAACTCAAGCAGCGCGGCATGAACACCGCGGTCGGCGACGAGGGCGGTTTCGCGCCGGCGCTGCGCTCGCACGAGGAAGCGATCGAGGTGATTCTCGAAGCCGTCAATGCCGCGGGTTACCAACCCGGCAAGCAGATCTGGATCGCGCTCGACCCCGCGTCGTCGGAATTCTTCGAGAACGGCGTGTATGACTTGAAGGGTGAAAATCGCAAGCTCGACGCCACCGGCATGGTGGCGTTGTATTCGGATTGGTGCACGAAGTATCCGATCATAAGCATCGAGGATGGCCTGGCCGAAGGCGACCAGGCCGGCTGGAAACTGATCACGGAAAAGCTCGGCAGGAAAATCCAGTTGGTCGGCGACGACTTGTTCGTCACCAACCCCACAATCTTCCGCGAAGGCATTGCCAACCATATCGCCAACGCCATCTTGATCAAACTGAACCAGATCGGCACGTTGTCGGAAACGCTGGAGGCGATCGCCATGGCGGACCAGGCGAACTATGCCGCGGTGATCTCGCACCGTTCCGGCGAAACCGAGGACACCACCATCGCCGATCTTGCGGTCGCGACCACCGCGACCCAGATCAAGACCGGCTCGTTGTGCCGCTCCGACCGCATCGCCAAGTACAACCGGTTGCTGCGGATCGAAGAACAACTCGGGACCGCGGCGAAGTATGCTGGGCGCGATGCTTGTCCGAATCTGACGGCACTTCCCGGCTGAGGTCGTAGTCCTTGCTCCGTTGGCTCGCGCTGATCCTCATCGTCCTGCTGATCGGCCTGCAGATAAAGTTGTGGGTCGGTGACGGCGGTGTGCGGGACCTGCATTCGATTCGTGACCGGGTCGCTGCGCAGAAAGCCGCAAACGTCAAGCTGGAACAGCGCAACGAAGCGCTGCATGCCGACGTCGAAGACCTGAAGCACGGCAAGGACGCGGTCGAGGCGCGGGCGCGTTCACAACTCGGCCTGATCAAACCCGGCGAAGTGTTCTACCAGGTGGTCAACCCGCCGACCGGCGCAGCCAGCATCGCGTCGCCACCTGCGGCGTCGACGGCGGCGGCAGCTTCCGGTCATTGAATCCGGCGTCGCATGTGGCGAATCGGCTAGACTTGTGATCTGCGCGCGTGGCGCGGAATCTTTGTGCCTTTCCGGAGCATGGACGACCAATGCGGGTGTTGCTGAGCAATGACGATGGCGTGGATGCGCCGGGTATCCGCATTCTTGCCGGGCATTTGCGCGAACTGGGCGAAGTGACGGTGGTGGCGCCCGACCGCGACCGCTCCGGCGCCAGCAACTCATTGACGCTGGACCAGCCCGTGCGGGTCACACACCTCGACGACGGCCGCTACCGTGTTGTCGGCACGCCGACCGATTGCGTGCATCTTGCGTTGTCCGGGCTGCTGAAAATCGAGCCGGACATCGTGGTGTCGGGCATCAACAACTCGGCCAACCTCGGGGACGACGTGATTTATTCCGGTACCGTTTCGGCGGCGATGGAGGGGCGATTCCTCGGCCTTCCCGCCATCGCCGTGTCGCTGGCCAGGCCGGGCGAGCGCCACGACGGAGAAGGCCATCATTTTGATTCGGCCGCGCGCGCGGTGCTGTTGCTGACACGGCGTCTGCTGGTCGATCCGCTGCCCGCGGATACCATTCTCAACGTCAACGTGCCGGATCGCCCATGGCCGGAGATCGGCGGCTTCGAGGTGACCCGGCTCGGGCGTCGCCATCGCGCTTCGCCGTGCGTGGCGCAGCGCGACCCGCGCGGACGCACGGTGTGGTGGATCGGCCCTGCAGGCGACGCCGATGATGCCGGCCCGGGCACCGACTTCGATGCGGTGCGGCGCGGTTTCGTGTCGGTCACGCCGATCCACGTGGATCTGACGCGCTTCCAGGCGCTGGAGAAGGTGTCGCAGTGGATCGACGGCTTGACCGCACGCATGCAAGGGGAACAGGCTGCATGAACACATTGCCGGGAGGCGGGTTGTTCGGATCCGCCCAGGGGTCAACCCATGGGCACGGCATGACATCGCAACGTGCGCGCGACCGTCTGGTTGCAACCTTGCGTGCCGAAGGTATCCACGATCCGCGCGTACTCGACGTGATCCGCACCATGCCGCGACATCTGTTTCTGGACGAAGCGCTGGCGGCGCGTGCCTATGAAAACACCGCGCTGCCTATCGGCCTGGGCCAGACCATTTCGCAGCCCTGGGTGGTGGCGCGCATGACCGAACTGTTGATCGAACGCGGCCTGCCGAAGCGGGTGCTGGAAATCGGCACCGGCTCCGGCTATCAGGCGGCAGTGCTGGCCGAACTCGTGGATACGGTTTACACCGTCGAGCGCGTCGAGGAATTGCTGCGCAAGGCGCGGCGCCTGTTCCGCAACATGAAGATCGGGAACATCCGCTCGCGTCACGATGACGGCAGTATCGGCTGGACCGACGAAGCGCCGTTCGATGCCATCGTGCTGACCGCGGCGGGCGAGTCGGTGCCGCGTGCGCTGACCGAGCAACTTGCGGACGGCGGGACCCTGGTTGCGCCACTGGGGCCGCCGGGAGAGCAACGACTGACGCGACTATCGCGCGAAGGCGACGCCTGGAACCGGGAAGAACTGGAGCCCGTGAGCTTTGTGCCGCTGTTGGGCGGCCTTGGCTGATGGAATTTTCGTGCGATCAGCCCTTATCTGGATCACGAAGCTGCGGCTCACGGCAAGCATCCGTCCATGGGGTGAGCGCCGGCCCGGCCATCCTTGGCCGGGCATGCGATGCCACAGGCAGCGCGTAAGCGCCCGCCTTCACCCTGACTTTCCACAACGGTTGCTTCGCATGGAGCGCGCGCAACGAAGGACGGCCGCCTGATGCGCCTGTTCCGCCCACTTTACGAGAAGGCTCTCGAATGGGCTGCCAAGCCGCGGGCGGATGTGGGCCTTGCACTGCTGAGCTTCGTCGAGGCTTTCATTTTTCCGGTCGCACCGGAAGTCATGCTGGCGCCGATGACGCTGGCGCGGCCACGCAAATGGTGGCAGTTCGCGTCGATCAGCCTGTTCTTCTCGCTGTTGGGTTCATTGGTCGGATATGCGCTCGGGCACTACGCGTTCGATGCGGTGAAGCCATTGCTTGCGCACATCGGCTGGCTGCCGCATCTGGAATCATTGGTTCACACGCTGGGCGCGGATGCACGGGCGCATCCGTGGAAGGCGTTCGGTTTGCTGGTCGCGGCGGGCTTCGTGCCGATCCCCATGAAAGTCGCAAGTTGGGCCTGCGGCATCGTCGGCATGCCGATCCTGCCTTTCCTCGGCGGCATAGCGGTCGGCCGCGGCAAGCGCGTGTTTCTTGTCGCGGGCCTGATCCGGCTCGGCGGCGAGCGCGCCGAGAAGGTATTGCACAGGCACATCGAAACCGCGGGATGGGTCATCGTGGCGGCTGTGGTCGCGCTGGCTTTGTATTTCTGGCTGCGTTAGGCGGCTGCGGTGTGTTTCGACGGGAACTGTTTTGCGAAAAGTCGGGCCACGGAGCTCTTGGCCATCGACGGTGCTTCGATGGCCGTTCTGATGCCCGCGAATCCGGAAACAACACGCTTGTCATTCGATTGATGGCGCGGCGGTCGTGGACGATCGCACGAATCAGCTATCCTTTTGCGTCATGCACGCCATGAACTTGTGGAAAGCGTTTTCGGTATCGGTCGCCGCAGCGGTGTTGCTGACCGGTTGCGCGTCGAACCCGGCGCCGGTGGTCAATCATTCGTTCGGCGGCAGCAGTGGCCAGCCGGCGTCGACGACAACGACATCCACGACACAGCCGGCGGCCGGCAGTGGCGCCCAGACTTTCGGTCTTGGCGGTCACGCCAATGGTACGCTCAGCGCCGCCGGCTACACCGTCGCGCCGGGCGACACCTTGTACAGCGTCGCGTTCGCCAATGGCATGGATGTGCGCGAGCTTGCTGCGGTCAACGGCATTGCACCGCCCTACGTGATCCATCCCGGGCAGGTACTCAAGCTGAAGCCGTCTTCGACAACTGCTGCGATAGCCGGCACTGCCGTGCCCGAAGCCGTCACGACCGTGGCACAGGCCATGCCGAAGCAGCCCACTGCGCCGGTGTTCGGACCGGTCACGACACAAACCATGACCGCAAAGGGGGTCGCGCCAGCCAGCGCGGCGCCTGCGCCTGCCGCGCCGGTTGCAACCACGGCGGCGCCTGCGACGACAATTTCGCCATCGCCAATGCAGCAACCCGGGATTGCGGCTGCGCCTGCGCCGCCTTCCGGCGCGACACACACCGTCGCCGGCATTGCCTGGCGATGGCCTGCCGGCGGCAAGGTGGTTGATGGCTTCCACGCCGGCAGCGGGGGCGACGGGGCCGGCATCGACATCACCGGCGAGGTCGGCGAGGCGGTGCGCGCGGCCGCATCCGGCACCGTCGTGTACAGCGGCAACGGATTGATCGGCTATGGCGAGCTGATCATCATCAAGCACAACGACGCGTATCTGTCAGCGTACGGCCACAACAGCAAGCGATTGGTGAAGGAAGGCCAGCATGTAGAAGCCGGGCAGGAAATCGCCTTGATGGGTGCGAGCGGGGCGCCGCGGGTGGAGCTGCATTTCGAGATCCGCAAGAACGGCAAGCCGGTCGACCCGCTGGGTTATCTGCCGCAACGGTAATTTTTTGAACGATTCGCACCGACACTGGACCGAAACGGCTGTTGTGGAAAGTCAGGGCGAGGGCGGGCGCTTACGCGATGCCGGTGGCATCGCGTGCTCGGCTGAGCGCCCGGCCAAGGATGGCCGGGCCGGCGCTCACCCCATGGACGGGTGCTTGCCGTGAGCCACAGCTTCGTGAAGCAGCGATCAGGGACGATCGCAAAGAATGAACGTCGCGACCACGTTGCGGCCTTCGCTGGCGAGGATGTCCCAGGTTCTTGCGGCGGCGGCATTGTCCATGACTTCCACGCCGGTGCCGTGTTGCAGGAACGCGGCCAGCACGGCCTGCGACGGAAATTGCTGGCGTGCGCCGGTACCGAGCAGCACCACATCGGGCTTGAGCGCAAGGATCGGTGCGGCATGCTCGGGCGTCATCGTTGCCACGTCGGCGACCGGCCAATCCTCGATGACCTTGTCGCGGGCAAGAATGATGCTGCGGGTGAACGAGCGATCGACGACGACTGCCGTGTGCGCGTCGGCACGGCGCACGAACAGGTAATCACGCGGGCGTTCGAGGTTCAGTTCCATGGGTGTTGGAAACCCTCTCCCATCGGGAGAGACGGCGCGAAGCGCCGAGCGCGCGGCGCTGGAGTGGGGGCCCGGGGTTTCTGTGGATGCCAAATCTTGCGCGAATGTAGCCAAGCGCGAAGTGCCGAACCCTCATCCGGCCTGCGGCCACCTTCTCCCGAAGGGAGAAGGGAAAAGTGCGGGCGCGCTTGTGGTTTCACCGCGGCAACGCGATCCTGGGTTGTTCTTCATTGCGCCGGTACAACACCGCGATGTGGCCGATGGTCTGCACGGTCTCCGCGTGACTGGACTCGACAAGTTTCGCGAGTTCGGCGTTGCGCGCGGCACGATCGTCGCCGGTCAGCCTGACCTTGATCAGCTCGTGGTCGGTCAAAACCTGCTCCAATTCCTTCAATACGCTTGCGCTCGCGCCCCTGCCGCCCAGCAGCAACACGGGTTTCAGCGGGTGGGCCAAGCCCCGCAAATAGCGGGTCTGACTGGAACTCAGGGCCATGTGTTCAGTGCGTGCGCAGGTTCGAAACGCCAGTCAGGGTATCATGTGCACAAGTCATCGTTCGGCCGGGATGGCGGCTGAAACTGCCGTTCAGGCCAGGGAAATCCATGGCCAGATCAAAAAGCAGCGCACGCTGGTTGAAGGAACACTTCGAAGACGAATTCGTCAAGCGGGCACGGATCGAAGGCCGGCGCTCGCGTGCCGCGTTCAAGCTGGATGAACTGCTGCAACGTGAACGATTGCTGAAACCGGGCATGGTGGTGGTGGACCTGGGCGCGGCGCCGGGTGGCTGGGCGCAGCTGGTGCGGCAACGGCTAGGCGATTCCGGCAAGATCATCGCGCTGGATATTCTGCCCATGCAGGGGATCGGCGGGGTGGAATTCATCCAGGGCGATTTTCACGATCAGGCCGTGCTGAATGCCCTGATGGAGAGGCTTCAAGGCGCCCCGGTGGATCTTGTGCTGTCCGACATGGCGCCCAATATCAGTGGTATCGAGACATCGGATCAGGCGCGTGCGATGCATTTGGCGGAACTCGCGACGGATTTCGCGTACAAGTGTTTGAGACCCGGAGGGGCATTGCTGGTGAAACTGTTTCAGGGCCAAGGCTTCGACGAGTACCTGCGTGACTTGCGCAAGGGCTTTGCGCGGGTGACACTGCGCAAGCCCAAGGCATCCCGGGCCCGCTCCAGCGAGATGTATGCCTTGGCGACCGGATGGAAGAAGGCGGCATGAATTATCTGAATGCATGTTTCACGGCGGTTGCCCTTGGTCAGCCCGCGCACGCTTGTGCGAACTTCTGCGAGGGAGTCGCGTGATGAAGCCCCCGATGAATGATCTGACCAAAAACATCCTGCTCTGGCTGGTGGTGCTGGTGATCGTGGTTCTGGCTTGGCAAAGCCTGAGCCCGCGCCTTGGCGGCAACGAGCAGCAGATGTCGTATTCCGAATTCGTGCAACAGGTGAAGAACGACAACGTCGCTTCGATCACCATCAGCGCGAACATGCCGCCCGTGATTACCGGGAAGTTGAAGGATGGCGGTTCGCTGCACACGGTGCTGCCCGCGGTCGGCGACGACAGCCTGTTGCCGTTGCTGGAATCGCACCGGGTCAAGACCACCCAGAAGCCGGGCGACAACGGCTTTTCGCTGATGCGGCTGATCATCGACTGGCTGCCGTTCATCGTGGTGTTCGGTCTGCTGTTCTACATCTTCCGTCAGATGCAGTCCGGTGCCGGTGGGCGCGGGGCCATGAGCTTCGGGCGTTCGCGCGCCAAGTTGCAGGGCGAAGATCAGATCAAGGTCACCTTCGCGGACGTGGCCGGCTGCGAGGAAGCCAAGGACGAAGTCTCGGAACTGGTGGATTTCCTGCGCGATCCGTCCAAGTTCACCAAGCTGGGCGGCAAGATCCCGCGCGGCGTGTTGATGGTCGGCAGCCCCGGCACCGGCAAGACCTTGTTGGCCAAGGCCATCGCCGGCGAAGCCAAGGTGCCGTTCTTCTCCATCTCCGGTTCCGACTTCGTCGAGATGTTCGTCGGCGTCGGCGCCGCGCGCGTGCGCGACATGTTCGAGCAGGCGAAGAAGAACGCGCCGTGCATCGTGTTCATCGATGAAATCGACGCCGTCGGCCGCCACCGCGGCGCGGGTCTCGGCGGCGGCAACGACGAGCGCGAGCAGACGCTCAATCAGCTTCTGGTCGAGATGGACGGGTTCGAGGCCAACGAGGGCGTGATCCTGATCGCCGCCACCAACCGGCCCGACGTGCTCGACCCGGCGCTGTTGCGTCCCGGCCGCTTCGACCGCCAGGTCGTGGTGCCGAACCCCGACGTCGGCGGACGCGAGAAGATCCTCCGCGTCCACATGAAGAAGGTGCCGGTGGCGCCCGACGTGGACGCCAAGATCATCGCCCGCGGCACGCCGGGCTTCTCCGGCGCCGATCTCGCCAACCTCGTGAACGAGGCGGCGCTCCTGGCCGCGCGGCGCGGCAAGCGGCTGGTCACGATGATGGAGTTCGAGTCCGCCAAGGACAAGGTGCTGATGGGCGCCGAGCGCCGCTCGATGGTGATGACGGAGGACGAGAAGCGCCTCACCGCCTACCACGAGGCCGGCCACGCGCTGGTCGCCTGGTTCTCGCCCTTCCACGACCCGCTGCACAAGGTGACGATCATCCCGCGCGGCCGCGCGCTCGGCGTCACCATGTCGCTGCCGGAGCGCGACCGCTACGGCTATGCGAGGAAGGAGCTTCAGTCCAAGCTCGCGATGATGTTCGGCGGCCGCGTCGCCGAGGAGATCATCTTCGGTCCCGACGACGTGACGACCGGCGCCTCCGACGACATCCGTCAGGCGACCAACCTCTCCCGTCGCATGGTGACCGAGTGGGGCATGAGCGAAAAGCTGGGGCCGTTGCGGTTCAGCGAGAACGAGGAGGAGATATTCCTCGGTCATTCCGTGACCCAGCGGAAGAACGTCTCCGAATCGACGGCGCGGCTGATCGACGAAGAAGTGAAGCGCATCATCGAGGAAGCGGAGGGGAAGGCCCGCGCGATCCTGATTGAG
>DASUJD010000031.1:0-44761 GCA_036279455.1 Rhodanobacteraceae bacterium | reverse complement strand
CGCCAGGCTTCCTCGGCAAAATCGGATGGTGCGCGACCGTCGCGCAAGCCCAGCGGCAATGCGCCGAAGATGACCTCGCCAATGGCGCCGCACCAGTAGTCCGCCGCGCGGCGCAGGTTCGAGAGCAATTCCGGATCGAGCAATGGCCGATCGTCCAGCACCGCCTCGATCGGCTTCAGGCGCTCGGCTTCGACATCGGCATCGGGCACGATGTCCACGACGACACCGACGCGGCGCGTGCGCCCGAATGGCACCCGTACCCGACAACCCGGGCTCAGGATGGATCCGGCGGTCAGGTAGTCGAACGTGCGCGGCACGGGCACCGGCAGCGCGATGCGCGCGATGAGTGCGGCCGGATTCGATTGCGAAGCTGCGGTCACGACTTGCGGCGGCCAGACTTACGATGGTTTGTTGTCACGACATTCAGAAACCCACGGTAACTCAATGCCACGTGGAAGATTTTTCGTTTATCCACAATCATTGTGGATAAGGTTGTGGAACACCGGCGGGCAAGCCTCGCCAAGGCTCGCCGCGCCGGCCCGTCGCACAGGTTGTCGAAATTTTCGACAGTGGTATTTTTATCAGTTTATTCATATATATAGCTGTTCAAGCCGGATGAAAAACGGATATTGCCGCGACTTCAACCCACCCCGCCCGCGCCCGATTGCGGCTGTGCACAACGATTGATGCAGGGATCGCCCGCTTACGCGATTTCGAGCACCCGGCGGGTGGTTTTTACGCGGCCGCCGAAGCGGTCCGACCCGGCACGTCGCATGCGCGGGGCGTGCCCGGACAGGTAGGCTTGCCATGCCGCGCGATCGCGCAGGCGATAGTGGACGCAAATGGTCCAGTGGTCCTCGCTCGGCGGCGGTTCAATCCGCGACATGATTTCAGCGCCTTCGAAGCCCGGCAGCGCCAGCATCTCGCGCACGTGGTCTTGCAGCCACGCCATGTACTCGTCGTGCAACGCGGCGGACATTTCCAGATCGACGACGTACAGGATCATGCGCCGGTAAGGCTGATGAGCGTGGCGAAGACGAACCCGCACAGCAGCAGGATGCCGTAGCAGAAGCCGATCGACCAATACTTCACGTTGGTCATGAACCAGCCTTGCCGGTACACGCGTTTTTGCATCAGCCACAGGTATACGAAAATCCAGATCCATGCCGCGATCTCCAGCAGGATGATCGGCACGGAAAGCCAGTGGGCGTGGGGTCGCAGCACATGGTGCAGCACCCTCAGCGCGATCAGCACCAGCGTCGACAGCATCAGGAAAGCGTGGCTGTGCATGGCCACGATCAGGTGTTCCATGTACAGCCGGCGCTTGAAGATGTAGAAAATCTTCAGCAGCAGCGCGAACACCGGCAACAGCACGAACAACACGCTGGGCGCGGCCGAGAACATCCCGAGCACCAGCTTGTATCCGGCCGCTTTGCGCTCCGCACGCGTGCCCGAGTTCATCTGGTGCAACTGTTGTTGTGCGTTGCCGATCAGGTCGTTGAGCCAGCCGTTGAGGACGCCCGGCAACCAGTTCACCTGCAGGGGTTTGGTCGTGCGGTTCCAGATCACCCTGTCGTTGAGCGTGATGCTGCCGTGTGCGAAGCTGCCGTCGTCCTGTTTTGCCGGCTCCACTGTTGACGAGGTGCCGGAGGAAACGCCCGCCACCGGCGCCGTGGTGAGACGCACGGGCTGGCTGAATCCGGCCCGCACCGAGATTTGCGCTGCGAAGAACGCGATGATCGCGAGAAAGAACACCATGCGGAACGGGGTGACGTAGCGCGCCCGCCTGCCTGCGAAATAATCCAGCGTGAGTTTGCCTGGTCGCAGATACAATGGCCCGAGGGTCTTGAAGACCCGTTCGTCGATGTTGAACACGCTGTCGACGATATCGGACATGATGCTGCCGAAGTGCCGCACCAGTCCGTGCACCGGCTGGCCGCAGGCGTAGCAGTATTTCCCGTACAGTGGCGCGCCGCAGTTCTCGCAGTTGCCCGATGGCGCCGTGGGCACGCAGTTGGTCGGTGGCGCGGGTTGCGCTGCTTGTTTCGAAATATCGGGTTGCATCGGACCGTTCCCGCAATGCTCCAGATTTTAACCATGGATCGCGCACGTTTCGCGCGCGAGATCCGCGCGACGGCAAAGCTGGCGCTGCCGCTGATCGCCGGGCAACTCTCGGCGGTCGGCATGAGCGCCGTGGATGTCGCGCTGGCCGGACATTACAACGCGCACACCCTGGCCGCAGTCGCGGTAGGTGCCAACGTATGGACACTGGGGCTGGTCAGCGCGGTCGGGGTGATGATGGCGCTGTCGCCGTCGGTGGCGCAGTTGGACGGGGCCGGCCGGCGCGACGAAATCGGGCCGCTGTTCCGGCAGGCGCTGTGGCTGGCGGCGGGCTTGTCGGTGCTGTTGTGGTTCGGCACACGCCATGCGGGTCCGTTGCTGGACTTGATCGGGGTCGATCCGGCATTCATCGCCGATGTGCAGGCGTTCCTGCACGCGTTGAGCTGGGGCGCGCCCGGCTTGTGCGGCTACTTTGCGCTGCGAGGCTTGTGCGAAGGATCGAGCTGGACGCGGCCCACCATGTTGTTCGGGATGTTCGGGCTGGTGGTGCTGATCCCGCTGGACTGGATCATGATCTACGGAAAGTTCGGCTTTCCCGCGCTGGGCGCCGAAGGCAGCGGTATCGCCAATGCACTGGCGCTGTGGCTGCAACTGCTGGCGTTCCTGGCCTATCTGAAGTTCGGCAGACGCTTTCGCGGCCTGGAGTTGTTCGCGCGCATGGAGAGGCCGGATTGGCACGCGGTCGGACACCTGCTGTGGATAGGCGTGCCGATGGCGGTGACGCTGCTGATGGAAGCCGGACTGTTCGTGATTTCCGCGCTCTTGATCAGCCGGCTCGGCACCGTCGCGATCGATGGCCACCAGATCGCGATGAACGTTGCGACGGTGACCTTCATGGTGCCCCTGGGCCTGGCGCTGGCGGTGACGGTACGGGTGGGCAATGCGGCCGGCCGGGGCGATGCGCGCGCGGTGCGATATGCCGGATTCAGCGGCATCGCGCTGACGCTGGCGACGCAGGCCTTGTCGGCAACCTTGATGCTGGCGATCCCGCACGCGATTGCGCGCATCTATTCCGACGATCCGCGCGTGATCGCACTGGCCGCGCAACTGCTGATTCTCGCCGGCGCCTTCCAGTTTTCCGATGGCATACAGGTGGTGTCGAACGGCGCACTGCGCGGCTTGAAGGACACCCGCATGCCGATGCTGATCACCACATTCGCCTACTGGATGGTGGGCATGCCGATCGGTGCGTGGCTGGCGTTCGGCGCGGGGCATGGCGTCCGCGGCATGTGGGTGGGCCTGATCGCCGGCTTGACCGCGGCGGCGGCGCTGCTGATGGCGCGCTGGACCATGCAGACGCGCGGCGATCGCTGGCGGCGGTTCGCCATTGCCCCGGCACCCTCGCCACTGGGAAGTGCCGACTGACGAGTGCGCGCAATTGTGCGCCGGGTGACGCGAACCACGTGTACGGCTACGCTTGTCACAGGCTTCATATTCGGGAACCGCCACCATGAACAACACACCACGCCATGGTTTCGCGGGGTTTGTGCGTGCGCTCGGGCGCGGCATCAACATCACGCGGCTGGTGATCATCAACGTGGTGTTCTTCGGCGTCCTGCTTTTAGTCCTGGGGCTGATGTTTCGCGGTGCGCCCGATGTCGGCCCGGATACGGTACTGCTGCTGAAGCCGGAAGGCCAACTGGTCGAACAGTTCAGCATCGATCCGCTGGCGCGCGCGGCGGCACGCGCTTCGGGCCAGCCAGTGGGGCAGGTGCGGGTGCGCGATCTGGTGGCCGCGATCGACCACGCGGCGCACGATTCGCGCATCACGCGAATCGTGCTCGATCCTTCCGACATGCAGTTCGGCGGGATGGGTGCGCTGGAAGAGGTGGGTGCCGCGCTGGATCGTTTTCGCGCGGCAGGCAAGCCGGTGATCGCGTGGGGCACGCAACTGAATCAGATGCAGTACCTGCTTGCCGCGCATGCGAACGAGGTGCTGCTCGATCCTGCGGGTTCGATCTCCATCACGGGCCTGTCCGACTACCGCAGCTACTACAAGGGTCTGCTGGACAAGCTGGGCATCACCGCGCACCTGTTCCGGGTCGGCGAATTCAAGTCGGCGGCCGAGCCGTTCATTCTCGACCAACCCTCACCGGCATCACTGGAGGCCGACAAGTACTGGATGGGCGGGCTATGGAACACCTGGCTTGACGAGGTCGGCAAGCTCCGCCACATCGACCCCGCGTCGCTGGGCCAGCAGATCGACAATCTGCCCGCGGAAATTCCCGCGGCCAATGGCGACGTGGCGCAGCTTGCGCTGAAACTGCACTGGGTGGACGGCCTTGCCACGCGCGAAGACGTGGTGCGCATGATGCAGAAGCACGGCGTCGCAACCGCCAGCGGCACGGGTTTCCGTGCGGTCGACTTGGATCATTACCTGCCGCAAACCGTGGGCCTTGGCATCGGCAAACCGCAGGTCGCGGTGATCGTGGCCGAAGGCGACATTGCTGCCGGCAAGCAGCCGTCGGGCACGATCGGTGGCGAATCCACCGCTGCGCTGATCCGCGCGGCGCGCGCCGACCGCAACGTGCACGCGATCGTGTTGCGTGTCGATTCGCCTGGCGGCGAAGCATTCGCGGCCGAGCAGATTCGCCGCGAGGTGGTGCTGGCCGAAAAAGCCGGCAAGCCGGTGATCGTGTCGATGGGCGATTTGGCCGCGAGCGGCGGCTACTGGATTTCGATGAATGCCAATCGCATCTTTGCCGAGCCCGACACCATCACGGGCTCGATCGGCATTTTCGGGTTGTATTTCACCGCGTCCGATGGATTGGCCAAGCTCGGTATCAACACTGCGGGTCAGGGCACCACGCCGCTGGCTGGCGCGATGGATCCGCGGCGCCCGCTCGATCCCGCGCTGGGGGCGATGATCCAGAGCACCATCGATCGCGGTTATCGCCAGTTCGTCGGCAACGTCGCCGACGCGCGCGGCAAGAGCTACAACGACATCGACGCGATCGCGCAGGGGCGGGTCTGGACGGGCGAACAGGCGCTGCAGCGCGGCTTGGTCGACCAGTTGGGCGGGCTGAGTGATGCCATCGCCTACGCGGCCAGGGACGCCAAACTTGGCAGCGATTACGCAGTGCGCTATATCCAGCCGCCGACCAGCGCGTTGCAGAGGTTCCTGCTCGGGGTCGGCAACAGCGCTTCCGTCCGTGCGCTGACGGCGTTGGGCCTGCGCCTTCCGAATTCGTGGCTGCTGGCGGCGCCAAAACTGTTGCCGGACCTTGCATGGCTGCGCCACGCCGTGGCCGGCAAGCCGGTCGAGTACGCCTATTGCTTCTGCCGTTTGCAGCCCTGACGGCTGGTTACGTCGACATCCATGTCTTTTCCGCGCCGTCCCACGGCGCGGGTTACTTTCCTTTTGGGGAAAGTAACCAAAGCCATTGCACCGGGCATGACGGTTTCGCCGACGTGGTGTCGGCTCAACTGCCCTGCGCTTCTCGCGCCAAGCGGGCCGGCGCGAACTCGCACATCCTTGTGCTCGGACATGCGCGCCTTGCTCCCGCTCGCCGCTGCGATGCTCGGCGTCATGCAACGGCGCGAGGAAAAGCTCTGCTTCGTTGCCGGTCATCCATGACCTGTAAACGTGCAATTCGCGACGACACAGGCCATGGAGGGCCGGTAGCGGAGCGATGGACGCGCCGTTGGCGGTGCCGCAGTCGCGCAGGGCGATCGCGCGGGCAAGGCGCGCATGTCTGACGGCAGGGAGGCCGGACTAAATCGGCAGGGATTGCCGATTTGAACGCCGCAGGCGGCCCGAAGGGCGAGCCACAGGGATGTGGCGAGTAGTTCGCGCCGGCGCGCGATCGGCAAGCGGCAAGGGCAATAGAGACAACACGACGTTGTCGAGATCACCGCCACAGGCGCGGTGGTTTTTGGCTACTTTTTGCCGAAACAAAAAGTAGCTCGCTCGCCGCTGAGGCGAGCGAAACCAAACCCAAGATGTTTCACGCACGCGAAGCGGGCGAAAGCGCTTTTATGGTGCGAAGGCACGGAAAAAGACGGATCGTTGATCAGGCAACCCACGCCGCCAGCACGATCAGCGCCACCACCGCCAGCCACACGATCAATACCCGCAGCATCAAGCGGCGCGCGTCGGCAAGTTCAGTGGTCGGGTCGAGCGTGTCCATGGTCGGGCCGTCACCGGCTTCGATGTCGGCGTTTACGCCGGCGCGTGCGACCGCGGCGAGAAAACCGGGGTCGAGTTCCCACGCCGACCTGCCGGACTGCGCGTGCCAGGCACGCCAGGTGCTGATCACCGCATCGAAGTTGGAAACCAGCGCCATCGCCATCACCATGAGGTGCGCGGGAATCCAGTCCAGGGCCAGCGCGAAGCGTCGCGCGGCATGTCGCGTCCGCGGATCGACCCGGTCGTTGTTGTTTTCCGCCGTCACCCACGTCAGCCGGTAACCCAATGCGCCGGCAGGACCCAGCAGGAAAAACCAGAACAGCACGCCGAAGCGGCGGCGCAACGAAGCCGTCACCGCGGCCTCGACCAGTTCGGGAGCGGTGAAGGCGCGTGGCGCGCCATCCGGAACGCTGCGCAGGTTTTCCGCGGCGACCACACGCGCTGCGGGATCTGTTTCCTGCAACACCGTTTCGAAATCGCTTTCGAGTTCACGCGGGCCGAAGCTGTAGAACAGGATCAGGACAGCGAATGCCAAGGCCGCCAGTGTGTAGATCCAGTTCTGGATGAAATGCGCGACCAGCGCGCATGCGACCACCGGCACCACCAGCGCCAGTGCGACCCGGCCGCCGCCTTCGGCAAAGTCCAGCGCACCGAGCCAGGCACGATACCAGCCGAACTGGCGCAAGCCCGCAACATTGCCGGGCCACAGCATCAGCACCAGCAACACGATCAAAGCGGCAACGAGTTCGACGGCCATGCGGTCTTACGCCTACCGGACTTTCGTGCCGATTGTAACGGCAGGGCTCATTTCACGCGCAGTTCGCCCAGCTCGATGCCATGGCGCGTGCGCAGCCAATGTTCGATCAGCCGGTACGAGATGGACAACGGTGTGGACATGCGCACCGAACCGTCGCTCAGGCCGTTCACGATGTCGCGAGCCGTGAACCAGCGTGCGTCTTCGAGTTCACCATCGGCAAGGCTGATCTCGCGTCCCGCGGCGGTTGCGGTGAAGCCAAGCATCAGCGAAGCGGGAAACGGCCATGGTTGGGAGGAATGGAAATCGCAATCGATCACCTCGATGCCGGCTTCCTCGCGCACCTCGCGGTGCACTGCGTCCGCCAGTGACTCGCCGGGCTCGACGAAGCCGGCGAGTGTGGAATATTGCCGCGCATGCCACATGGGCTGGCGGCCAAGCAGGCAAGCGTCGCCGTGCTCGACGATCACGATGATGGCGGGATCCGTGCGCGGAAAGTGCAAACGCCCGCAACTTGCGCAGGACGCGCGGTGACCACCGTCAACGAGCGTGAGCACGGCACCGCAGTAGCCGCAATGGCGGGTTGCGTCCTGCCAGTTGGCGAGACCTCGGGCGTAAGCGAACAGGCCTGCGTCGGCACTTTCCAGCTCGCTTGCAGCCGCGCGCAGGCCGAGCCATGTGGCATCGGGAAACGCGATGTGTTGGATCGGTTCGCGCAAAGCGAGGATCGGCACCCCGGCCATCCGGCCAAGCAGGTTTGCGGGCGTCCCTGCCGTGATATCCGCGGTTTTGAACCAGCACAACCGGCCATGTTGCACCGGCGCCCGTCCTTCGCTGTCGAATGCCAGCCAGAGCGAATCCGGGTCATCGCGCTGCGCCGCGAGCCAGACTGGATCGGCACGGTGTTCGCCGCAGCGATCAAGCGGCGTGGCGGCAAATGTGTTGAGGCGCGTTCGTTCGGCCGAACTCACGTCGAGAGACCGATTCGAAGCAGCTGTCGTAAAAAATCGGACCGCGGAGCCGCTTGCGGTGGATGGCGGCTCTTGTTGCCGTTCTGGGGTCTCCGTCTTGAAAGCGCTGCAGGCGAATGGAGGCCCAACCAGGCAGCGTTCCTGGACGAACGCACGATTATGCCGTGAACGAACTGCCGCACCCGCAGGTGGCTTTCGCGTTCGGATTGTGGATCACGAACTGCGCGCCTGAAAGCTGCTCGACATAATCCACTTCCGCGCCCTCCAGGTACTGCATGCTCAGTGGGTCGACCAGCAATTCGATGCCGTCCTGATCGAGCACCAGATCGTCGTCCGAGCGCGCATCGTCCAGTTTCAATCCGTACTGGAAGCCGGAGCAGCCGCCGCCTTCGATGAATACGCGCAGCTTGAGGGCGGGATTGCCTTTCTCGCCTACCAGTTCGCGCACGCGTTGCAACGCGGCGTCGGAAATCCTCAAGGCAGGTTTCGGAAGCATGGCGGAAGTGGTATTCATGAGCGGCACCCTCATCATGATGGAGGCGCGGCGTGCGCCGATCAAGGCGTGGTCGAACCGCCCTCGTGGCCGGCCAATGCCTCACTCCAGTCGAGTCTGCGGGTGATCGCGGCGGCGCGCTCGGGCTTCAGGATGATGGTTACGCGGTTGGGCACGAAGCCCTTGGGCAACACGAATGAGCCGCGCACCTGCTGGAAGAACTTGAACGCGAATGGCACCCCCTTCTTCAGGTTGGATCCGGCGAGATTCGCCCAGTCGAGGGTCACCAGCTTGCCGTTGCGTATACCTTCGACAGCGAGCGTCAATCTGCCGCGCGCCGTGTTCGCGTTCTCGGCGGTGTCGACCAGCGTAGCCATGAAATTCCAGGCGTCGGTTCCGGACACGGGCGAAAGCGTGATGCTGTGCACCCCCAATCCGGAGCGATCGCCATCGATGCCGATCAGCTTGGCGTAAAACGTCTGCTCCTGTTTGAGTTTCTGCAACTCGCTGTCCCGATTGGACAGCGATTGCTTGAGTGCCGCCAGCGCAGTCGAATCGGTTTGCAGTTGTTGCTGCAATCCCTGAACCCGGCCCCGCAAGGCGGTATTCTGCGTTGCCAATCGGTGGGCACGCGCCTGCAGACCGTTCGGCAGGCCGAACCCGCTTCCAGCGGCTACGCCGAACGCGAAAACCACCGCGATGCCGATCGTCACCAAGGCGTGACGGATCCAGCGCCGGCGTGGTTCCGGCAGCGCGTGGAATTGATCCAGCCAGTGGTGGAAAATCGTCGAACCCAAGTGGGACACATCCGGCAAAAGGTTTACGCTTATAACGAGCTGACCGTTCGGGCGCAACCCGGCGTGATCCGCGCCGGAGCGTGTGGCATCGCAGTGCAGCCGAAACTTGTGACCGCGGAGGCTTGCCTCGCGTTCACGGGCTGTGCTTGAATCGACCCATGATCGATGTGGACGGCTACCGCCTGAATGTGGGCATCGTGTTGCTGAACGCGCAGGGCCAGGTGTTCTGGGCGCGGCGGGTGCAGCGCGACGGCTGGCAGTTCCCGCAGGGGGGCATGAACACCGACGAGACGCCGGACGAGGCGATGTACCGCGAACTGGAAGAGGAGACCGGCCTGCGCGCCGATCAGGTCGAGCTGCTGGGCGCCACCCACGGCTGGCTGCGCTACCGCTTGCCGCCCCGCTACGTGCGACGGGGCCGGCATCCGACCTGCATCGGCCAGAAGCAGGTGTGGTTCCTGTTGCGCATGCTGGGCGAGGATTCGGCGTTCCGGCTGGATGCCCATGCGACACCCGAGTTCGACGTCTGGCGCTGGGTGGATTTCTGGTACCCCGCCGAGCATGTGGTCGATTTCAAGCGCGAGGTATACCGGCGTGCCTTGCGGTATTTCGCGCCGCTGGTGGAAGCTGCGTGCTCCGTTGAAGTCGGGTTCACGCCAACGTGACTCGGGCCCGTAGAAAGCTACTTGACAATCATTCGCATTCGTATTCCAATGGCGTCCGCCGAGGGACATCCCTCGAAGGGTCCGCCATGTACGTCTGCATTTGCCAAGCCGTTTCCGACCAGGACATCCGCCGTGCGGTCGCGCAAGGCGCACGTTGCTTCGAAGACTTGCAGGCGCATACCGGTTGCACCACCTGCTGCGGTTGCTGTGAAGCAGAGGCCCGTGAGCAGCTTGAAGCCAACCTCGAATCCCAAAATCGCACTGCCGCTTTGGCCGTCGCCGCCTGAGAAATATTTCTGCGATCATCGCTGATCGCTGCATCGCCGGACTTCTCCATTCATGTCGGCCTCTCGGCAAACGACATCAGAACGCCCTTCCATGGGCTGACTTCCCACAACAGGCGCTTTGAACGCGGTGTTGGCGGTATAGTCGAGGGGTATCGCGCGCGTCTCGCGCGTCTTGCGCAAGGGAATCGACATGAAAGGCGATGCCAAGGTCATCGAGCACCTCAACCAGGCGCTGGGCAACGAGTTGATCGCGATCAACCAGTATTTCCTGCATTACCGGATGTACGACAACTGGGGTTACAAGGAACTGGCCGAACACGAGCGTGGCGAATCGATCGATGAAATGAAGCACGCCGACCGGCTGATCGAACGCATCCTGTTCCTTGAGGGCCTGCCCAACCTGCAGAAGCTCGGCAAGCTGCTGATCGGCCAGGCCCCGAAGGAATGCCTCGAATGCGACCTGAAACTGGAACGCCAGGCGCTGCCCGACCTGCAAACCGCGATCGCACATTGCGAGCAAACCGCCGATTACGTCAGCCGCAACCTGTTCGCCGACATCATGCATTCGGAAGAACAACACATCGACTGGCTGGAAACCCAACTCGGCCTGATCGAACAGGTGGGATTGGAGCGTTACCTGCAGACGCATATCCGGAGCTAGCGGCACACCGGTATCGGAGGGCACGTCGTGCAAGCCGACCTTCAAGGCGTTCATCCCGTTTTGGCATCAAAGGATGTGGCGGCCTCAGTGCAGTTTTTCCGCGATCTTGGATTCGAGCTGCTGTTCCAGGATGCACCGGATGCACCGAAGTACGCGGGAGTGACTCGTGACAATGTCGAGTTGCATATTCAATGGGCCAGCTCCGAACAATGGAGCTACCCGGTGGATCGCCCGGTCTATCGCTTCATCGTCCGCGACGTTGATGCACTTTATGCGGAGTTCCTCGCGAGAGGAAGAATCAATGCGAACACCGGGCAAGGCGGTCCTTGGGCAGTTCCGGCCGATACCCCTTGGGGGACGCGTGAGTTCCATCTTCGTGATCCCAGCCTCAATATCCTTCAGTTCTACGCTCCGAGGTGACGGGTCACATGGGCGTAGCGAGCAGGCGGGCGAAATCCTTGCGAAAGTGTCTTGATCTTGCGAGAGATTTGAGGCTGCAGGTGCGGAATCGAGACAGGAATGTCACAGCTTCCCGAAGCGATTGCGTTGGGCTTCCCACGGATGAGGCGCGTGGTCAGCCCAACCTACTGCATAAGTCGCGCGCGAGCGAGCGAAACGCTCAAGGCCGCCGATAGCGCTGCTTCAGCGCCGTCGCCGCGTTGGCGTACAACTTCTCCAGCGCTGCGACGCTGTCGGCTGGATTGGCCAGTGTGCCGTTGCGCGCGGCCTCTTCCACCTGACGCGCGCGGTTGGCCAGCGGCATCGCACCCAGGTTCGCGCTGGATGATTTCAGCGAATGTGAGAGTTTGCCGACCTCGGCGCTGTCGCCGCGGTCGGCGGCCTCGCGCAGGTTGCGCATGCGGGTGTCGCCATCGCGCAGGTAGGCGTCCACCAGCGTGACGAGTTCATCGCCCATGATGTCCTCGAGATCGACCAGCGTTGCAGTATCCAGGGTGTCAGGCGGTGGCGTTTGCATGACGGACTTCGGGGCCTCCGGTTTTATGGCTGGTGTGACGGTGAGGATGGGTACGTCCGCGCCCGATGAAGCCGCGGTGCCGGCATGGGGCGATCGCTGCATCCAGCGTGCCAGCGTCTGTTCCAGCAAGTGCCGATCCAGGGGTTTGGAAAGATAATCATCCATGCCGGACTGCAGGCAGCGTTCGCGGTCGCCCGACATCGCGTGCGCGGTCATGGCGATGACCGGGGTGCGCGGCTTGCCCTGCCCGCTCTCGATTTCACGCAAGCGACGGGTGGCGCTGTAGCCGTCCAGCACCGGCATCTGGCAATCCATCAACACCATCGCATAGGGGCATTCACGCAGTCTGTCGAGCGCCAGTTCGCCGTTCTCGGCGACGTCCACGCTGAGGCCGAGTCGCTCCAGCAGTTTCTGCGCCACTTTCTGGTTGACCGGGTGATCTTCGACCAGCAGCACCTTGCCGGTGAGCGGTTTTTCGTCCTTGCTCGCGACCGCCGGCAATGCCGGAACGCTCAGCACCGGTTGCGCACGCGCCTGCTGTGCGACCCCGAACGCGCTGCGCACGCCCTGTCGCAGCGCGGCGTCATCGGCGCGAGCCGGAGCCAGCGTGACACGCGGGCCAGGCGCGTTGTCGAGACCCAGGGCCAGTATGCGCAAGGATTGCAGTTGAGGGTCGCCCAGCACGTTGCGCAACAGGCCGACGGCGTCGCCTGCAACGCTTCCGGTGTCGACGATCAGCAGGTCGAAGCTGAAGCTTCTGCCGAGCGGCACCGCCTGCTTGAGGCGCGCGAACGCGCCGTTGGTGTCCGCGACATGCGTGGCATCCAGCTCGAGGGTAGCGAGGACCGGAATGACGTGTTGGGCCCGCAGCGGGCTGGCAGCCAGCAGTACGCGCGCGCCGGCAAGGTTTTTTTGCGGCCCGGAAATGTCGCCGGGAGCCTTTTCGAAAGGGATCGTGAACCAGAACACCGAGCCGCGCCCGGGTTCCGAACGCACACCGATGCGTCCACCCATCAGATCGACCAGTTTTTTGCAGATCGTGAGGCCGAGACCGGTGCCACCGTAGCGCCGCGTCACCGAGGCGTCGGCCTGGGTGAAGGGTTGGAACAGACGCGCGGCGGCGTCGGCGGCAAGCCCGATGCCGGTGTCGCGCACCGCGAACAGCAGTTCGTGCTGGGTTGCGGTATCGCCGCGACGGCTGACGCGCACCGAAACGCCGCCGCGCTGGGTGAACTTGATGGCATTGCCCATCAGGTTGGTGAGGATCTGGCGGATGCGCATGGGATCGCCGCGCACAGCCGGCCGTACATCGGGATCGACCACCGCGCGCATAGCCAGGCCTTTGGCCTCGGCCGGCTTTTCCAGCAGCCGTTTGACGCTGTCCACCAGGTCGCGAATGTTGATGCTGACCGATTCCAGATCCAGCTTGCCTGCTTCGGCCTTGGAGTAGTCCAGGATATCGTCGACGATGCGCAGCAGTTCCTTGGCCGAGCCGTTGGCGGTGACCAGATATTCGCGTTGCGCCGGCGAAAGGTCGGTGCCCAGCACGATGTCGAGCAGCGGCAGGATGCCGTTCAACGGCGTGCGGATTTCGTGGCTCATGCTGGCCAGGAATTCGCTCTTGGCCAGCATCGCCGATTCCGCGGCCAGCTTGGCGGCCAGCAGTTCGCGCTGCACGCCGCGCAGCGAGGTCAATTCCGATTGCGCGGACGCCAGCCGCGTGCGCATGGCCACGTCCACCGGATCCTGCACGGGCGCGGCGGCGGACACGCTGCGTGCAGCCGTGGCGTGGGAGAGCCCGGTCAGCCACAGCACGATCAGCGTGATCAGCAACAAGCCCAACAGTGCGATCACGTCCGGATACGCCACCCAGCGCGCGGCTGCCGCGCCCGCCACTATCAAGGCCACGCTGCCGAGCAGACGTGGCCACGACATCAGGCCCCTGCCAGTCGCGGTTGCCATCGTCAGGCCTCTGTGCCGGGGAAGGCGTGATCGAGGGTGGCGGCGGGCGGCCGGAAATAGTTGCCCTGCAACAGATCGACGCCTGCGGCGCGCAACCGATCGGCGCGGGCCACGGTTTCGATGTGCGGTGCAATCACGCGCAGGTCGTGTGAGTGTGCATGGCGCACGACATCTTCAAGATCCGACTCGGCGAGGTCCGATGCGAGCTTGATGAAATCGAGCGGCAGGTGTTCGATCCAGCCTGCCGACACCGCTTCGGCATCGACCCCGGCAAGCGACAATTGCACGCCGGCCTGTTTCAGCGCCGGGCACAGATCGACCAGGGCGCCCAGATCGCTGCGGGCCTCCTCGCAACGAAATTCGAGTATCAGCGACTCGGGGATTGCTCCGGCAGCGGCAAGCCGCGCCGCAAGCTGCGCGCGTCGTTCCACGTCGTCCCAGCCCCGTAGTGACTGGCTGGCGCACAGGCACACCGGATCGCCGTCGCGCTGGTGTTGCGCCAGAATTTCGATGCAGCGTTCCACCACCCAGGCGTCGACCGCGGCGATGTAGCCCGCCCGGATGGCGACCGGGATCAGTTCGGCCGCAAGAAATTCGCGTGCCCCCTGGTTAAGCCGCAGCAGGGCCTGGTAGTGCGGTCCGGCGGCGCCGAGAATCGGGATGATCGGCTGAAAGGCCAGCTCGAAGGAACCATGGGCGAGAGCCGCTGAAATGTGCTGCGCGAGCGAGTCCGGGTCAGGTCCGGATGCGGAATGTACTGCGATCCGGTCTGGCTGCGCGCGCGCCACGTTCAACGTCTGTTGCACCGCCGCCAGCGCCGCCGCGGTTTCGCTGGTCGACGCGTCGAATGCGCACACTGCGCAATCCAGCCGCACTGCCGACGCTTGCGCGCCGAAACGCTCGTCCTGCACGGCGGCGATGAGTTCGCCAGCCAGCGCCAGGAGTTCCCGTTGGTTGCGTGCGGGCGCAAAAATCAGGAACCCGGCCGCGCCGTCGCGTGCGGTCATGTTGCCGGCCCGCGTATGCCGCAGGATGAATTCGCCGAGCTGCGTGAGCACCTGATCGAAGGCAGCAATGCCGGCGCGATCGCGCATCTTTGCCGCGTCGCGCAATTCCAACGCCAGCAAGCCGCCACTCGCCGTGTAGCCGCCGGCTGCAGCGAGATGTTCAGACAACGCGTCAAGCAGCTGTGCACGTTCGTGCAGGCCCGTGGCCGCATCCCGCCTGCGCTTGCGACGCGTCCGCGAGGCCGCGGCGCGCGCACGCCGCACGCGGTTGGTCACCGCGGCGACCAGATGGGCCGGCCGGATCGGTTTCATCAGGAAATCGTCGCCACCGGCGTCCAGCGCCGCGAACTGGCGATCCTCGTCCTGATCGCCTGACAGGAACACGATCGGCGTGTTGACGTAGCCCTCCCGTTCGCGGATCAGCGCGGTCAATTCGAAGCCATCGCAATCGGGCATGTTGAGATCGAGCAGCAACAGGTCCGGCTGGAACCTGTCAAGTTCTTCGAGCACCGGCAGGGATTCGCCCAGTACCCGCGTTTCCATGCCTGCGCGCCGCAAAATGGCCTGCGCGAACAATGCCTGCGGCGCGTCGTCGTCAACGATAAGGACTCGATACGGAGTTTCCTCGTCGATGCTCGCCAGTTCCAGCGCCGCACCAACGGCTTCCGCGGGTGTCGCGGGCAGCGCAATGCAACGGTCGGCGCCCGCGCGCAGCGCGCGCAGCCTGAGTTCGACGTCGGTTTCGCGCAGCAACACCAGCAGGCGGACTCGATGGGCTGGATCGCGCCGTGCCTCGCGCAGCACAGCGGCGAGTTGTTCCAGGGGTGTGCGCCCGTCTGCCGCCAGAATGACCAGATCGGGTGGTGCACCTTGCAATTGTTCCAGCAAGTCCTGCATCCGGTCGACCAGCTCCACGTCGCAACTCTGCTGGTCGAGGCGCAACAAAAGCTCGTTCATCAGCGGGTCGTCGTCGTTGACAATCCGCACGCGTGGGCCGCGCGGGTGCTCCGGCAGGACAGGCAGATCGGGTTGAGGGGCCAGCGGCGGGCTGATCGCAGCGAGCGGTACTGCAACGTCTTCGGCACGGCTGGCGTCCAGCTGCAGCCAGTAACCGCCCGGCGGTATTTCGCAGCGCGGAAACGGGGCCTTGGCCATCGCCGGCTGTGGCTCGCGCATCCAGGCCGGCAGGCCCGGGCCTGGTGATGCCTGTTGCAGATGCGGGCGCAAGCTGTCCAGCAGCGCATCGATTTGGGTAGTCGTCGCGGAGTCCGGAATCTGATGGCTTGCGACCGACGGCGCCAGTGCCGATTCCAGCGCCAGCAGGCGTTCGCCGGTTTCGAGCATGCCGTAGCGGCCGCAGGTGCCTGCCATCCGTCCGATCTCGTCGTGCAGCGACCGCAGCACGTTGCAGTCCCAACCGTTGCGGCACTGCGTGCGCGCACGCCGCAGCAGCGTGCGCAGCCGTTGCGGCAGGTGTTGCCGAAAGGCCACCTGCAGCTCCGCATCGGGATTCTGCTGGGACAACTGCGTTGCCATCTGGGATACTCCCCCGCTGGGGCGAAACTATAGCAAGCCGGCGCGTCGGCTGCGCACCCGATGAGAACGGTGTCTCATTCGAAGCGGCCGTTGCGGAAAGTCAGGCCAAGACCGCCATCCATGGCCAAAAACTCCGTGGCCGTTGCGGTCTTCCCGTGCGCGAAGCGGGTGCGTTCATTCGCCGTCCGAACAAGCGGCGAGCATGGACGATCGCATTCAAAAAGGCTTGACGACGGCCAATATCACGATCGCCAGCAACAGCAATCCCGGGGCTTCATTGAACCAGCGCAGCGTCCGCGGCGTCCAGCCGCACCGGTCCTGCGCGAAGTCGTGGGTCAGCTTGACCAGGGTGGCGTGATAGACCACCAGCAAGGCGACCAGCGCCAGCTTCACATGCAGCCAGCCGGCGTGTACATAAAACGGTTCGCTGACGAGCGTGGCGACGCCGAACGCGATGGCGAGGGCGCCGCCGATATGGGTCATCACCAACAGGCGCCGTTCCATCACCTTGAGGCGCTCGCGAATCACCGGTTCAGCCGCTTGCGCGTGGTACACGAACAGCCGCGGCAGATAGAACAACCCGGCGAACCAGGTGACCACACCGATGATGTGGAAGGCTTTCAGCCACAAGCTGAGCATCGAAAACTCCGGGCGGGATGAGCGCCGCGCGTCATGCCGGGAAAATCGGGACCTGCGCAGGCAAAAACAATCGAAGCAACGTCAGTGTGCCATCGTCTCTGTGCATGGGCGGGTAGTATGCACGTCTTTGGGAGGCGCGCGATGGAAACGATAACCTGGAACGATTTCGCCAAGGTCGAACTGCGCGTGGGCCGCATCATCGATGCGCGCGTGTTCGCCGAAGCGCGCACGCCCGCTTACGTCTTGCAGGTCGATTTCGGCGACGCCATCGGGGTGAAGAAATCCAGCGCGCAGATCACGGCGCTGTACAAGCCTGAAGAATTGATCGGCAAGCTGGTGGTGGGGGTTGTCAATTTTCCGCACAAGCAGATAGGCCCGCTGATGAGCGAGTGTCTGGTCACCGGCTTCCACGATGCAAACGGCGACGTCGCCCTGTGCGTGCCCGACAGGCCGGTGCCATTGGGCGCGAAGCTGTGTTGACCGGTGGCCATATCACCTTGATGGTGCAATTATCGAACCAAAATGGGGCATATTAATCCAACAACATACATAAACTATTGAATGAGAAAGCCATAATAATTGGCATGCCGATTGCACTTTCAAGCCACCCCTACCGCACGAGCCCGCCATGACCGCCGACAAAGTCCTTGAGACCATCAAATCCGAAAACGTCGAATTTGTGGATTTGCGCTTCGCCGACATGCGCGGCGTCGAGCATCACGTGAGTTTCCCGGCGCATGCATTCGACACCGACACTTTCGAGGACGGCAAGATGTTTGACGGTTCCTCGATTGCCGGCTGGAAGGGCATCAATGAATCGGACATGGTCCTGATGCCGGACCCCGCGACGGCATTCGTGGACCCGTTCGCCACGCACAAGCAGATGAACATCGTTTGCGATGTGCTGGAACCCTCCACGATGCAGGCCTACAGTCGCGACCCGCGCTCGATCGCACGGCGCGCGGAGGCGTATCTCAAATCCACCGGCGTCGCCGACACCGCGTTGTTCGGACCGGAGCCCGAGTTCTTCGTGTTCGATTCGGTGCGCTGGCAGAACGACATGGGCCGCGTGTTCTACGAGATTGGCTCCGGGGAAGCCGCGTGGGCCTCGCGTTACAAATGCGACGAAGGCAACCACGGACATCGGCCCGGCGTGAAGGGCGGCTACTTCCCGGTGCCGCCGGTCGATTCGCTGGCCGACTTGCGCGCGGAAATGTGCACGGTGCTTGAGTCACTGGGCCAGACCGTCGAAGTGCACCACCATGAAGTCGCCAACGCCGGCCAGTGCGAGATCGGCGTGCGATTCAACACCCTGCTGCACAAGGCCGATGATTTGCAGGCCATGAAATACGTGGTCCGGAATGTCGCGCATGCCGCAGGCAAGACTGTCACATTCATGGCCAAGCCGATGGTCGGCGACAACGGTTCCGGCATGCATGTGCACCAGTCGCTTTCGAAAGACGGCAAGAACCTGTTTGCGGGCGAGCTGTACGGCGGGCTTTCGCAACTCGCGCTGTACTACATTGGCGGCATCTTCAAGCATGCGCGCGCGATCAACGCGTTCGCCAACTCGACCACCAATTCCTACAAGCGCCTGGTGCCGGGCTTCGAGGCGCCGGTGATGCTGGCCTATTCCGCGCGCAACCGATCAGCGTCGTGCCGCATTCCGTACGTGTCGAATCCGAAGGGCCGTCGCATCGAGGTGCGTTTCCCCGATCCGATGAACTCGGGTTACCTGACCTTCACTGCACTGATGATGGCCGGCCTCGATGGGATCCTGAACAAGTTTGATCCCGGCGCGGCCATGGACAAGGACCTGTATGACTTGCCGCCGGAAGAAGAGCGCAATATCGCGCAGGTGTGTTCCTCGCTGGATGGCGCGCTGGAGGCCCTGGACCGCGACCGCGAATTTCTCAAAGCCGGCGGCGTGATGGGCGACGACTTCATCGATGCCTACATCGCGCTCAAGATGAAGGAAGTGACCGCCTACCGCGCGTCCACGCATCCGCTCGAGTATCAGATGTACTACTCCATCTGAGGGACGCCGCCTTCACGACGATGGTCTGTATTGCAGCGATGGGCAGCGCTGGAAAGTCGGCAGCATGATCCGCGCCGCAACCAGCGCGGATGCGCCTGCCGTATGCGCGATCTACAACCACTACGTCACCGACACCATCGTGACATTCGAGGAACAAACGGTCGCAACGGTCGACATGCAATCGCGCATGGCTGCCGTGCTCGAAAGATTGCCGTGGCTGGTGCTCGAACACGACGGCGAAATCGCGGGCTATGCCTGCGCCTCGCCGTGGAAGGCGCGCAGTGGCTATCGATTCACGGCGGAAACTTCGATCTATCTTGCGCCGGCGCAGGTCGGGCGTGGATTTGGTACCGCGTTGTACGCGAGCCTGCTCGATGACCTGCACGCACGGGATATCCATTGCGTGATCGGCGGTGCCGCACTGCCCAACCCGGCCAGCGTCGCCCTGCACGAAAAACTTGGCTTCATCAAGGTCGCGCATTTTCGCGGGAATGGTTTCAAATTCGGGCGCTGGATCGACGTCGCCTATTGGCAACGATTGTTGTGAGTGCGAGCCATGGTGCTCGTCGCGCTCGCACGACGCGGGTGACGCGGCGATAATCGGGGTTCAGTGCGACTGAACCGAAATGTCCGCTTCCCTACCCTTGTTTCCGTTACCGCAGATCACCGGCACCCGCGAGGAACTGACGCCCGGCGCATGGCTGCTGCGCGGCTTTGCGCTGGATCGTGCCGAAGTCTTGCTGGCGGAAATTGAACGCATCTCGGCGCAGTCGCCGTTCCGTCATTTGGTCACCCCCGGTGGGCAAAAGATGTCGGTGGCGATGACCAATTGCGGCGCGGTGGGCTGGTTCAGCGACCGACGCGGGTATCGCTACACCGAAATCGATCCGGAAACCGGTAACCCATGGCCGTCAATGCCCGCTCCGTTCGCGCAGCTCGCGTGCGAGGCGGCGTGTGAAGCCGGATTCGACGACTACGCGCCGGACGTATGCCTGATCAACCGCTACGAAATCGGCACGCGGCTCACGTTGCACCAGGACCATGATGAACGCGATCGTCGCGCGCCGATCGTGTCGGTATCGCTGGGCTTGCCGGCGACCTTCCTGTTTGGCGGGCTCGCACGCAAGGATCCGCAGCGACGCGTGCCATTGGTGCATGGCGATGGGGTGGTGTGGGGCGGCCCCGCACGGATGCGCCATCATGGCGTACTGCCGATCAGGGAAGGCGAGCATCCGTTGACCGGTGCGCGACGATTCAATCTGACGTTTCGCGTCGCGCGCTGATTGCCCGGAACCTCGATTTGCACTAGATTGGTGCAATGCTTTGCACCAAGGAAGACGGCTCGGCGATCGACGAACTCGCGACGGGTGTGGCGCGGCTGGATGCGCGCTTGATCGTGGTGTACGCCAACCCAGCCTTCGGCGAACACACCGGTTTTGCGGCTTCACGGCTGTCCGGGCAAACCCTCGTGGCGCTGAAGCCGGACGGCGTGCGCCTGCATGCCGCCGCGCTGCAAGCCCATGCCTCAGGCGCCACGCTGGCGTGTCGCAATGCGACAGTCTGTCCGGAGCCGGGGCGCGAGGCCACGCTGGACTTCACCTTCTCGCCCGTGGCGGGAAGCATCCTCGTCGAAGCACACGCGACAGCGCCGGTCGCCGGCAGCACGCGGGTTTCGGAATCGCTGCGCGGCTTCGCGCATGAAGTCCGCAACCCATTGGCCGCGATCTCCGGCGCCGCTCAGCTGCTGGAGCAAGGCGCTGGTGACTCCCGGCAGCGCGAACTCGCGCAGCTGATCCGCGACGAATCGGCACGACTGGCCGCGCTGGCCGAGCGGCTGCTGGGCGCGCGCAACGCGCTGGCTATCCGCCCGGTCAACGTGCACGCGATGCTGGAGCGCGTCGCGGAATTGCTGGCAGCCGAACGCAGCGACGTCGCGATAGTGCGCGATTACGACCCCAGCCTGCCCGCGTGGCATGGCGATCCCGATCGTCTGTTGCAGGCACTGCTGAATCTCGCACGCAATGCCGTGCAAGCCCATGCCGCGCGCATCGTGTTGCGCAGCAGGGCCGAAGCCGGATGGCGCGATGCGCGTGGCCAAAGGGTTGCAGCCTTGCGCATCGAGATCGAGGACGACGGCGACGGTGTGCCGGATGCGGTCGCATACAGTCTGTTCGAACCGATGGTGTCCGGCCGCCCGGATGGTGCCGGCCTGGGCCTCGCCCTTGCACGCGAAATCGCGCGCGAGCACGCCGGCGAATTGACCTGGCGACGCTGCGAAGCCGGATCGTGTTTCGTGCTGTTGCTGCCGCGACACCAACGCGCAGGAGAACGCGAATGAGCGAAATTTACGTCGTCGACGACGACCGCGCGGTACGCTTCGTGCTGGCGACGGCATTGCGCGACGTGGGCCACCGCGTCATTGAATTTGCCGATGCCGAAGCCGTGCGGCGCGCGCTGCGCGAAGCCGTGCCGGAACTCCTGATCTGCGACGTGCGTTTGCCGGAAACTGACGGGCTTGCGTTGTTGCGCCAAGTCAAGACCGCGCACCCCGCGTTGCCCGTGATCGTGATGAGCGCGTTCACCGACGTCGCAACCACCGCGGCGGCATACCGCGAAGGTGCGGCCGATTACCTGCCCAAGCCGTTCGATCTTGCGCAGGCTCGGGCTGCGGTGCAACGCACCCTGAGCGCGTCGGCACAACCGGATGCCGCACCGCGGCAGGCCGCGCCACGGCACGCGCTGCTCGGCGAAAGCGCACCGATGCGCGAGGTGTTCCGGCTGATCGGGCGGGTCGCCGCGAGCAATTTGAATGTATTGATTACCGGCGAAACCGGCACCGGCAAGGAGTTGGTCGCGCGTGCGCTGCACGAGGAAAGCGCGCGAAGTGTGCGGCCGTTTGTCGCGCTCAATACCGCGGCGATCCCGGGGGAATTGCTGGAGTCGGAGCTGTTCGGCCATGAAGCAGGCGCGTTTACCGGCGCGCAGCGACGCGCCGCAGGATGCTTCGAGCAGGCCGAGGGCGGCACGCTGTTCCTCGATGAAATCGGTGACATGCCGCTGGCTCTGCAAACCCGCCTGCTGCGGGTGCTGGCGGGTGGCGAGTTCTATCGCGTCGGTGGCCGCGAACTCATTCGCAGCGACGTACGCATTCTGGCGGCTACGCACCAGGATCTGGATGCCAGGGTCGCACGCGGGGAGTTTCGCGCAGACCTGATGCACCGGCTGGACGTGGTGCGCATCCACCTGCCCGCATTGCGCGAACGACGGGCGGATATTCCGCTGCTGGCGCGGCAGTTCATGGCAGACGCCGCACGGGAATTGAAACTGCCGGAAAAGCATCTCACGCAATCCGCGACCCAGGCGCTCACGAAAATGGATTTTCCCGGCAATGTACGGCAACTTGGAAACCTGTGTCGGCGACTGGCCGTGATTGCGCCGGGCAGCATGATCCGGCGCGATGATCTGGAAGACCTGGGCAAGCGCGGCGCCACCACTGCGTCAGCCGGCGCCGCCTTGGCCTGGGAATCGCCGTTGCGGAGCTGGGCCAGCGCGGAACTTGCCGCAGGCGCACGGAATTTGCACGCGCACGCGCGCGCCCGTTTCGATCGCGTACTGCTGGATGCGGCGCTGTCTGCCTGCGACGGCCGCCGGCAGAACGCCGCGAAGGCACTGGGCCTCGGGCGCAACACGCTGACCCGCAAGCTGGGGAGTTCGCGCAAAAGCCGGGACTCGGGACTCGGGACTCGGAGCCCGAAAAAATAGCTTCGTCACCCCGGGCGAGCTGCAGGATGCGACGAATCTCTTCACTGCCTCGTGGGCCTTCAAAAGTGGGTTGACTCGCGCCATCCTTGGCGCTCGCCCTACGGGCTGCCTGCGGCGTTCGCATTTGCAGTTGGATTTTGCCCCGCGCGTGCAGCGCGCAACACAACCCCGGAATGACGAAGTTTGTTAGGCTTTCGCGAGTCCGAGTTCGAATCCAGGTCCTGAACCAACATGTCCATCACGATTCGCCCCGCCATCGTTGCCGATGTCCCGTTCCTGGTCGATTGCAATGTGGCGATGGCGCGCGAAACCGAACGCAAGACCCTCGACCAAGAGGTGCTGACGCGCGGCACGCGCGCGGTGTTCGATGATCCGCGTTGTGGTTTTTACCTGGTGGCCGAACGTGACGGCAAGCCGGCCGGTTGCCTGCTGGTCACGCGTGAATGGAGCGACTGGCGCAACGGCGACTGGTGGTGGTTCCAGAGCGTGTACGTGATGCCGGAAGCACGCCGCGGCGGCGTATTCCGTGCGCTGTACGCCGAGGTGGAGCGCCGTGCGCGCGCGGCCGGGGCGGTCGGGCTGCGGCTGTATGTCGAACGCGAGAATGCGCGCGCACAACAGACTTATCGGTCGCTCGGGATGGAAGAAGAGCCCTACAGGATGTTGCGGCGCGGGTTTGTCGAATTCAGGTAGGACAGCCTTTGCTCCGCTCTCCCATTGGCAGAGGGATTGGGGGTTACGAACTGGCGTTTCGCATCGATACCACGCGTTGCCCAACCCTCACCCGGCGCTGCGCGCCACCACGGAGCTCTTGCGCCATGGACGGCGGCTTTCCCGGTGGCAGAGGGGAAATCGGTCGCGCGCAAAAGGGCAACAGGCGCTTCGCGCCGGCGCTCCTACAATTCGATCATTGTCTTGAGGAACCTTCGTCATGATCCCGCAAACCCGCCGCGTCGCCGTGCTGGGTGGCGTGCGCATTCCGTTCTGCAAGCGTGACACCGCCTACGCCGACCTCGGCAATTTCGGGATGTCGGTGGAAGTGCTGGGCGCGCTGGTCGAGAAATTCGGGCTGCACGGCATGGAGTTGGGTGAAGTCGCGTTCGGCTCGGTGATGAAACATCCGGCTGACTGGAACCTCGCGCGCGAAGCGTTGCAGTCTTCCGGCCTGGCCATGACCACGCCCGGGTTCACCACCGCGCGCGCCTGCGGCACTTCGCTCGACAACGCGATCCTGATCGCCCAGAAGATCGCCACCGGCCAGATCGAGGCAGGCGTCGGCGGCGGGTCCGATACCACCAGCCAGGTGCCGCTCACCTATTCGAACCGGCTCCAGCAGCGGCTGCTGAACCTGAACCGTGCGAGGACCTTCGGCGCGAAACTGCGAGCCGCCACGAGCGGTTTCCGATTGCTTGAACTGAAACCGCTGGTGCCGGGCGTGGTCGAGCCGCGCACCGGCCTGTCGATGGGTCAGCACTGCGAGAAGATGGCGCGCGAATGGAAGATCGGCCGCGCCCAGCAGGACCAATGGGCGTTGGGCAGCCACCGCAAACTCGCGGCAGCGTACGACGCCGGCTTCTTCGACGATCTGGTCATGCCGTTCCGCGGCGTCAGCCGCGACAACCTGCTGCGCCCCGGCACCACGCTTGAGAAACTTGCGGCATTGAAGCCGGCGTTCGATCGCAGTTCCGGCAAGGGCACGCTGACCGCCGGCAATTCCTCGGCGCTCTCGGATGGTGCCGCCGCGGTGCTGCTGGCCAGCGAGGATTGGGCCGCTGCGCGCAAGTTGCCTGTGCAGGCATGTCTCACGTTCGCGGAAGTGGCGGGCGTCGATTACGTGCACGGCGAAGGCCTCTTGATGGCCCCGACCATCGCGGTGCCGCGCATGCTGCAGCGTGCGGGCTTGGCGCTGCAGGACTTCGACTTCTACGAAATCCACGAAGCTTTTGCCGCCCAGGTGTTATGCCAACTGCGGGCGTGGGAATCGGCGGATTACTGCAGGGACCGGCTCGGGCTGGATGCGCCGCTGGGCGCGATCGACCCGGCCAGGATCAACGTCAACGGATCCAGCCTTGCAACCGGCCATCCGTTCGCCGCGACCGGCGCGCGCATCGTGGCGACGCTGGCGAAAATGCTGGCGCAGAAAGGCTCGGGGCGCGGCCTGATCTCGATCTGCACGGCGGGAGGGATGGGTGTGGTGGCGATCCTGGAACGCTGATCAACTTACCTTGAACAGCGTCGGTTTCCACACGCCGCTGGAATAGGAATCACGGCGGCGGCGATGCATCCGTGCGATCACTTCGGCGGCCCGCGCGTCGGTCCAGTCGGCGCGCTGCACCATGAGTTGCTCGGTGTCGATGCCACGCGCGCGGGCCTCGTCCGCGCGCCAGGCGCAAAAGTCGTCGTAGGCCTCGATCTCGTAGCGCAGGTCCTGGCGGCACAGCTCGATCATGATGGCGTCGTCGAGGAAGCCCAGTACCGGCACATCGTCGCGGATCGCGTCGTTGGGATCGGCCAGATACGCCAGAGCGGCCAGTACCCGCTGACGATCGGCGTCGGGCAGGTTGAAGCCCACGTCACGGGCCATCGAGATCAGGGATTCGACACTGCCCAGCCGGTCGGCGATGAACGGCGGTACGCGGGTATGCGCGGAATCGCCCAGCAGCTTCTGGGCCGACGCGACGATCTGGTCGGGGTCGCGATCCTTGATGCTGCCCTCGATGTCGTGCATGCCCTTGACGAAAAATTGCAGATCGTCATCGCTCAGCTGGATGTTGATGTCCATGGGCATGGCGGCAAACCTGGGGTTATGGGTTGAGTTCGCCAGCGTAGCGACAGCCTCTCGTCGCGTCAATAATCCTGGAGCGACCAAAAGCCGGCTTTTGTGGAAAGTCAGCCCATGGATGGCCGCTCTGGCCTCCCGCGGCCAAGCATGCCCACGCCACACGAAACACCGGCGACGCGGCGATCACGGATGATCGCACACAAACGCCTCACAGAATCCCCTGGATGCCGGCGCCGAACGCGACGATGAAACGGGCAATGATGGCGGTGAGCGACAGGTTGACTTCGGGGAAGTCGCCGACCGCTTTCCAGCACTTCAGAAAATCCGGATCGGTGGCGGGAACCGGTTTGCAACCGGGGTTCAACTGGTAATCGGTCGCGTAGGCCCACGGCCAGATGTCGAAGATCGGCAGGTGCCGTGAAATCTCCCCGAGGACTTGGCTGACGTCGCCGATGATCGGGGTGGGACGGCGTGGCGCAACCAGCCAGGCGTTGCGTGGACCCGCGTCGCGCAGAATCGACGCACGCAACTGGTCCGCGAACGCACGGTCGTCGATGATCACGCCGTCCTCGGTGTTGAGGTGTGCCGAACGCGGATCGAAGTTGTGCGAGCCGACCATCCCGATCCGGCCGTCCACCACCAGGGACTTGGCATGCAGGCTGATGCGCGGCCCCGGATGCCCGGCTTCGATCGGCGCGCGGCCGCCATGGTGTCGTGAAGACGCTTCCGAGCCGATGCCGGAAAGGCGGTAGTAGTCACCCAGCATCGCGGCGGCGTCGGCAGGGTGCGGCATCAGCTCGTGGATGTGGAAGCCGTAATCCACCAGGTACTTCTTGTGATGCTTGTACGACAACGCATACACCGGCGTCGCGTCGGTGGAGGCCAGCGAATTGGTGGATACGAGCACGTCCACGCGCGGCCTTTTCTTCTGCAACGCCTTGAAGATCTTGCCAGCCTTGTGCGTCAGCACGAGGTACGGCGTTTGCAGCACGATCTGGTGTTGCGCGCCGGAAAGCATCGCCATCAGGTCGCGCGTCAGCTCGCGGGAATCCGGTCCGTGCACGGCCTCGTCCTTGGACGGCAGGTCGTAGAAGTAGTCGACCAGCCCGACGTCGAGACTGTGGTCGAGCAGCCGTGATTGCAGGAACGAGGGGTCCTCGGCCTCGGCGCGCAGCTTGGCGACGCGCTGTGGATCGGAAAAGCGCGGCTCGGTCCAGGGTTGGACGTCGAACGGATGCTTCAGGATGTCGGCGTTGACGTCTTTCAGGTGCGTGAGCGGTACCGAACGATTGTTGTGCCAGAAGATCCCGAAACTCCTTTGCATCTGGCGTCCGGCCGGTCCGGCCACGATCAAGTCCCGATCCAGGAAATCCAGTTGCGGATCCCAGTCGTAATATTCATCCGCGTAGTTGCGACCTCCGACGATCCCCACCTTGCCGTCCACCAGGAACAGCTTGTTGTGCATGCGCTGGTTGAACTTGTTGAAGCAGCACAGCACGCTGGCCGTGTATTCCACGAAGTTGCTGTGCGCGCTGTCGAAAGTCGGGTTGTACAACTTGATGTGCAGGTTGTCGCTGGCGCGTGCAAGACGCGCGAGCAGCTTCGGGTCATTCAACGAACCCAACTGGTCTGCGAGGATGCGCACCACCACGCCGCGCCGCGCGGCCTTCACCAATGCATCCAGCACCAACATGCCGGCATCGTCGTCCGACCAGATGTAGGTCTGGATGTCGATGGATCGTCGTGCCGCCCGGATCAGGTTGATGCGCGCCGCCAGCGCGTTCTGGCCGATGTTCAGCAGGGTGACGGTGTTGTGCGGGTGGCCGGGCGTGGACGCCGCGATCGCGGCATCGGCCTGAGCCATGAAGGGCGACGACGCGGCGCAGTGATCGGGTTGCGGGCAATCGATCCGGCTGTACGCCGACATCGCCACGATGCGATCGGCGCGTTCGATGCGCTTGGGCGAAAGTGGCGCGCAGCCGGCCAGCACCAGCACGAGCATGCACACCAGCCAACCGGACTTGGCACGATGATTCCCTGACATTGCACGCATGATACGTGGCGATCGTGAGGATCAGGGCCGGAGCTCCTGGCCGTGGACGGTGGTTCAGGCCGTTCTGATCCTCAACGGCCGGGCTGGCCCGAATCCGGCTGACGAGCCGATGATGCCGCGTTCATGGACGAACGCACGACAATCCGCAGGTCCAGCATGACCTTGTTCGACAACACGCCCCTCCAGCCGCGCATGCCGAACGACGAACGGGAAATCGAACCTTGCACGTGGATCGCGCATTCGAGCGGTTGACGTGGGCAGTCGGATGGCAGCAAGGCCAACGTCACCGGATGGCGTTCGCCATGCAGGCTCAAGCTTCCACGCAACGTGCCGCCGGTCGCCAGCTTGCCGAGCGGGAACGGGTCGGAATCGAAATGGATGGCCGGGTATCGCGCGGCGTCGAAGAAACTCGTGCCGAGCGCGTACCTGCGGTCGCGCGCACTGTCCATGCGCAATTTGGTGACATCGAGGGTTGCATCGACCTTGCCCATGCTGGCGCCGATCCGCGCATCGATCTCGCGAAGCGAACCGCGCAGCCCGGGGAACGTGCCGCGCACATGCACCACCCAGAACTTGCGCACGCTGAATTGCACCTGCGATTGCGCGGGGTCGATCGTCCAGTTTTGCGGGACGGGCGTCGCCGCTGCGGCCGCGAGTCCCGGCAGGCAACACCACACCAATGCCAGCGCAGCCTTCATGGCGACCACAACGCGTGCAAACGGCCGCGCCCGGGCTCGGGTACATCGTCGGGCAACTCGATCCACGCGACGGTGGCGGGCGACATGCCGCGCGCGTCGGCCGAACGGCCTTCGGTCAGCAGCGCCAGCAATTGTTCGAGGCCGGGGTTGTGGCCGACCAGCAGCACCTGGCGCGCCCCGTCCGCATGGCTTTCGATCAGCGTCAGCAGTTCACCCGGCGTGGCCTGGTAGATCGGGGGCAGGAACTGCGTGGTCGGCAGTTGCAGGGATTTCGCAACGCTCTCGGCGGTCATCTGGGCGCGGCGTGCCGGCGAGCACAGCACGGCGTCCGGCGAGGCGTTCTGTTGTGCAAGCCACTCGCCCGCGGAGTGCGCTTGGCGCTCGCCGCGCAAGCTCAAGGGGCGCTCGATGTCGCGGCGGTCCGGCCCGGCCGCCATGGCTTCGGCGTGGCGCAACAGCAACAGTTCATGCACGGTTGAAGGGTCTCACTGGCCGCTGGAATCGGCGCTGGTGGGCGCATTGGCGTCGGGTGCGTCCAGCGGAATGTGGTTGGCGCGCAGGCTTGCAAGGATCAAGCTGAGTTCCGTACCACCGTTGCGCGCCAGCGCGAGCCACGCGGAAGCGAGCGAAGGATCGGTGAGTGCGTGTTGCAGCAAGTCGGAGTATTGGTGCACCTGCCATGCCAGATCGCGGCTGGCCTGATCGTTCTGCGCCTTGTCGTCCGGGTCCAGAACACTCTGGATGCGCAGCCCCATCGCGCGCGCGGTCGGGCTCGAACCCCACTGCAGCGTGTGCGCGAGATCCAGACATTGGGACTTGATGTCGTCGCGCTTGTCGGAAGCGTTCTTGCTGCACAGATCTTCCACCGGTCCGAAGGTTGGACGGATGTGAGCCTGGGTGCCCATGACGGCAACCAGCACGCGCACGCCCTCGGGATTGTCGGGCTGGCCGTCGTGCGCGTTCTGGATGGTATCCGCCCGTGGCGGCAATACCGTGATGGTCTTGGCAACGCCGGCCAGTGCCTTGCCGAAGTAGTCATCGTACATTTGCGCGCCGGCGGCCCTTTTCAGCGCGGCGCGTTCGGCCTCGGCATTCTTGTCCCGCGCCGCGACATCCAGCGCCACGATCCACACCGCAGCATTGTCGGCGGCGTTTTTCTCGAGGTACGCGAAGGCGTCGGCATTCGGGCATTCGGCCTCGCTCTTGCAGATGCCGAGGCGCGCCCACTCGGCCGCGGGACCGGCATCCGGCGCAGCCGCGGCACGTTGGCTCAGTGCGTCGAAATCGAGCCCCCGGGTCTGGTGCTTGAATGGCCGGGCAAGGATCGCGGCGCCCAGCAGGTATGCCGGATCGGATCGCAGTGCCACCACGCTCACCAGATCATGCTGGTATTGGCGGATCGCCTGGATCCTTTTTTGATCGGCAGGCGCGACGGCTGAAGCCGGGGGCTCCCGCGTGGTGCTGGCGGCGGCTGGCGGTGCGGTGGCATTTTGCTTCGAGGCATGCCGGGGCGGCGCCGCGAAGGCGGTCTCGGCGATCAGCATCGTGGCAAGTACGGCAACGGAAAAGGCGTGGCGCATGATCTGCATCGGTCGAAGTTCGGGTGGAACGGACGTGCGGCGATGAACGCTTACCGGCTGCGGGGTGGCTGCCAACCGGGAGGAGGTTGGTCGGGAATATGCCGATAATGCAGCAACGCGGTCAACGTGGCGTCCTCGTGGCGCCGGGTGCGCAGCGCATCCAACCAGACGCGCGCCAACGTGCGGTCGTCATAAGAGTCGCGGGCCAGCTCCGGCCAATGCGTTACCCGCCAGACCAGCGTGTACAAACGGCGATTCGCCGCACTGCGGGTGGTTGCATCATTGCTGTTGTGCATGACCATCGAGTTGCCGGCCATCATCGCGATCAACGCTCCGCTGCGCGCCATCGAAGTACCGATCCGGGCGCACGCCTGCGCTCGTGTGGCCGGCATGGCGGCGATACGGCAAGCATGACCGAGAGCCTCCATATCCCGCATGAACGGACCTTGCTGTTGCATGGTCCGGATACTGCGCTCGAAGAAATCCACCAGGTAATCGTCGCGATGCTGCGGGGGCAGCTTCGGTGGCAAGGGCGCATTTTCACGCACCTGCAAGGCACGTTGCGCGAGGTGGAAAGCGTCAGTGTCGAAATATGTTGCATGGGCCATCCGCCGCAGCGCAGCATCGAGCGCATGCGCATCGTTTGCACGTTCAGCCGCTGCCGCATTCGGCAGCCATGCCGCGGCATTGCCGGGCTCCAGCGCCTGCCACCACGCCAACGCCGCCGCGGTGTCGCAATGCGCGGCCTGATCGCAGAACTGCCAGTGCAGCCATGCCAGGCCCGCATCCTTCGATGCAACCAGCGCAGCGGCCTGCGCGTATTGCGCGCGTTGCGACGGTGAGTAGGTCAGCAGCGCCGCCGTCAGCAGCGAGTCGGCATCGCCCCGCGCCGCGAGGCCGTGCACGATTTTGTTCAGCCAGGCCGGGTCGGCATCCACGCCGGGTGCGACGTGCGAGCCGGCCGTCCGTATCGGGCGTTCCGACGAATCCGCGCGGGCCGTGGAGGCGGGCGGCGCTCCTGTCCACGCAACAGGCGATGCCACCAGCAACAGGACGATCAGGCAAAGCCGCTTCACCACAAACTCTCCGGGCCGTGCGGGCTCGGTTTCATCAGAAGTTCAACGCCGCGCGCATGAATTCCGGTTGCGCCAGCGCGGCGCGGTGGATGGCAGCGTTGTAGTAGCGCGTCGCGAACGGCTTGTCGGTCGCGTCTTGTTCCCGGAACGCGCCCAGTGTCCCGTTCTTGCGCGCCAGCGTGCAGGACCACCAGCCGCTCGGGTAACACGGCTGCGGGAACGGCAGCGTGCGTGTTGCGGAAAAGCCTGCTTCACGCATGGCCTGGTGCATGGTCTGGATCAGGTCCAGCAGCACCAACGGCGACTCCGACTGCTGTACCAGAATGCCGCCCGCGCGCAACGCGCGAAAACAGCTCGCGTAGAACTTCGCGTTGAACAGGCCTTCGGCCGGCCCCACCGGATCGGTGGAATCGACGATCACCACGTCGAGTGACTCGGGCGCGGCATCAGCCATGTACTTGATGCCGTCGTTGAACAGCAATTTGGCGCGCGGGTCGGTGTTGGATTCGCACAGCTCCGGGAAATACTTTTCCGCCAGGCGCGTGACCCGCTCGTCGATGTCGATCTGGGTGACGTGTTCGACTTCGGGGTGGCGCAACACCTCGCGCAGCGTGCCGCAGTCGCCGCCGCCGATGATCACCACCCCGCGTGGTGCGGCGTGCGTGTACAGCGCCGGGTGGGTCATCATTTCATGATAGAGAAAGTTGTCGCGCGTGGTCAGCATGGTGCAACCGTCGATCACCATCAGGTTGCCCCAGTCGCTGGTGCGGTACACCTCGATGTGCTGGAACGGGGTTTGCTCGTCGGCCAGCTTTTCGTCGATGCGGTAGCCGATCGACGAACCGGAAGCCTCGTGCTGCTCGGTGAACCAGTCGGACGACGACATGTTGAAGCCCCGAAGTGCAGGCCCACGATTGTAACGGCCATGCCAAGGCACGGCGCTACAATTCGCGGAATCCTTCAACACCGTTCGCGCCGGGCGTAACGGGCGCAGGCCCCATCTAGGACGGGGCCTGCGCTCAGGACGAACGGTGATTATCCAACGCCTGGAGCCGCGATGACCAACTGGACCCTCGACAACGCCCGCGCAACGTATTCCGTTGCGCACTGGAGCGATGGCTACGTCGATATCGGCGAAGATGGTCGCGCCGCGATGCGTCCGCGCGGCGCGGACGGGCCGGCGATCGTGTTGGATGATGCACTTGCGCGCGCAAAAGAAGCAGGCTTGCGGCTGCCCTTGCTGTTGCGTTTCCCCGACATCCTGCTGGATCGCCGTGCACGCCTGCGCGCCGCTTTCGCCGACGCGATGCACGCGCATGCTTACACCGGCGGCTACACCGCGCTGTATCCGATCAAGGTCAACCAGCAGCGCGCGGTCGCGGCCACGCTCGCGCAAGGGCCGCAGTCGCCGCGTGCGGCAGGCACCGGCTTCGGGCTGGAGGCCGGCTCCAAGCCGGAGTTGCTGGCGGTACTGGGGCTCGCACAACCGGGCTCGCTGGTGGTCTGCAACGGTTACAAGGACGCCGACTACATCCGCATCGCGCTGATCGGGCGCAAGCTCGGGCTGGACGTGGTGATCGTGATCGAAAAGCCATCCGAACTCGAGCACGTGATCGCCGAATCAAAGGCACTCGGTGTTGAACCGAAGCTGGGGGTACGCGTGCGGCTGGCGTCCATCGGCGCCGGCAAGTGGCAGAACACCGGGGGCGACAAGAGCAAGTTCGGGCTGACGCCAGCTCAACTGCTGGCGCTGGTCGAGCGACTGAGCGAAACGAACCTGACGCACACGATGCGCCTGCTGCATTTCCACATGGGCTCGCAGATTTCCAACCTGCGCGACATCGCTGCCGGCATGCGCGAGGCGGTGCGCCACTTCGCCGAACTGCGCGCGGCCGGCTTGCCACTCGACCACGTGGATGTCGGCGGCGGCCTCGGCATCGACTACGAAGGCACGCGTTCGCGCGGCGAATGTTCGATCAACTACGACCTTGACCAGTACGCGAACGCGGTGATCGCGCCGCTCGCGGCCGCGTGCGCGGAATGGAAGCTCGATCCGCCGCGCGTGCTCACCGAATCCGGCCGCGCGATGACCGCGCACCACGCAGTGCTGGTGGTCAACGTCAGCGAAGTGGAAGCCGCGCTCGACGGCGTGGTACCGCCCGAAGACGGAAACGAATCGCCGGTGCTGCGTTCACTGCGCGACACGCTGGCGGCGCTTGGCAAGCGTCCCGTGCGCGAGGTGTGGCAGGACGCACAGCAGTATTTGAACGAAGGCCAGCTTCTGTACGCGCAGGGTGTGCTCGATCTTGCACAACGCGCGAAACTCGACGCGCTGTTCCACGCGATCGCGCGGGGCGTGCGCAAGCACCTGAAACCCGACGAGCGTTCGCATCGCGAAATCATCGACGCGCTCGACGTGAAACTGGTCGACAAATACTTCTGCAATTTCTCGGTGTTCGAATCGATCCCCGACGTGTGGGCGATCAACCAGATCTTCCCGATCATGCCGCTGACGCGCCTCGACGAAAGACCAACGCAGCGCGGCACGCTGGCCGACCTCACCTGCGATTCCGATGGGCGCGTGGACGTGTACGTGGAATCGGGCGACCTTGATGTCAGCCTGCCGCTGCACGAATTGCGCGCGGGCGAACCGTATCGACTCGGCATTTTCCTCGTGGGCGCGTATCAGGAAACACTCGGCGACATCCACAATCTTTTTGGCGACACCGACGCGGTGAACGTGCGCATCGACGGCGACGGCTTCACGCTGGACGGCGCGCGCCGCGGCGATTCCGCCGACATGCTGCTCGACTACGTCGGCTACAAGCCCGACGACTTGCGCGCGATCTATCGCAAACGGATCGCGGCAGCCAATCTGCAAGGTGATGGCGCGAAGTCCATCGAACGCGCGCTGGAAGCGGGCCTGACGGGGTACACCTATTTGCGAGAGGCGTGAGGTCGATGCAGGCGCGGCTCAGGGCCGCGATCTTCGTTCACACCCAAGCCGCATTCCAGAACGGGTAATCCCCGACCCGCTCCACCAGCCTGGCCCGTACGGGATTGGCAATGACATAACGCGCGCTGCGCCGTAAATCCTCTTCCGCGCGCAAAGCGTGATCGTGAAACGCTCGCGCCCACAGCGAACCGTCGCGGCGCAGCGTGCGGTTGGCGGCACGCGCGCTGGCTGATTTCAAGCGGTTGACCACGGCCTCCAGCGTGTCGGCACGACCCAACCGGATCATCCAATGCACGTGGTCTGGCATCAGGACCCAAGCCAACATGCAGGCATCGCCCAAGGTGCGGGTTTGATCGAAACAACGCGCCGCCGCGCAGCCTACGGCGAAATCCCTGAAATACGGTTTGCGTTCTCGTGTGACGGTCGTGACGAGGTACACGTGATCGGGCACAGAGACCCGCCCTTTCCGCAGCGCGTGGTGACCCGGCGGGAGGCGCTCGGCGCCGTGGGGTACCTGATGGGGCATGACGGTCGCGGGCATGGCCCGCTCCTACAAGGTATCGATTGATTGTAGGAGCGGCCCACGGCCGCGACGGGATTACGACGCGGGCACCGCGGGAATCACGGCGGGCTTGTGGTCGGCGTATTTTTTCAGCAGCGCCAGGAAGCCCGGGTCGTGACGGATCGGATCCCATGACGGATCGAGCCACAGCATCACGGGTGAATACGTCCACCCGATGCCGGGCTTGGCGAAGGCCTTGGCCAACAGCGGCACCGCGAGGTCGGGACGACGGGCTTCGGCGCAAAGCGACGCGTTAAGTTCCGTGAGTTCCAAGCCGTACGTGTAGTCATGGTTTTGATCGACGATGGCCTGTGCCTTGGCGATCGCATCCATTGCCTGCGCGGTGTGGCCGAGACCCAGCTGTGCGCTGGCGATGTTGCTCCATACGAACGCGAGGTTGATCCCGTGCTGTTGCGCGAGCTGCGCGTGGACCTGCGAGAGCGCCTGTGTGTACAGCGGTCGCGCCTTGACCATGTCACCCATCAACCGATACAGCTCGGCCTGTTGCAGGGCCTTGGAGACGTTGAGGCCTGGCTGAAAGTTGTCGGGCGTATCAGGCACGGCGTTGAGCAGGGCCAGTGCTTCACGGTATCGCCGCTGATAGGTCAGCAGGCTCACCCGGTAAAGTTCCATTCTTGGATAATCGCCCGGCGCCGTGGCCAGCGCGCGCGGAATGTCGCCCGTGGCGTACAGGATGGCGCTGGAAAGAAATTGTTGTGCGTTGAGGTTGTGCGGGTCCAGCGCCAGCGCTCGCTGGAATGAGCGTTCGGCGTCGGGATAACGGCGGACCATTTGGGTCACGCCCAGTTCGTAGGCCAGCGCGGAATTGCGCGGATCAAGCGCGATGGCTTTCTGCAATGACGCGATCGCCGCATCGAAGCGGCCCTGGCGGCGCTCGACGTAGCCTTGCGCTCCCAGTGCATCCGCATCGTTGGGTCGCAACTTGAGCGCTGCGGCAAAGGCCGCGAGCGCCGCGGCATAGTCGCCCCGACCCCAGTAATCGTCGTAACCTACGGCAAGGTGCGCCGCGGGCAGGTTCGGCGCCAGCTTCAGCGCCTGCCCGGCGTCGCTGCGCGCGTCGGCGACCAGTTGCTTGACGTCCATGCCGCCGCCGCCGAACCAGGCCAGCTGGCTTTCGTCATAGGACAGCCGCGCGTACGCCAGCGCGAAGCCGGGAGCCTGCGCGATGGCCTGCCTGTAGAGCGGCAGCGCGGCCTTCATGCTCGCGGTGTCGTAATTGATCATGGCCTGGTTGGCCTGGTACTCGGCGCGCAGGAATGCATCGTTGGCGGCCGGATTGGCGCTCATGTTGGTGGCGAGGCGCGCGGTTTCGGCGGGCGAAAGCCGGGTCTTCAGCGCGCCGGCGATCTTTTCCGCCACCTCGCCCTCGACGCCGAACACGTTGGTGAGCGTGCGGGTGTAACTCTGCGCCCAGATGTGGCTGTCGTTTTTCGCATCGATCAACTGCACGTTGATCAACACCTGGTTGCCGGCCTTCTGCACCGAGCCTTCCAGGATCGTCGCGACGCCCAGCTGCTGGCCAACGGTCTTGATGTTTTCCGGGTGGCTGCCGTATTGCAGTGTCGAGGTGCGCGAGATGACTTTCAAATCGCCGATGTCGGCCAGCTTGGTCAGGATCAGGTCCTGGATGCCGTCGGCGAAATACGCGTTGCCCTTGTCGGTGGAGAGGTTCTCGAACGGCAATACCGCGATGGACTTGGCGGGAATGGGTTGTGTGGCCACGCGGGGGATGGCGGTTGCGGCGGCCGGTTGCGGAACGGACGTCGCGGACGCCGGCGCCCGGACGGTGGCGACACGATTCGAGGCCGCGAGACCTGGCGTCTTCGCGGCCGCACCGAAGCGCCAGATCAAGCCGCCGCCGATCGCCAGCAGCACGGCCAGGATCATGATTTCCATGCTGCCGACGCGTTGTGCGCCCCGTTCGCCGTGGTACCACGCCAGCACCAGCACCACGCAGAAACCCACCGCCAGCCCCAGGATGAAATAACGCTCGATGACGTCAGGCCAGCCGAAACGCGCGGCCACGATGTCGAGGCCCTGCAGCACCGCGAACGCGAATGCCACGTAAGCGATGCTCCATTGCACCAGCTTGCGCTGCTTCAGGCGCTGCCAGAATTCATTCACGCCGGACCCCTTCGTGCGGGATGACGCACGCCTTCATTGGACGCGGACCCGCACGATTCTAACCATGTTCGGCTGGCGTGGCTGCTGGACCGCCGAGGGCGGAACCCGCGAGCGGCTTCCGCCTTCAGCATTACGTGCGGTGGAAACCGATGTGCGGGTTCCACCCTACGGATCGCGTGCGACTTGCAACCCCGCCACAGACTGGCTGACCGGCATCACTTCGATGCGGTTGACGTTGAGGTGCGGCGGCAGGTTGGCAACCCACCACACGGTCTCGGCGATGTCATCCGCGGTGATCGGATGCGCGCCCGTGTACATCTTGTCGGACGCGGCCTGATTGCCGCCGGTGCGCACCAGCGTGAATTCGGTTTCGGCCATGCCGGGTTCCACATTGGTCACGCGCACGCCGGTGCCGTGCAGGTCGGTGCGAAGTTCCAGCGAGAACTGGGTGACGAACGCCTTGGTGGCGCCGTACACGTTGCCGCCGGTGTAGGGGAACGTTCCGGAAATCGAGCTGATGTTGACGACCGCGCCTCTGCGCTCGACCAGCTTCGGCAGTAGCAGGCGCGTCAGCGTCACCAGCGCGGTGACGTTGGTGTCGATCATCTGTCGCCATTGCGCGAGGTCACTGTCCTGGGCCTTGGCGGTGCCGAGGGCGAGGCCGGCGTTGTTGACCAACAGGTCGATGTCGCGGAAATTTTCCGGCAACGCGTCAAGCACATCGCGCATCGCGGCTTGATCGCGGATGTCGAAGGCAGCGGCGTACACGCGATCCTCGCCGAAGCGCTCGACAAGTTGCGCGAGGCGTTCGGTGCGACGCGCACAGGCGATCATGCGCCAGCCGTTTTCCGCGAACTTCGCCGCGATCGCGGCGCCAAAGCCGGCCGACGCGCCGGTGACGAGGAGGGTTTTGATGGTCATCCTGTCATTCTAGCGACATGTCGCATCCCCCCGCGCGCGTTCGCTTCGCTCCGCCCTTCGTTCCGAAGGGCGGTGAACAGCGCTGCATGTTCGCTACGCTTTGCCGAGTCCCGAGTCCCGAGTCCCGAGTCCCGGGTTTCCGCATCATTTTTCCTTCAACGGAATCGACTTGAAGCCGGCGGCGGTCAGTTGTTTCTGCACTTCCTGCAGTTGCGTGGCCGATGCGAACGGCCCGAGCCGGACACGGTTCCAGACCTTGCCGTCGAGGGTCACCGATTGCACGTGGGCGGTGAAGCCGTGCAAAACCAACTTTGCCTTTACCGTGTCCGCATCGCTGGCGTCGGGGAACGCGCCGACCTGCAATACGTAGCCGCCTTGCGGTGAAGGAGACGTCGCCGCCGCCGCCGCGCTGGCGGGCGCCGATGCGCCGGTGTTGTTCGCAGCGGCGGCCTTCTGTTGCTCGGCTTTGGCCATTGCGGACAATTCCGCGTTCGGGATCACCACTTCCTTTTCCGGAAGCACCTTGTAGAAGTCGAATTGCGAGCTGCCGGCAGCCGCGCTGCTGGCTGCGATGCCGGATGCACTGCCCTGCTCGGCGACCGCATTGGGGTTGGGCTGCGGCTGGTCATTGCGGCGCAAGCTGGGCAGGTGTCTGCTGGCTATCGCGAACAGGATCACGCCGACCACGATGCCCGCCAGGAACAGGCCCCACCCCGGAATCCGCGGGGCGCCGTTGCGTACCGCTTGTCTATTGCTGCGAGTTGCCACTGCCAATCCTCATTGCGTGCCCTTGCGATCCGCGTGCAGACCGCGTGTGTGTCCGTCCGGGGGCCGTCTCGTCACATCGACTCGGGTGCCGAGACGCCCAGCATGCCGAGTCCGTTGGCGAGCACCTGCCGAACTGCGAAAGCCAACGCCACGCGCGCGTTGCGCAGGTCATCGTCATCGACCAGAAATTGTTCGGCGTTGTACCACACGTGGAACGCTCCGGCCAGCTCGCGCAGGTATTGTGCCAGCAGATGCGGTTCGTGGTTGCCCGCCGCGGCCTCGACGATTTCCGGGAAGCGCGAAACTTCCATCATCACGTCGCGTGCCTGCGCGCCTTGCAGCCGATCGAGATGCCTGAGCGCGCCGGGCTGGTCGAACACGATCGAACGTTCGTGCATCTGGCGCTGCACCGAGCACACCCGCGCATGCGCATACTGGATGTAATAAACCGGGTTGTCGTTGCTCTGCGCACGTGCGAGATCGATGTCGAACACCAGCTGCGAATCGTTCTTGCGCGCGATCAGGAAGTAACGCGTGGCGTCCAGCCCGGCCATTTCGATCAGGTCGCGCAGGCTGACGTATGAACCGGCGCGTTTGGAGATCTTCACCTCCTCGCCGCCTTTCATCACCGTCACCATCTGGTACAGCACGTATTCGGGCCAGTTCTTCGGTATCCCGATATCCAGCGCCTGCAATCCGGCGCGCACGCGTGCCAGCGAGCCGTGATGGTCGGCGCCGAGTGCGGTAATCGCACACAGGTAGCCGCGCTCCCACTTTGAAAGGTGGTATGCGATGTCCGGCACGAAATACGTGTAGCTGCCGTCCGACTTTCGCATCACGCGATCCTTGTCGTCGCCGAAATCGGTGCAGCGCAGCCACAGCGCGCCGTCGGCTTCGTAGGAATGGCCTTGCGCGGCGATACGATCGACCACCCGCTGCACCTCGCCGTCGGTGTACAGCGAAGATTCCAGGAAATACACATCGAACGCGACGCCGAACGCGCGCAAATCCTCGTCCTGCTCGTGACGCAGCCAGACCACCGCGAAATTGCGGATGGCTTCCAGATCGTCCGGATCCTTGTTGCCCACGACACGATCGCCGGTGTCCGGGGTCAGGCTGCCAAGGTAATCCGAGGTCGCTGCGAGATCGCCGCCGGTCTTGATGGTGGCGCCATCCAGATAATCCTTCGCGATGTCGCGGATGTAATCGCCGCGATAGCCGTCTGCCGGCCAACGCGGGTCGTCCGGCTCGATGCCCTTGATGCGCGCCTGCACCGACAGGGCAAGATTGGCGATCTGCGCGCCGGCATCGTTGTAGTAGAACTCGCGGTACACCTTCCAGCCGGTTGCTGAATACAGACGCGCCAGGGTGTCGCCGATCGCGGCGTTGCGTGCGTGGCCGACGTGCAGGGGCCCGGTTGGATTGGCCGAGACGAATTCGATGCCCAGCGTGCGATCCGCTCCGACGCGGCTGTGCCCGTAGCGCTCGCCTTCGTGCAGCACGCGCCGGATTTCCTCGTGCCACGCAGCGTCGGTGAGGAAAAAATTGATGAAGCCCGGCCCTGCAATCTCGACGCGTTCGACAAGTTGGCTTTTCGGCAGCGCCGGGACGATGGCTTGCGCAATCTCGCGTGGCTTTTTCCCCGTCGATTTGGCCCACAACAATGCCACGTTGCAGGCGAAGTCACCGTGCTCGCGCGAACGGGTGCGCTCGATCACGAAATCGGGAATTGGGGCATCGAGCATTGCTCCGCGATGCAGGCTGTCCAGCGCCTGCATCAGCAGCTCATGGAGGGTATCTTTCACGGATGTGGCGGTTGCAAGGGCGACATTTCATCGTAACGTAGCGGCTTGCCACGACCAAACATCCTGCTGTGGATAACTTGGTGGATATTCAAGCTTGTGGCGCTTGCGGCATCACGGTGCCATGCGTGTTTCGGAACCAGTCAGGCAAAAAATACTTTATTTTTCAATAGCCCGATGACAATTTGCGGAAAGCACGCTAAAAGCGTGCGCCAAGCGATTGTGATCCCGTATTGTGCATAACTGGCGGCTGGAAAGCCGAAGCGCGGAAAGGGCCTTCATGGATCGGCGAACCCCGCTTTTCAGGCCGGCAGCGATCGAAGCGGCCGTGGTCGGCGGGTAGGGTCACGTCGATCACCCGGTGTCCGCACGGATGACCTGCCCGCCGGATCGAACGTCGATGTGGCGATCGGGGAATAATCTCGTGATGTCGTCAGATCAATCCGCGTGCGGCCATGCTGGTTGGCTCGCCCGCGCCGATCACCAGGTGGTCGAGCACCCGCACACCCACCAGTTGCAGCGCGTCGCGCAACTGGCGGGTGATGTTGCGGTCGGCGGCGGAAGGCTCGGCGACGCCGCTGGGGTGGTTGTGGGCCAGGATCACCGCCGCGGCGTTGTGCTTGAGCGACGCGCGCACCACCTCGCGCGGGTGCACGGATGCGCCGTCCAGCGTTCCGCGAAACAGTTCCTCGAACGCCAGCACCCGATGACGGTTGTCGAGGAACAGGCAGGCGAATACTTCGTACGGTTTGTGTGCGAGCTGCGCCTTCAGGAACGCGCCGCTGTCGCGTGGACTGACCAGTGCAGTGCGCGCACCGAGTTCCTCGCGCAAGGCCCGCCGCGCGAGTTCCAGTGCGGCGATGAGGCGCGCGCGCTTGGCGGGTCCGAGCCCCGGGGCGGCATCGAGTCCGCCCGCGAGCAAGGCGTTCAATCCACCGGCGCGCGCCAGCAGATCACGACCCATGTCCAGCGCGCTGCGCCCGCGCACGCCGCTGCCCAGCAGGATCGCCAGCAGTTCCGCCGGCGTCAATGCAACGGCGCCACGCGACAACAGTTTTTCACGCGGGCGTTCGTCCTCAGGCCAATCGCGGATGCTCATTGTCGCGGTCCCTCTATGGCTGCAATGATCATCCCCTGCTGGGGTGCGCACGCCGAGCAGCACGGGCACGTGAATCCGGTAAGCTAATCGCGGATTTATCTGTCAGCGGATGCCGACATGAGTGCCAGGCAACAACGCCCCGGCGAACCGCGACACGTTCTGCTCGGGGTATCGGGAGGCATCGCCGCGTACAAGGCGTGCGAAGTGGTGCGTCGTTTGCGCGATGCGGGCGCCGAGGTGCGTGTGGTGCTGACTGAAAATGCCGAACGTTTCGTTTCGGCGTTGACGTTTCAGGCCCTGTCCGGCCAGCCGGTGCGGCATGGGCTGTGGGATGCCGAAGCCGAGATGGGCATGGGACATCTGGAGCTCGCGCGCTGGGCGGACGCGATCCTGATTGCGCCGGCTTCGGCCGACGCGCTGGCCAAACTCGCGCATGGTTTCGCCGATGATCTGCTTTCGACGCTGTGCCTGGCGACAGCCGCGCCGTTGACGGTGGCGCCGGCGATGAACCACCGGATGTGGTTGCATCCTGCAACGCAATCCAACGTCGCCACCCTGCGCGCGCGCGGCGTGGCGATCCTCGGCCCCGCCGACGGGCCGCTCGCCGAAGGCGAATCGGGGCCAGGCCGGATGCTGGAGCCGCAGCAGCTGGTGCAGGCGCTGATGGCGTCGGGCGGCACGCATGTCGCATGAGGCCGCACTGGCCGGCGTGCGGGTGGTGATCGATGTCGGGCCGACCTACGAGGATATCGACCCGGTGCGCTTTCTCGGCAATCGCAGCACCGGCAAGATGGGTTTCGCGATTGCCGAAGCGGCCGCCGAAGTGGGCGCAGAAGTGACATTGATTGCAGGTCCGGTGGCGCTGGCGACGCCCGCCGGCGTTGCACGACGGGTGGACGTTCGCAGCGCGTTGCAGATGCGTGACGCCGTGATGCAGGCGATCGACGGTGCCGACATATTCATCGCCACCGCAGCGGTTGCCGACTGGCGTGTGGCGGAATATTCGGCGCGCAAGATCAAGAAAGGACCGTCCGGCGCTCCGCTGCTGGAACTGGTCGAGAACCCGGACATCCTGGCCGAAGTCGCGGCGCACGATCCGCGTCCGTTCGTGGTCGGCTTCGCCGCGGAAACCGACAATGTAGCCGAACATGCGCGCGAAAAGCTCGAGCGCAAGAAACTCGACATGCTGGCAGCCAACCACGTCGACGAGAACATCGGCATCGGCGTCGATGACAACGCGCTGGAGCTGATCTGGCCCGGCGGCAGCGAAGCCCTGCCGCGCGCCACCAAGCGCGTGCTGGCGAAGACACTGATTGCCCGCATCGCCGCGCACTTTCGTGCTCGGGGGCGGGCATGAACCTTTCGCCACGCACTGCAGTCGCGGTGCAGCTGAAGCGGCTGGATGCGCGCCTCGGAGATTCCATCCCGTTGCCCGCTTATGCCACCGACGGCAGCGCCGCGATGGATTTGCGGGCCGCGCCGGAGGTGGCCGTCACGCTGGCGCCGGGTGGCAGTGCGCTGGTTCCCACCGGGCTTGCGATCCATATTGCCGATCCCGGTTGGTGCGCGCTGATCCTGCCCCGCTCGGGTTTGGGTCACAAGCACGGGCTGGTGCTCGGCAACTTGACCGGCCTGATCGATGCCGATTACCAGGGGCCATTGATGATTTCGTGCTGGAACCGCGGCAGCGAGGCGTTTACCATCCAGCCGGGAGATCGCATTGCGCAGTTGCTGGTGACGCCGGTGGCGCGTGTGGGGTGGCGTGTGGTCGAGGAATTCGCGGAGAGCCAACGAGGGGCCGGGGGGTTCGGCTCCACCGGGGTCGCGTGACGGATGGACAACGGGCCGACAATCGACAAGAAGACAACGCCCAACGTGCAGACCGCGGCACGTGCCGTGCGTGCGCGCCTGAGCCTGCGCCGTGGCATCGCCGAAGTCGTCGCCGATCTGGCGCTCGCGCTGGGTACGTTGCTGGTGCTGTTCGGGTTGTTCATGGGCTGGCAGACCTGGCTGGTGGTGCGCCAAACCAACGCGACGCAAGCGTTGGCACAGGCAAGGCAGAATGTTGCGCAGAAAATTGCACTGGTGGTTGCCGACGACCGTGTGCAGGTAGTCAAGGCCCTCAACAACCCGGCGCTGGTTGCGCAGCTGGTCGCAAACGACGATCCGCAAACGCGCGTGGCCGTCGCGCAACGCCTCAAGGCGCAACTGAATGATGCGCAGGCGGTCACGTTGTACACCGCGCAATTGAACGAAGTGCTGCACGGCAACCTGCAGCAACTCGGTTACTCACGCGCGGCGCAATTGGTGTCTGCGTTGAGCGACAACGATGTAGGCCCCGCGCAGTCGCCGGTCGAGCATGTTCTCAGTTTCGCCGGCCCGGTCACGGGTCCCGACGGCAAGGTGCTGGCGTACGCCACGGTCGATTTCCACGACTCGCCGTTGCGGGTTGCGTTGCGCTCGGCGGGTGTGAGCGAAGGGCGGCTGGACCTCAGGCAAAGCAACAAGTCAGGCGACGTGATACTGGACGGCGTTGGCAACAGCGGCCTGTCCACCGCGGACGATGCCGGCATACCCGTACCACACAGCCTGTTCCGCGTCGCCGCCGCGCCGCCCGAATTCTGGCTGCCCATCACGCAGTCGCTGCTGGCTGCGCTGGTACTCGCCGCGGTGACGTTTCTGATCGGCGTCGTGTTGCTGTGGAAGCGCCCGCGCCTGCGAGCGCGCCTCGGCGGTGCGCCGCCGGCCGACGAACCGGCGTTGTCCGCCGTGCTTGCCACCGCACCGTCGCCGCCCAAGCCCAAGCCCGAGGCCGTCGCGAAAGCGCCAGCGCAAGCCGAGACCGAGCCGGTCGCCGCTGTGCACGATGGCTCCACTCCCGATCATGGCATATTCCGCGCCTACGACATCCGCGGCGTGGTCGGCCAGACGCTCACCGCGGGCGTCGCGCACCAGCTCGGTCGCGCGATCGGCAGCGCGGTGCGCGACAAGCAACTTTCCGAGATCGTGGTCGGCCGTGACGGACGCCTGTCCGGGCCCGAATTGTCGGGCGCACTGATCGAAGGATTGCGCGCGGCCGGCGTGGACGTGATCGACATCGGCGCGGTGCCCACCCCGGTCAGCTACTTCGCCGCGTTCCAGCTCAACACCGGCTCCTGTGTGTCGGTGACCGGCAGCCACAATCCGCCCGACTACAACGGCTTCAAGGTCGTGATCGGAGGCGAGACCCTCGCCGAAGACGCGATCCAGGATCTCTACCAGCGCATCGTCGACGGCCGCCTCGCCAGTGGCCACGGCAGCGTGCGCCAGTACGACATCACCGCCGAATACATCGAACGCATCGCCTCGGACATCCAGACCGGGCGTGCGCTGAAAGTGGTGGTCGATTGCGGCAACGGCATCGCCGGCAACACCGCGCCCGGCGTGGTGCACGCGATCGGTTGCGAACCGATCCCGTTGTACTGCGAAGTGGATGGCGAGTTTCCCAACCATCATCCGGATCCGTCCGAGCCCAGGAACCT
>DASUJD010000030.1:0-27882 GCA_036279455.1 Rhodanobacteraceae bacterium | reverse complement strand
GAGCACGCGACGATCGACTTGCTGGAAGCGGTGGTGTTGTCATCGCGCGTCGGCGAAGACTTCCCCGCGATCGTCACCAACCTCGAGGACGGCGACGCGCGCACCGGCAGCGTGATGATCCACGATCCCGCCGTCGAAACCCGCGTGCATGCCGGCCAGGACCTGCCGCTCGGGCAACAAGTCACGGTGAAGCTGCTGGAAGCGGACCCGGCCGCGCAGCGGGTCCGCTTCGAACTCGCGTGAGGGACGCATGCCGAGTCCTGCCACCTTGTTCTGGGGCATGCTGTTCGGCGCGATCGGCGTCGGCTATTTCATCTACGGCAAACGCCAGTCGATGATCGTGCCGCTTGTGTGCGGCATCGCCCTGATCGTCTACCCGTGGTTCGTGTCGGGCGCGCTCTTGACCGTGATTGTCGGCATCGTGCTGATGGCGGTGCCATACTTCGTGCGCTATTGACGGCGGCATTTGCAATCCTGCGGCCGCGGAGGGATGGAGCATGTTGCGTAAATGCATCGCCGTACTTGTCCTGCTGGCTTGCGCGACCTGGCAACCGGCGCGCGCCGCCGAATCCCCGCCTCCTTTCTACACCCTGCACGATCTCGGCCACGGCGTGTGGGCGGCGATTTCGCCGCCTGACAGCAAGGCCGGCGCGAATGCCGGTTTCGTGATCGGGCCGGACGGCGTGCTGGTGATCGACACCTTCCAGGATCCCGCCGCAGCCACGGCGATGCTCACCGACATACGCACGAAAACCGACCGGCCAATCCGCTACGTGATCGACACGCACTACCACCTCGATCACACCGCCGGCAACAACGTGTTTGCCAAGGCCGGCGCCGTGGTAATGGCACATCGGAATGTGCGCACCTGGGAACGCACGCAGAACCTCAAGTTGTTCGACAAGGACCCAACCGCGAAACAGAAACAATTCGTGGCAACGCTGGGACTGCCGTCGCTGACGTACAAGCACGACATCACGATCTGGCTTGGCAACCGCAAGGCCATCGTGCGAACCCTCGAAGGTCATACCGGCGGCGATTCAAGCGTGATCATCCCAGACGCCAGGGTCGTGTTCACCGGCGACATCTTCTGGAACCACACCCTGCCCAATCTGGTCGATGCCGATACGCGCGAACAGATCGCCAGCAACGACACCTACCTGCACGACTATCCCGAGGCGACCTTCGTGCCCGGCCACGGCAACGTTGGCAAAGCCGCGGACGTGCGCGCGTTTCGTGACTACCTGATCGCACTGCGGAAAACGGTGGCTTTGGCGCAGAAATCCGGCAAGTCAGGTGACGCGCTGGTTACCGCAGTGTTGCCGCAACTTCAAAAACCTTACGGCGGCTGGGGCTGGTTCAGATACTTTGCACGCAAGGACATCGAGTTGACCGGCGAAGAGTTGAAAGGCAGCAAGCACGTACCCGTCCCGGGAGTACCATGAGCATGTCCGAGGTGAACGACTTTCCTGCGCTTGATGACATCCGCGCCGCGCGCGAACAGCTTGGCGAGCGCGTGCGCGAAACCCCGGTTTGGCCCTGGCGAAGCGATGCAACCCAGCGGGTGCTTGGCGCCGACACGCAGGTATTCCTGAAGCTGGAGCTGTTCCAGTACACCGGAACCTTCAAGGCACGCGGCGCGTTGTTGAATGCGCTGGCGCTATCGGACGATGCAAAAAAACGCGGCGTGACGGCGGTCAGCGCCGGCAACCACGCGATCGCGGTGGCGTTTGCGGCGCGCAGCATCGGAACCACCGCCAAGGTCGTGATGCCGAAAACCGCCAACCCCGCGCGGGTCGCGCTGTGTCGTGCCTACGGCGCGGAGGTTGTGCTAACCGACGACGTGTATGCGGCATTCGCCGAGGTGAAGCGTATCGAGAAGGACGAAGGCCGCACTTTCATCCACCCATTCGAGGGCGAGCTGACCGTGCTCGGTACCGCAACGGTCGGCTACGAGCTCTGCACGCAAATCGAAAATCTCGACGCGGTGATCGTGCCGGTCGGTGGCGGTGGCCTGATTGCGGGCATCGCCTCCGCAGTCAAGCAGATGCAGCCGCACTGCGAAGTGTACGGCGTGGAGCCCGAAGGCGCCGACAGCATGTCGCAGAGTTTCAAAACCGGCTCGCCGCAGAAACTCGGGAAGGTGGACACCATCGCCGACAGCCTCGCCGCGCCCTACGCCCTGCCTTACAGTTTCGCGGTGGCGCGTCGATTCGTCGACGAAATCGTGACGATTCCCGACGATGCCATGCAACAAGCAATGGGCCTGCTGTTTGCCGACATGAAGCTTGCGGTGGAGCCCGCCGGCGCCGCCGCAACCGCCGCGCTGTGCGGACCGTTGCGTGAACGGCTGTCCGGAAAACGCGTGGGCCTGATCGTGTGCGGCACCAACATCGATCTTGCGACGTTCGCACGGCAGGTTTCGGCGTATCAACCAGCGTAGGAGAGCACTTCGATGACCGCGCACCCAGAACTCAGTCACATTGCCTTGATCGTGCGCGACCCGGCACGTACAGCCGCGCTGCTGGAAGCCGTGTTCGATGCCAAGAGCGTCAGGCGCCACGATGCCGAGGATCACGATGAAGTGAACATCCGGGTCGGCAATGTGTGGTTCGTGCTGGTCGCCGCCGATCTCGAGCGCGCGCTGACGGGTGACCATGTTGCCTTCCACGTCGATCCGGACGCGCTGCGTGCGTTCGCAGGCAAGCTGGAACGAATGGGCCACGAATATCAGATGGCGAGAGCCGACACCGCCCTGTACTTCAAGGATTTCGACAACCACCTGTTCGAAATCGAATCCGTCGGCATGGACGCAGAGCTTTCCCGCGAATCCGCTTGACCTGTCTCCGCGATTCAGGCGCCTGTCGTTCCCGGGCAATCAGCTGCGGGTAATACCGATTGGTTAAAATGAGAGTTGTGCGCGGAGACAGAGATACGCGTCACGGTCACGCGTGATACCTCGCACCTGCAGGGAACGCAATGCGATGGACGCCAGTCCGCAGGCCAGCCAGAACGATGCAATACGGCATGGACCCGCGCGCCGGGAAGACGCGCTGGTGCGTGCGCTCGGGATCATCGCGCTGGTCGGGTTCGCGACGATTTCGGTGATCTGCCTGCTGGTGCAGTTCCTTCGCACCGACGTGAACTGGATCACCACGTCGATGAGTCTCTACGTCGCGGGCCCCTATGGTGCATGGGTGCAGGCGAGCCTGTTCGCGCCGGCGCCGGGTATCGCGGCACTGGGCATTGGCTGGTATCGCTCGCTCAGCCATGACGCGCGCAGCATGATTCCGGTGGTGCTGTTCGTGGTCGCTGCCGTCGCGTTGTGCGTGTTGGGGGCCTACACCGCCGATGCGACCGCGAAACCGGTGACCCTGCATGGCCTGATCCACCAGTGGGCGACCTTCGGCACCTTCGTGTGCATCACCACCGCGATGCTGGTGCAATCATGGTTGATGCGCCGCGACCCGCGCTGCCGTGGACGCTGCCCCGCCGCACTCACGATCGCCGCGATCGCTGTCGTGTATTTCTGGATCTACGCGCTGGTCAAACCGATCCCGCGCGGGCTCGGCGAAAAAGTGGTGATCGGCCTGGTGCTGCTGTGGTTGTGGCGCGCGGCATGGTGGCTGGTGAGCGACCGTTCCAATTTGACAGGGCATGCGGATTGATCGCACGCGTCCACTATCGAAACGTCAGCCATCCGGCCAGCACCGCCAGTCCCACCATCATCCATGCCACGTAATCCGTGACCCGTCCGTATGCGAACCTGCCGCGATCCATTCGAGAGGAAAAACGACACTTGCCGGCCGCCGATGCGGAGTCCAGAATCGCGGCATGAGGGAGCGACTCCCGAGGAGCCGGATCATGCGAATACTTGCCGTGAATACCATGTCCAGATCCATCGCCTTGGCTGCGCTTGCGACGGGCATTTTGTTGCTGGTTCCGTTGGCAGCGATGCAGTTCACCGACGAGGTGGTCTGGACCGCGCTGGATTTCAGCGTCGCCGGCGCCTTGCTGTTCGGTGCGGGCCTTGCGTTCGCACTGTTGACCCGGACCGCAGGTACCTTCGTGTACCGTGCCGCCGCCGGCATCGCGGTGGCCGCGGCCCTGATGCTGGTCTGGGTGAACCTTGCCGTCGGCATCATCGGTTCCGAAGACAACCCTGCGAACCTGATGTACGCAGGCGTCATCGCGATTGAAATCACTGGCGTTCTGCTGGCCCGTCTGCGGCCAGCCGGAATGTCGCGCGCGATGTTTGCAGCCGCAATCGTGCAAATGGCTGTCGCCGTCATCGCGTTGGCCGGCGGGCTGGGCGCAACCGAGCCACCGGGGCGGCTCGGCATCCTTGTCCTCAACGGGTTCTTCGTCGCGCTGTTCGCCGGGTCGGCGCTGCTGTTCCGACACGCGGCGCGGTCGCGCGGCGCGCGAAAGCCTGCCTGACCCGAGGCCAATCGCCTGGCTCACCAAACCCTGGGAAGCGGCCCGTTTCTCGCTGGCACCAACGGACGCGTGCGGGTACGTCGACCCCGATGGGATTCCAGACTGCGGAGAAGCGAGCGCCAAGGCTCGTCACTCCATTTTGAACGTGCTATACGTGCGCGTCAGCCTTTGGAGGAAGGAAGCGTGCCATGCGCCGTCGCGTGCTCCTGGTGTCCCTGCTGATCGCGTCGGTGCCCTTGGCGTCGATTGCAGCCGGTACACACGATTGCGCCGCACTCGCAAAGCTCGCGCTGCCCCATGCGCGGATCGATTCGGCACACGTGACGGCTGCCGGAACCTTCGCGCCCTCCGATGCCAAGCCCGGCCAACCACTGCCGGCAGTGTTCCGCAACGCGCCGGCATTCTGCCGCGTGCAGGCAACGCTCACGCCCTCTTCAAAATCGAATATCAAGGCTGAAGTGTGGCTGCCGCTCGAGGGCTGGAACGAACGCTTTCGCGGCGTGGGCAACGGCGGATTCGCCGGCTACATCAACCATGACGGACTGGCCACGGCAATCGACGAAGGCTACGCGAGCGCCAGCACCGATACCGGTCACGACCGCCAGGATGCGCGGTGGGCCCTCGGGCATCCGCAAAAAATCCTCGATTACGGTTATCGCGCAATGCATGCGATGACGGTGCTGGCCAAGGCCGTCATGCAAAGATTCTATGGCACACCGTCCAGGTACTCCTATTTCGCCGGTTGCTCCAACGGCGGCCGGCAGGCGTTGATGGAAGCCCAACGCTACCCGGCCGACTACGACGGCATCATCGCCGGCGATCCGGCTGCCGACTGGACCCACCTGATGGCCAATGCCCTGGGTGTCGCACAGCATGCGTCTTCACCGACAGGTTATATCCCGCCGGCCAAACTGCCGATCATCACCCATGCGGCGCTGGCCGCATGCGATGCCGGCGACGGTGTCGTCGACGGTGTCATCGGCGATCCGCCGCATTGCCGCTTCAACCCGGACGTTTTGCTGTGCAAGCGGGGGAGCGACCCCGACGGATGTCTCACCGCGTCGCAAGTCGCGACGGTTCGCGCCGCCTACGACGGCACCCGTGATCACGCCGGCAAGCCGATCTTCCATGGGCTGATGCCCGGCGCGGAAGACGTCGCCAACGGCGGCTGGGGTGTCTGGATCACCGGCATGCAACGCGGCAAGTCAGCCTACGAGTTCTTCGTCGACAATTACTTCCGCAACATGGTCTATCACAACCGCAAGTGGCAGCTTGCGGGCGCGAACATCGATGCCGCCCTCGCGCTTGCACAGCGCCGTACGGGCATGGCCATGAACGCTGTCGATCCCGACCTGCAGCCATTCTTTGCGCGCCGCGGCAAGTTGATCCTTTACCACGGCTGGTCCGATCCGGCCATTTCACCGCTCGCCACCGTGCATTACTTCGACGCAGTGACGAAGACGCTCGGACGACACACGGCCTCAGCCTCGATGCGGCTTTACGTCGTGCCCGGCATGCTGCACTGCAATGGCGGTCCGGGTACCAACGATTTCGGCCAGCCGGGCACGACTGCCTCGAAGCACGATCCGCAGCACGACATGTTCGATGCACTGGTGCAATGGGTCGAACAGGGCATCCCACCCGCGGCGATCATCGCGACAAAATACACCGACGACGACCCGGGCAGGCCGGTGGTGATGACGCGTCCACTGTGCCCGTGGCCGCAGGTCGCCCGCTACGATGGCCATGGCAACACCAACTCGGCGACATCGTTCACCTGCGCTGCAACTCGCGCAATCCGCGGCCCGGGAACGCTTGCGCCGCTTGGCGCAGCGCGAAGGGATCAACCTTCCGGAACCGGGACATCGATCCGGTCTCTTTTCCAGACCGGCCACCCCGTTGCGAACCACGCCACACCGCGATAGCTGTCGGCCACCACCCATACTCCGGCGGCGATCAGGAATGAAATGATGAACGCCGTGGTGGCCGTGCGGCCTGTGTAAAGATCGGGGCCCCAGTAGACCACCGCGATCAAGCCCAGCATCGCGGCTTCCAGCGTCGCCGCCAATCGCGGCCATACCCCGAACAGCAGCGCGAGACATGTCGCGATGCTGCCGACCCCAGTCAGGCAGGCCCACGCCATCGGGATTGGCAACCACTGTAGCCATGGTTGCATTACGTGATTACCAAATTTCATCGCGTCAACAATGACTTCCGCGGCGATCATGGGTAGCGCGACGATCAGCAACCAGCGTGCGCCTCGAATGCCCGCGGGTCTCGTGGTGAACAGGCACCACGCTCCGGCAGTGATGATCGCGATTTCGTCGCCGCTGCCCCATGACCCGACATCCAGCGGCGCGTGAATCACGTTGGAGATTTCCTGCAGCAGGAGCCAGAGCACCATGTAGGGAAGCAGGATGCGGGACGCCGGCTTGAGCGTGCGCTCGAACAATAATCCGATGCCGAGCGCCAGTTCGAGGACGGCACACGCGTACGCGATGATTGTTCTTCCCGGCAGATGAACCGGAACCTGTTGCCACACCAGCGCGAAATCGCCGTTGACGAGCCCTGTGACGCCCAAGGCAATCAGCGCTGCGGCGAACAACACGCGGCTCGGTTGCATCGTCGTCCTCATGGCTCACCCCTCGGTGGCGACTCACTGATTCGTGGCGGAATCGGCCACGATTCCGGAACGTCCCCCGACTTCATGGATTCGCGAACCGGCAACGACCCAGCCCGCGCCACGATATGACTCGGCAACCACCCATGCCGCGGCAGTCAGGACCCAGGAGACGGTGAACTCGCGCCATTGCGAAGCCGTGATGGCACCCGACAGCACCAGCGGAGGCCACACCAGGAACGTGAACAGGCCCATCTGCAACGCCGACAATATCGCTGCCGGTTTCGCGAGAACTCCAACGATGATGGCCAGCCCCGCCGCGAGGTAGGCGCCGCCGGTGAAATATGCCCAGCCCGTGTGCCAGGGCAACCATGCCGGCACCAGCGGTGCGGTGAGGTCGAGAAAAAAGAAATGCGACAGGCCGAAAGCGATCATCGCGAGGCCGTAGAGTATCCGCGCGGCGCGCAGGCCCGTTTGGCCGCCGAAGAAACCGAGGTAGCTCCGGTCCCAATGTCCTGCCAGCCAGACGTACAACACCCATGCGCCCGCCACGATCACCGCGTTCTCGCCGTTGCTCTGGTAAGGGCCTTCCGAAGTGGGCGCGAGAAAGATGAAGCGCAGCTTGAACACGACCATCCATAGCAGCAGGTAGAAAAACAACAAGCGTGCAGCCGATTCTGCCGTGCGGCGCCACAGCAGGCCCGCGCCGCATGCAAGCGAAATCGCGGCGCATAGCCAGATCAGCACTGCGCGCGCGGGAAACGCCTTGGGCACCGGCTGCCATATCTGGACGAAGTCGCCCTGAACCCAGCCGAGAATGCCGACGCCGACCATGGTCAGCGCAAACACCACCTGCCCCACGCTTGCGGTACGCATGGACGATCTCCCAACGCGGCGCGTCGAGCATAGTCACATGCCCCGCCACGAACAATAGCGGAAAGTGACGCCTTGCCACGGGCCACGACCGGTGGGAAGATCGCGATGCCCAACCCGAGCGACCGGCTTCAAAGTCAATCCGGTAATGCCACGCGAACCGCCTGGCCGACTGCATCGGACTATACTGCCGGCGCACCTGCCCGCATTGCGCAGTCCGGCGAGAGGTTTCGCCAATGTGCCGCACCCGTCCGCCGTCCAACCGTCTTCCGAATCTTCGCCGCGCGGCAATCCTGTGCCTGGTCGCGGCGGTCCCGTACTTGACATGCGGAATCGCGAACGCGCGAGACGCCGCCAGTTTCGCGCACTGGCAGGTCGCGTTGGACGTGGGCCATGGCGATCCGAGCGGCTACGTGCAGGTACGCGAGAACCGGATCGAAGGCACCCGGCTCGATTTCGGCGCCGACCTCGATGTGAACCACTTGTCCGACGAGGCACTGCGCCTCGCCTATCGCATCGATCCCGATCGGAGCGTGCAGCTTGTGCTGCAGAACTACACCCTGACCGGTTCAACGATGTTGCCGCAGGACGTGAATTTCAACGGCGCGACCCTTGCGGCCGACACCCGCCTGCGCACGGTCACGCGTTTTCCGGATTTCCTGCGCGCCACCCTGTTCTACCAACGCACGCTTTCGCGGTTCGCAAACTGGGGTTCACTGTCCGGCCGCGCCGGTTTCACCTTCGAGGGCCTCACCTTCAGGCTGGACGGCACGCTGACGCCGGATTCGGTCGGTCGGGAAATGAAAGAGGACTTCGTGAGCCAGGAACTGCCGGTTCCGATGATCGGCGTGCAACTTGACGAACCGCTGAGCAACCGGTTGGCTTTCGTCGCATCGCTGGACGGCGCGTGGCTGCCGCGCGTCAACAGCCTGCGCAAGGAAGGTGGCGAGGTCACGCTGGCCCAGACCAACATGGACGCAACGCTCGGACTGGATTACGAGCTCACCCGAAGATTGGGCCTGACTGGCGGTTACCGCTTTGGTTACTTCAAGCAGGACGAACGCAGCCACGAGGATGGCAACCATATCCTGCTGAAGAGCAATTCGATCGAGCTCGGGCTGACCTACGCATTCTGAGAAAACGGGTTCATTTCCCGGCAGACTCCTGGCCCCAGATGCGTTCGGCGCGGGCAAGAGCGCACTGACGGAGCCGATCGGCTCCGCGCTGCTGCCGAAAGAAACGACCAGGGAAGCGCTATTGCATGTCCATGCTCCACAAAGCCACGCCGGAACGATTGAGCGCTTTGTCAGACGGCATCTTCGCCGTGCTGATCACGGTGCTGGTGCTGGAAATGCACCCGCCGCGGATTCCCACTTTCAGCGCGTTCCTGCTGCTGTGGCCAACGTGGTTGAGTTATGCGGTGAGCTATCTCTTCATCGCGATCGTATGGGTCAATCATCATTACCTGATGCGCTACGCCAGCGAGGCAAATCCGCGCCTGCTGTGGTTCAACTTTGCGCACCTGTTTTCGATCTCGTGGCTACCCCTTTCCACGGCCTGGATGGCGGTGAGCGAGTTGTCGCCGCAGCCGGTCGCGTTCTACGCGCTGGTGTTCTTCCTGGTCAACGCGACGTACATCGCCCTGATCTGGGAATTGGTGAAAGAAGAAGACGTGTCGCCCAAGGTACTGGCGACCCTGCGTGTGCGCTCGATCATCACGTTGTGCGCGTTCGGCATTGCTGTCGCGATTGCGCTGAAGTTTCCGCTGGCCGGACTTGCATTGTGCGTCGCCTGCCTGATCGTCTATCTGCGTCCCGCGCCGGCGGGAGCGTAGAAAGGGGCATGCCCGTTTCTGCCGGATGCCTGCTGCATTGACTCGACGTGCGGGAACCGATCCCGCGTGGGATCGGTCCCGCCTGTGGCTCACAGGAACATGCCGCCCGAAGCCTCGATGCGCTGACCATTGATCCAGCGACCACCGAGCCCGAACAACGCGGCCGCCGCCGCGCCGATGTCTTCCTGCTGGACGATGGAAGCCTCGTCGAAGTACTTCCGAAACTCGCCGCCGAGCCGATGCCCGTCACCCTGCTCTACCCCCAACGCCGCAACCTGCCGCGCCGCGTACGCGCCTTCATGGATTGGGTAGCGGAATTGCTGGCGCCGTCGTTGGTTGGATAGTAGGCAGCGCTCGCTTGCGCCAACTTGCCGGCAGAAGATTCAGGTGGAAAGATCGTGGCGGGGCAGAAAGATTTGGGATTTCGTAGGTTGGGCTGAGCGCAGCGATGCCCAACGGTAATAGGTGAGAAAATGTTGGGGTTCGCACAAAGCACTCACCCCAACCTACGCAACTGAACCCTCCTGCAGGCTGAGCAGGCAATGGCGAAAGATCACGTTCCATATGTTAGCCAGCGTAGGTTGGGGTGAGCGCTCTTTGCGAACCCCAACATCACTCTTGTCGTTCACCTATCGAACCCGCGACGCCTGGATCGGCAGCCCAATCCGCGGTCAGCGTTCCGTTCCGGATGTACCGATGAATGGATGACCACGGCCAATCGCTGGCCTTCGCCGTGTGCCCGTGCTTCACGGGATTGATATGGATGTAATCCACATGCCGGGCGAGGTCGTTCTCGTCACGGATGAGGTGCTCCCAGAAGCGCCGTTGCCAAATGCCGCGCTCACCTTTCTTGTCGCGTGAAGCGCCGATATGTTCATCGACAGGAATGCGGCGTGAAAACCCGGCCTTGATCAAAGCCCACCGCATCGGAAAATCGGCGTCGTCTGGCGGCAAGGTCCAGATCGCATGGATGTGGTCGGGCAAGACCACCCACGCGACGATTTCGAAAGGATGCCGTTGCCGAACCTCGCGAACGACGTCGCGCAGGATGTCCACGCGCTCGACCAGCAAGCGGCTCGAGCGATCCGCCAAATTGACAGTGAAGAAACAGGTGCCGCCCTGGATGAGGGCTCGTCGGTAATCCATGACCGCTCGTGATTGGTGTCTGTTGGGGTTCGCGAAGAACCGCTTACCCCAACCTACAGCAGCCGTGTTGTTGGGGTTCGCAAAGAACGCTCACCCCAACCTACGAATCGGGAACGTTTGTAGATCACCCCGCCCTTCATCGCGTCCGATCGTCAACCACCCCACTCCACGGTAGGAGCCGGCCACCGCGCTCGCGCCCGCCGCGATCGCGGACGACATCAGGAACGCCGACCACGCACCGGTGTCGTGTGGATGGGTGACGAGCGGCGGCAACCAGACCAGCAGCGTGATCACCCACAGCATCGCTGCTTCCAGCGTTGCTGCGAGACGCGGCCACACCGCAAACAGGATGCCCAAGGCCGCGGCGATGTTGCCCGCGCCGGTCAGGTACGCCCAGCCGTGCCGCCAAGGCAACCAGGCCGGCACGAAACCGGCGGTAATGTCGGCATAGAAGAAGTGGGACAACCCGATGGCCGGCAACGCCAGCACCAATAGCAGTCGCGCGTTGCGCACACCGATTCGGCCCGAGAACAATCTTCCGTCCGGATTCGCCAGCGAAGCAAACACAATCCACGCCCCGGCGAGGATCACCGCGATCTCGCCCGCGCCAAGCCACACCGCTTCCATCCATGGTGCGTGGAAGATCGCCGGAAACTTGAGCAGCACCATCCACACCAGCACGAATACCGACATCACGCCTGCGGAATGTTTGGCGATACGCGGAACCAGGATTCCGACGCCAGCCACCAGTTCGACCAACGCCGTCAGGTACACGAAGAAATCGTGCGCCGGCAGGTGTGCGATCGGGATGCGCTGCCAGGTACCCGCGAAATCGCCAAACACCAAGCCGCGGATGCCCAGCGCGATCATCACCGCCGCCAGCAATACGCGACCGATGCCGAGGCCACGCGCGTTGGCGCCATCCGCGCCCACCGCAAGGCATTCCAGCAACCGCGCGCGCGGACCGGCGCGCCTGCCACCTACATCAGTCACTGCGTTCATGACCATCCTCTCGCGGGTGCGCTTCGCGCACGGCGGTGCAAGCGTAGCCGTCTGCGTGAGGCTGGACAACGACCACTTTTCCGGTCCGGCATCGGACCACTTGCCATGCTTGCTGCGGCCTCATGCCAGTGGGAAGATCACGACAGGTCGAATGCTGCGCGCGGAAACGGAAGCACCCGGGCTCGTTCAAGCCGGATGCCGTTCGGCCGTGCTGCCAAATCCCGGGCTGGAGAACATGTTGTCAACCAACCACAAGACAAGGTCAATGCGGGACCTGCGCATCGTCACCTGCACCGTATTGGCGCTGATCGCCTTTGCGGGGAACTCGCTGCTGTGCCGCGCGGCGCTTGCGGACACGCACATCGATGCTGCCAGTTTCACCACGGTGCGATTGCTGTCGGGCGCCTTTGTCCTGTGGTGTCTGGTGCGCCTGCGCGGCGGCAGCCACACAGGCCGCGGCAACTGGCTATCTGCGCTCGCGCTGTTCGCCTACGCCGCCGGCTTTTCCTTTTCGTACCTGCACCTCACCGCCGCGGTGGGCGCGCTGTTGCTGTTCGGCGCGGTGCAAATCACCATGATCGGCCACGGCATCTGGTCGGGCGAGCGGTTGCGGATACTTCAAACCGCCGGCCTTGTGCTCGCTTGCGCGGGACTGATCGGGCTGTTGCTGCCCGGACTCGCTGCGCCACCGCTGATCGGCGCACTGCTGATGCTCGGCGCGGGCGTGGCGTGGGGCATCTATTCCCTGCGCGGCAAGCGCGGCGGCGATTCACTGAAAGTCACCGCCGGGAATTTCGCGCGAGCCGCTCCCCTGGCCGTGGTACTGAGCGTGGTTCTATGGGGTCGTGTATCGCCGGATCCGGCCGGGATCGGCTATGCGCTGCTGTCCGGCGCATTGACGTCGGGCGTGGGCTACGCCATCTGGTACACCGCGTTGCCGTTCCTGAAATCCACCACGGCCGCGACTGTGCAATTGAGTGTTCCCATTCTCGCGGCTGCGGGCGGGGTTTTCTTTCTGGGTGAACCACTGACAGCGCGCTTGCTTGTCGCATCGGTGGCGATCATCGGCGGCATTGCACTGGTGATCCTGATGGGCAGACGGAAAAATCCGGAACCTGCCGTCGTCGGGCAATAGAAACCCGTGCCACGCCGTGGCCCGCAATGACGGATTGCCATTGCGGGACGAGCGCGCCCATTTACCCGACTTCGTACAAACTCATCCAGCACTTCAATAGTGCCAGGCGTCCAGCCTGGCGCCGTGCGGTGCATGCTGCGTGAGGTAGGCGTCGATGCCCCGGATCAATTCGGCGCCGCGCGGACCCCAGCAGTGCGGCTTCATGGGCTGGAACTGGACGGTTGCATCGGCCTTGGGGTCGCGCGTCGTTTTCAGGAAGGCATCCATCTTGCGCACACCCATGTTGAGGTAGTAGGTGTCCATGTCGCCGACGTAGATGTGCAGCTTGCCGGCGAGGTCGGGACCGACCGTTGACCAGTGCGTCTCAAGGTAATGACGCAGGTCGTAATGCTGCTTCCAGTATTCGGCCACGTCGTGATCGATGACGCCGGTACGCTTGTTCCAGATGCGCTTCGGATAACCGTCATCGCCCACCGGGCCGAACGTGGCCTCCCAGATATCCCATTGCCCGCCGGAGCGCGAGTGGTCGCCAACCGCCAGCTCGTAGTGGTTCTCGTCCTTCATCATCGAAGTGATGTTGCCGTCGGTCTTGCGCGTGTCGGGACGCTCGACGCGCACCCAGCCGAACTGTTTGTAGTAGGCGTTCTTGTCGTCGTAGATGTCGACGATCTGGTGGTAACGGAAATCCAGCGAATCGGGGCACAACGCGAAACTGCCGCCATAGAACGTGGGGTGGAACACCTGCAGCGCCACCGCGATCCAGCCGCCGGTCGAACCACCGGTGAGGATGCGCGCCCATGGCTTGTCGATCACGCGGAAACGCGATTCGATGGCGGGAACCAGTTCCTTCTGGATGGCGTCGCCATAGGGCCCGTTGTTGGCCGAATTCACGGCATAGGAATCGTCGTAGTAAGGCGAAGGATGTTGCAGCGTGACCACGATCATGCGCGGCGTGCCGTCGGCCAGCCAGTATTCGTGGAAGCCGTGATTCTTGCGGTCGAAACCCATCGGTGCGCGCAGCGTGAAATGACCCTCGTCATACACGATCGGATAGTGCGCATGCGGATGCTTGTCGTAGCCACGCGGCAGCAGCACCGTCGCGCCAAGGTAGATCGGATGTCCCCACCACCGGCTCAGGATCGCGCTCTTGAACTTGATGTGTTTCACATAGCGCGTGTCGGTCGGCTGCTGCACCGGTGGAATCACCTGGTCGGCCACCAGCCGGATCGGCTGGCTGGAGCGCGGATCGAAATGCACCTCGACCGGCTTGCCGTACAGGTTGCCCGGCGAACGCTTCCAGTCCTGTCCTTCCCAGTGATCCATGTGCAGCCACACTGTGTGCCCGTCGGCGCGTGGAAAGCGGGTGTAGACGTTGACGAACGCCTGCATCCAGTAATCGCCGGCTGGCAGGTTCGCCAGGCTGGCGATCGGCGCGCCGAAATCGCCGCTGTCGATCACGGCCGCCTGGCCGGGCTCGAGTGCATGCACGTCATGGCCGAACAGCGGCACCCCGGTGGGTGCGGTCTGCTGGATGGGTGGCTTGTCGTTGCTGCGGCTGATGGCCACGTACACGCGACCGGTGATCGGCCCGGCATGGGCGGCGTGCGTGAAGCTGATCTCGATGCGCGGGCCGTGGCTGGTCGTGGTGTCCACAGCCGACGCTGCAAACGGCAAGACCAGGCACGCGACCAGCAGCGCGCGGAATCGACTTTTCATGGGGATTCGCCTTGCTGAGTGGGTCATGGGCGCTTGTAGATCACGCCGCCTTTCATCACGAACGGCACGTGCTCGATCGCGGCGATGTCCCTGGTCGGATCACCCTTGACGGCGATGATGTCGGCGTCGAGGCCGGGCTTCAGCTGACCGAACTTGTCCTGCTGGCGCAGGATTTTCGCGTCCACCGCGGTCGCGGCCAGCAGCGCCTGCGCGGGGCGCATGCCGTCCTTGACCATCCACTCCAGCTCCTTGTAATTGGTGCCATGCGTGAACACGCCGACGTCGCTGCCGCAGCCGATGGTGACGCCCGCCTGCATCGCCCATTTGAACGCCTGCCGTGAATGTTTCATTTCCTCGGTCGGCGGATCGCCAGGCTTCCAGTGCTGGAAGTATTCGGCGTAGGCGGCCACGGCTTCCAGCGTAGGCAGGTAGGCGACGTTGTGTTTCTTCATCATCGCGAACACTTCGGGCGTGCCGTTGAAGCCGTGCTCGATGGTGTTCACCCCGGCCAGGATCGAACGGCGCATGCCTTCCGCGGTGCTCGAATGCACCGACACCGGCAGCCCCAGCGAATGCGCGGCTTCCACGCCCGCGTTCAATTCTTCCTGGGTGAAGGTAGGCACCGACCCATGCGATTTGCCGCAGTGATAGTCGGCGTAGATCTTGATCCAGTCCGCGCCGTGGCCGGCCTGGTCGCGTACCGCCGCGATCATCTCGGGAATGCCTGCGACCGGAATGCCGCCCTGTGGAATTACCATGTCGCGGCGAAAACCCATCGGGCCGGGACCATAGCAATCCTTGGCAACCGTGGCGCGCGTGGCCACGAACAGGTGCGGACCGGGAATCAGTCCCTTGTTGATCGCACGCTGCACGTCCACGTCGGCGTAACCGGCGCCTTCGGTGCCGAGGTCGCGCAGCGCGGTGAAGCCGGCCATCAAGGTGTTGCGGACGTGGATCACCGCTTCGATGGTGCGGTACGGCAGCGGCTCTTTCAGTACCTGATCATTCCACAGCGTTTCGTTGTAGGGATGCAGGAAGATGTGCGAATGCGCGTCGATCAATCCCGGCAGCAGTGTGGCGCCGGGAAAGTTCAAGGTTTCGGCATCGGCCGGCACCTTGATCGAATCGCGCGGCCCGACCGCGGCGATCTTGTCGCCCTCGACCAGCACCGCCCAGCCCGAGTGCGTGGCTTCGCTGCGCGCGTCGAACACGCGATCGGCGGTGAGCAGGAATACGCCCGTCGTCGCCATCGTGGTGTGTGGCTTCTGCGGCTGCGCCGCCCACGCCAGTGCCGCGACCATCAGCGCCGCCAGCCCTATCAGGATTCTCCGCACCGACATGACACCCTCCCATTGTCCGGAAAGTGCGAGCGTACACCGCGCGGGGACCCTTGCGCTATCCGGTTCCACGTTGCATAGTTCGCCGCATCGCTTGCGAACTTTTCATCTACTGTCCACCAGAGGGGGTGCGACCATGAAGAAGTTCCTGTTGGCGTTGGGGCTGCTGGTTTCATGCACGGCGATGGCTGCGACCGGCCAGTCGAGCAAACATTCCGTCGAACACGGCAAATTCCTCGTGGGTTACGGCGGCTGCAACGACTGCCACACGCCCGGCTGGGCCGTGCATGGCGGACACGCACCCAAGGCAATGCTGCTGACCGGCGGCGGCATGAATTTCCAGGGACCGTGGGGCACCACGTATCCGCCCAACCTGCGCCTGTACTTCAGCAAGTTGACGCTCAAGCAGTGGATCCAGAAGGCGCGCAGCATGAAGGCGCGCCCCGCGATGCCGTTCTGGACTTTCCGCTATTTGAGCGACAAGGACCTGACGGACATGTACGCCTACATCCGTTCGCTGGGTCCGGCCGGCACGGCCGCGCACGACTGGGTGCCTCCGGGACAGACCGCGCCGCTGCCGTATTTCAAGATGAAGCTGCCGCCACCGCCGGTGCGGCCGGCGGGGCATTGATCACGAATCCGGCGCGCGCGCGGTTGCGCAGTGCCGTTGCGCGCCGCGGGTTGCCGGCTCCGGTTTTATCGCGGCCATGGAGAAGCTGATGATGGGTGACTGGTATTCAGGCATTCGGGTACTGCACATCCTGTTCGCGGCGCTGTGGATCGGCACCGCGGCATTCCTGACCTTGTATGTTTCTCCCGCCATCCGTGCACTCGGACCGCGCGGCGCTCCGATGATGGCGGAATTGATGCGCCGACGGATGGGAGCATTCATCGCAGCGGCCAGCATCCTGACGATACTCTCCGGCCTGTGGATGTATTGGGTGTTCACCAACGGCCTCGATTCGACGATCGTGGTCCATGGCGCCGGGCTGGCGCTGGGCATCGGCGGACTGTGCGGAATTGCCGCGGCGGTCGTGGGCGGTGCGATCATCGGTCGCGCAGCGGAACGTGCGGGCAAGCTGTCACGCGAAGCCTCGCAAATGCCGGAAGGAGGCGAACGCGCAGCGATCATGCAGACGGTGGCGGGCCTGCAACGACGCGTCGCGCTGTCCAGCCGCTGCGACCTGGTGTTGCTGGTGGCCGCGCTGATCGCGATGTGCCTGGCGCACAGCCTGTAAGCCGGCGAACCCCACCATGCATCAACGGCTATCGGAGCGCACATGACAACCCGGCAAATCGATGAATTGAAGCGCGTCTTCCTGTCCAGGCTCGATGCGTTGAACCACATTCTCGACGTCGGCGAAAAGCACCTGCCCGACCTCGATGCCGCGTTGCAGGAACGGCTTGCGCCCGACATGTTTCCGCTCGGCACCCAGATCGCGTTCGCATGCAACCAGCCGCGCGGCTTTTCCCAGTGGTGCGCGGGCAAGCCTGTCGACAATCTTGCCAAGGAAGTCGAAACCGTGAAGGTGGCGCGTTCGCACATACGCCAAACCAGAGAGCTTGTCTCCGCCATCACGGCCAGCGATGCCAAACTCGATGACATCAAGCGCGTGGGACTTGGTCCGGGCATGTACTGCGAGCTCCCGGGACATCTGTATGTCGGCGATTACCTGTTGCCGAATTTCTACTTCCACGTCACGACGGCCTACGCGATTCTGCGCCATCTCGGCGCCCCGCTCGGCAAGGCCGATTTCATGACATATCTGGCGCCGCACGTGAAGCACGAGGGCAGCGCCTGACGGCTCTCATTGCAAAACCCGCCCTGGCTCACTTCACCGTATTACCCTCACGGAACCGCTTTCCCCGGAGGGCCTCATCATGACCGACGCACAGATCATCAAATCTGCATACGCCGATGCCTTGAACAAGCTGTTCACAGTGTTTTTCGATGCGCTCGTCACATCCGGCGGGAACGCACAAGCCGACGCGGTGGCAGCGAATCACTTCAAGCACGGCATCGCGCTGGCCCGCGTGGCCCGCGACCGGGCACTGAAATTCGTGAAATAGCCGTATCGAAACCATGTGCCCGCACGCGGTCATCGCTGGCCGCATGTTGTTATCGTGACGAGGCAGGGAGACAACGGCGTAGTCGGGAGGGTGCGGCATGAGAACCATCGCCGGTGGCGTGATTGCCATCGTCCTGCTGGGAATCTACGCGTGGCTGATTGCGGCGGCCGCGCACATTGCAACGTGCTCGGGAGGTGCGTGCCCATTGCCGGGCGCCTTCAACGGCAGCATGGCCCAGGCGCTCTCGGTCACGACCGGCCTGGTTTCGGCGCTGGTGGTTGCGGAATTGGCGGTGACCCGTGCGGGCGAGGCGCCTGCCGCGCGATTGCTGGCTACCCATGCAGGTCCGCGGGCAAAATCGTGCCTGCGCTGGGTGGTCATGACCTATCTCGTGGTATGGCTCGCGGCAGGGCTCGCGGCTTTTGTCATCGGGCTCGAGCGTCCCGATGCGCTGCCCGCCTTGACCAACGTCGGCCAAGCCTGGTTCGGCGTGGCGGTCGCGGCCGCGTATGCCTACCTCGGGATCAAGCCCGCATCCTGACGCGGCAGGGCCGTCTCGTTTCACGATGCATTGCGCCGGCGATTGCACGCAGTCTTCCGACGCGGTCGCACGGCGGAAAGGCTCTGCCAACCCGGTTGCAAAGCGGTCACTGTCATGCGCATGCGCGATTCATGCTGACGCTGGCCCGGCCAACGGTACCATCTCCGCGTCGCTGAAGCCGGCGGCGCGGCGCGCGTCGAGATTGAAGGGGCCGCGCAGGCCTCCCGGCACATATTCGCGCAACAACCCGGCGAAGCTCGCGTCGGGATCGCGGCCCTGGCGTTCGCAGCAGAACCGGAACCAGCGCGTGCCGGCGGCGACGTGCGCGACTTCTTCGCGCAGGATGATTTCCAGAATGCCGGCGGTGGCGTCGTCACCGACCGCGCGCAGGCGCGCGATCATGCCTGGTGTCACATCCAGTCCGCGCGCTTCCAGCACGCGCGGCACCAGCGCCATGCGCGCGAGACAGGAGTGCGCGGTTTTCTTCGCCATTTCCCACAGGCCGTCGTGGGCCTCGAAGTCGCCGTATGCATGGCCGAGTTGCGCGAGCCGCCCGGACAGCATGGTGAAATGGCGCGACTCGTCGTGCGCGACGGAAACCCAGTCCCGGTAATAATCATCGGGCATGCCGCGGAAACGGCAAGCCGCATCCCAGGCCAGATTGATGGCGTTGAATTCGATGTGGGCGACGGCGTGCACCAGCGCAGCACGACCCTCGTCGGTACCGAGCCCTCGCCGCGGCACGTCGCGCGGCATCACCAGTCGTGGACGTCGCGGACGACCCGGTTCACCGATCGGCAGCGGTGGCACACCATCGTCGTCCAGTGACAGGCGCCCGGCGTGCAAGGCGTCGAATGCCTGCTGCGTCAGCGCAACTTTCTCCGCCGGCGCCGAGCAATCGAGGCAACGCCGGGCCGCTTCGAACAATCCGCTCATGCGATCTTGCCCGGACCCATTTCGATCAGGCACTGGTCCATCGCAACCTGCAGTGGCGCCGGGCGGTAGACGGATTGTTCGTACCACTTCAGCCACACCGATGGATCGATCGTTTCGTTGATGCCACCGCCGAGTACGCGGTCGAACGGCTGCTTGCAGATCTTGTAGAGGCCGTACATGAAATTTTCGTAGGAGTGGTTGGGCACACCGAGCTCGGCGCCTGGCGAGGGCAAGAAATCCTCGCTGAAGACGAGACCCGCGCCTTTCGCCTTGGCCTGCATCCACGCCAGCGTGATTTCGGGCAGCGTGTCCGGCTTGTGCCCCGCGCCGTCGGCCTTCTCGCCACCACCCACGTCGGAATGCGCGCCGACGAACCAGCGCTGTTCGACTTCGATCTGTTGCGGCTTCCACGCGACCGGCGATTCACCGGGCTTCAGCGAAACCCTGGGTCGCGTCCATTTGGCGGGTTTGAAATCCGGGCGGCGTTCGTCCAGCGCCAGCGCCTGATAGGCATATTGCACGATCTTGCTCAAGTCGGTGTCGTGGAAACGGTAGCGCCTGCGCGAGAACGGAAACCACGACGCCACGCCGGGGATGCCCAGCGCGCCGACCGTATCCCACACGCCGATGAAACGTATCAGCACCTCGCGCGAATGCGCCGCGCGGAACGCCTGCATCGCGGGATCGTCCGGATGCAAATTGTTTTGGTAAAGCTCGTAGGCGGCATCGACATCAGCCAAGGTCACCACGCCCTTGCCGTCGGGTTTGAGCAATCCGCATTTCCGGATCAGCCCGCCAAGGCTGCGCGCGGTGTACGCGCCGCGGCTGAAACCGAACAGCCATATCTCGTCGTCGTCGCGCCAATGCTTCGACAACCACTGGAATCCTTCCTTCACGTTGCCGGAAAGCCCCAGGCCGAACGCGCCACCCAGCAGGTGCGCGATGCCGGGTTTGACCCCCACGCCCGCGACATATTTCGTGATCTGGTCGCGGCCTGACGCGTCGGACGGCGCGATCAGCTTCCACAGGCGTTCCACGTTGGTGCGGGTTTGCGCCTTGTTCCAGGTGCCGTCGAACAACGCGACAAGTCGGCGCGGCATTGTGAAGCTCCCCGTTTCCCCAAAGTTCAGCAGCGACGCTTTTTGACCGATGCCGGTGCGAAGCGGCTGTTGTGGAAAGTCAGGCCACGGAGCTCTTGGCCACGGATGGCGGCTTTATGGCCGTTCCGGTGCCAGTCGAACGCAAAGCATCCAGGTTCGCAATACGCATCGGCGATGCAGCGATCAGGGATGATCGCACAAATCAAGCACTGCGCCGCTGCGCTTTCGCCTCATCCGAGCGGATGAACTCCAACTGGCGCAGGTATTCCGGTTCGACCCCGGTGACATAGCGGCCGGAAAAGCACGAATCGTCGAAGTGTTTCAGGTTCTCGTTGCCCTCGGCGACCGAGTCGATGAGGTCGTCCAGATCCTGATAGACCAGCCAGTCGGCGCCGATGGTTTCGCGGACTTCCTCGACGCTGCGGCCGTGTGCAACCAGCTCGGCCGGCGCCGGCATGTCGATGCCGTAAACATTGGGATAGCGCACCGGCGGCGCCGCCGAGGCGAAATAAACCTTGCTGGCGCCCGCTTCGCGCGCCATCTGCACGATCTGGCGGGAGGTGGTGCCGCGCACGATGGAATCGTCCACCAGCAGCACGTTCTTGTTGCGGAACTCCAGCGGAATCGGGTTCAGCTTGCGCCGCACCGAACGCACCCGTTGCCCTTGCCCCGGCATGATGAAGGTGCGGCCGATATAGCGATTCTTGACGAAGCCCTCGCGGAAAGGCACGCCCAGCGCGGCGGCCAGCGTGGAACCGGAGGTGCGCGAGGTGTCGGGGATTGGAATCACCGCGTCGATGTCGTGGTCGGGACGCTCGCGCAGGATTTTCGCGGCCAGCTTTTCGCCCATGCGCAGACGCGCCTTGTACACCGACACGTCTTCGATCATCGAATCGGGCCGCGCGAGGTACACGTATTCGAAAATGCACGGCGCATGCACCGCGCCTTCCGCGCAGTGCCGCACGGAGAGTTTGCCGTCGAGACTGATGAACACCGCTTCGCCGGGCGCGACATCGCGCAGGCGCCTGAAACCCAGGATGTCGAACGCCACCGATTCCGATGCGCAGGCATATTCCTTGCCTTCGGGCGTATCGCGCTCGCCCAGCACCAGCGGACGGATGCCGTGCGGATCACGAAACGCCAGCACGCCGTAACCCACGATCAGCGCCACGCAGGCATAGCCGCCCTTGGCCCGTGCGTGCACCGCCGCGACCGCCTTGAACAATTCGTCCGGCGTCAGCGCATGGCGCTCCTGGATTTGCAACTCGTGGGCCAGGATGTTCAGCAGGATTTCCGAGTCGGAATCGGTATTGATGTGGCGACGATCGTTCTCGAACATCTCGCGCCGCAACTGCTCGGTATTGACGAGATTGCCGTTGTGCGCGAACGCGATGCCGTACGGGGAATTGACGTAGAACGGCTGGGCCTCTTCCGAATCTTCGGCGCCGGCGGTGGGATAGCGGCAATGACCGATGCCGGTCCGGCCCTTCAGCTTCTGCATGTCGGATGCGCTGAACACGTCACGCACCAGCCCGGGCCCGCGCCGCATGTGCAGCTTGATGCCGTCATAGGTGGCAATTCCCGCGGCGTCCTGACCGCGATGCTGCAATACCGTCAGCGCGTCGTACAACGCGGTCGCGACTTCGGTCTTGCCGACGATGCCGATGATTCCGCACATGAAGAGTCGTGCCTCGAGGAAAGCCCGCGTATTACGCTTCGGTCAAACGAGGTCATGCTTCCACAACCCCCATCAAGTCCGCATGAAACAAAAGCGCGGACTTGATCGCCCCCTTGACTCAAGGGGGCTGAAGGCCAAAACGACGCCTCCGTTTCACCATTTCCGCACGAGTTGGAATCCACCGATTCCGCCCCGTTCCGGGAACGCTATTGTCCCACATCAGCGCGTCCACGACCGTGCTGGATTGCACTTCCCGAACTGCCCGCCGGGACGGGTGCGACCGAACCGGACGCGGCCGGCTTCGCAAGCTGGCGCGCGCTGCGCCGCAGGTCCGATATGGGGACCCGCGAGAGCACAGGCAAGGACTTGCCGCCAAGTTCGAGGTAGCGGGTGACTCCAGGCGGAAGCACCCGTGCAAACCAACCGGCGCCAGTTTCGAACGCGGGCAGCATGGCGGACTGCCGCCACCATGCAGCTTCGGCCGGGATGGCGGTGAATCCCAGCATCAGCACCACAAAAGTGACCAGCAACACGCCACGGGCCAAACCGAACAACAATCCGAGAAAACGATCGCCACCGCGCAGACCGCCGCGACTGACCAGCTTGTGCACCGCCCAGCCGATCAGCGCACCGACGATCAGCACACCGACAAAACAGGTGACATAGCCGGCGATGATGCAAGCTGCTGGATTGTGCAGCCAACCTGAATAAAACGAGGCAACTTGATGGCCGAACGCCCAGGCGACCCAGAACGCCGCCACCCAGCAGAGCAGCGACAGCACTTCGCTGACGAAGCCGCGCATCAGCCCGAACAGCATCGACAGCACGAGGATTGCAAGAATGGCAATGTCGGCAGCGTTCATCGTCATTGAGCGGTCAAGGCGACAACTATTCCGTCACGATATCGCCCTTTATCTTCAGCTTTTTGGCAATCTGGCCGCGCGTGGCCAGCGCTGTATCCCTTGATGCGTAGGGGCCGGCGCGCACGCGCCACAGCCTGCCCTTCGAGGTTTTCACGCTGTCGACATACCCGTCGAAACCCTGCCCACGCAGGCGATCACGCAGCTTTTCGGCCGATGTCTTGTCGCCGAACGCGGCCAACTGCACTGCCCATGCACCGGGCTGGCCGACGGCAATCGCCGACGCGGGCGCATCGCCGGTCTGGTTGACGACAGTGGTTTCGATCGCCATCGAGACGTGCTCGAAACCCTTGAGTTTCAAACGCGCCGCTTCAGCTTCGGCACGGCTATGGAACGGCCCCACGCGCACCCGCATCACCGATTTACCCTGGTATGTTTCCGGTGAAGCGAGTGCGGTGAAACCATGTTGCTTTGCCCTGGCCACCAGTTTGTTCGCGCTCGCATGATCCGCGTAGATACCGAGATCGACCGTGTACAAGGTGCCGGCCGCTGCCCCCGCAGCACCGGAAACCGGTTTGGGCTGTGTCGATGCCGGTGGCGGCGGCTGGCCGGGTTTGGATTCGGCGATGCCCTTTGCCGTCCCGCTTTGCTCCTGCGGCTGCACCGGCGTGCTGGTCGCGGGCGCAGAAGAGGCCGGTGCCGATGTCACTGCGGTCGGTGCGGCACTGGACGATGCGGCGGCTTCTGCCTGTGCCGGATGATTCTCAAGGTCGAGCGTGGCGACATGGTCCGGATCGTTGATCGCCGCCTGGGTGCTCGAGCCGGCGCTCGCACCGTTCGGGCCGACCTGAAGGATTCGCGTCTGCATCTCGCCGCTGGGTTCTGGCGGAATCTTCACGCTGACGGACTGCTCACCGGAATTCGAATGGCTGGGCAGCAGCATCGGCACGAAGATGACCGCCAGTGCAATCAACACCACGGCCCCGATCAGACGTGTTTTCAGACCTGGATCCATAAATGCGGCACCATGAAACGGAGCAGTGTCAGCGTTGAGCCGCGCGACGCAGGCGCGTCGACTCGAACGCGGGATGTGTGGATGGCCCGAATTATACGCGGCACGCCTTCAGTACCGGGGCGACCACGTGAAAGCTTCCGAACGCGATGATGCGATCTTCCGCCGATGCTTGCGCACGCGCACCCGCCAGTGCGGCGGGGATGTCCGGGTATTCGCCACACACTGCACTCGGCAATGCCGTGCGCACGCGCGCTGCCAGGCGCGCGATGGTCTCGCCGCGCGGCGATTCGTCGCTCAAGCCCGCGAGGTACCAGCGGTCGATACGGGCACCCAGCGCGGTCACCACGCCTTCGACGTCCTTGTCCGCCAAGGCACCGAAGACTGCACGTACCGAACCTGCCACCGGATGGCGGTCGAGCCAGCGCGCCAATTCCCGCGCGGCCTGCGGGTTGTGGCCGACATCGACCACGAGATCGGGATGGCTGGACAAATGTTGCAGGCGCCCCGCAAGCAACGGCGCCGTCGACGCAGCGTAATCCGACTTCTCGAGCGCACGCGCATCCCAACGCACGCGCTCGCCCAACGCGTGCAATGCGGCCACCGCGGCAGCCGCGTTGCGAAACTGGAAGGCGCCTTCCAGCGCGAGTTCACCGCGCAGCACCACCGACGAATGCGTGCCCTCCTTGGGCGCGATGTAACGCGACTGCACGGGAGTGCGATGCCACCATGTCAACGCGTCGATTTGCGGCTCCCAGCCGAAATCGCGGCCAAGCACTTCCACCTGTGCGCCGATTGCGCGCGCGTGCTCCAGCAGCGACCGCGGCGGATCGGTTTCGCCGACGATCGCGGGCTTGCCGGCGCGAAAAATGCCCGCCTTTTCGCGTCCTATCGCCTCGCGATCGGGCCCCAGGTATTCCATGTGATCGAGGTCTACCGTGACCACCACCGCGCAATCGGCATCCACGATGTTGACTGCATCCAGGCGCCCGCCCAAGCCGACTTCCAGCAATGCAACGTCCAGATTCGAGCGCGCGAAAATGTCGAACGCCGCCAGCGTGCCGAACTCGAAATAGGTCAGGGTGACGTCGCCGCGCGCAGCCTCGACACGCTCGAATGCATCGACCAATGCTTCATCACCAGTCTCGGTACCGTCGACACATACCCGTTCGTTGTAGCGCAGGATGTGCGGTGATGTGTAGGCACCTGCACGCATGCCGCCTGCGCGCAGCATCGCTTCGAGAAACGCCACCGTCGAACCCTTGCCGTTGGTGCCACCCACGCTGATCACCACCGGCGCGAGCCGCGGCGCGCCCATGCGCCGCCAAACCTCGTGCACGCGCTCGAGGCCCATGTCGATGCCGCGCGCATGGACTTGTTGCTGGTAGGCCAGCCAGTCGGCGAGCGTTTTCATCATGTGCAATCCACCACGACATCCCTGTCTTGGTTCCGCGTGCATGTCGGCAGTCGCGATGCTGCAGGCATGACATCCCTGTCATTTTCCGTCCGCCTCCCGGACGGCCGGGTAACTTTCTCTTGCTTGGCCAAGAGAAAGTCACCACTCGCGCGTCGGGAACGCGCGAGAACGCCGAAGGCGGCCTGAGGGGCGGAGGGCAGGAGGCCCGGAGTAAAGAGAAGGCCACCCCACGAACACGCCCTCCGCACATCCTTGTGCTCCGGATTCGCTCGCGACCGCCGGGGTTCGCCGAAGGTACTTCCATGTACCTGCGGCAAACTGGCGCACTTCCTGTGCGCCATCCTTCGGACTTGTCCGCCGCCCGCTCGCCGTGTTCGAGGGGCCCCATTTGGCGCGCTTCCTGCGCGCGTGGTGGCATGAAGCAACCCATCTGGTCTTGCTTCGAATGAGGCCATGGATGGCCGGCCATCGAAGCGTTCAACGCGTCGTTGCATGGCGCCACGGCGCGCAACCGATCGCGCGAGCAAGGCGCGCATGTCCGAGCACATGGATGTGCGAGTTCGCGCCAGCGCGCGATCGGCGAGCACCAAGGGCAGTTGAGGCAACGGGAAGTTGCCGAGACCGGCATGCCCGGCGCAATGGTCTTTGGTGACTTTCTGCCGAAACAGAAAGTCACTCGCTCGCCACCCAGGCGAGCGAAACCAGAATACGGGCACTGTAATCCTGCAAGCTGGGGCGGCGGGGGAAAGAGCAGGGACTTTGCAACGCGCTTTGCTGCGAACGCTGCACAAGGCGCTATGCCACCTTCGCGCGATGCGTCAGGATCGCGAGGAGCGCTGCGACGCGGTCGCGCAATTCGCGACGATCGCAGATGATGTCGATCGCACCGTGCTCCAGCAGGAATTCGGAACGCTGGAAGCCTTCCGGCAACGTTTCACGCACGGTCTGCTCGATCACGCGCGGACCGGCGAAGCCGATCAACGCCTTGGGTTCGGCGATGTGGATGTCGCCAAGCATCGCAAGACTCGCGGACACGCCGCCGGTGGTCGGGTGCGTCAGCACCACGATGTAGGGCACGCCCGCCTTGCGCAGGCGCGCCAGCGCGGCCGAGGTCTTGGCCATCTGCAGCAGCGATTGCAGCCCTTCCTGCATGCGCGCGCCGCCGGTTGCAGTGAAGCACACCAGTGGCGTCTTGTCGCGCAACGCGGCTTCCGCTGCGCGGGTGAACTTCTCGCCCACCACCGAGCCCATCGAACCGCCCATGTAGCCGAATTCGAAGGCGCAGGCGATGACGGGCATTCCTTTCAACGCACCGCGCACCGCCACCAACGCGTCCTTTTCGCCGCTGGCCTTCTGCGCGGCGAGGATGCGATCGCGGTATCTCTTCGAATCCCTGAATTTCAGCGAATCGACCGGCGCAAGGCCCGCGTCCAGTTCGTCGCCGCCTTCGTCGAGGAACGCCGCAAGCCGCGCGCGCGCGCCGATCGGGTGGTGATGACCGCACTTCGGACACACCATCAGGTTGCGTTCGAGTTCGGGCCGGTACAACCCGATACCGCAGCCGGCGCATTTTTCCCACACGCCTTCCGGCACCTTGCCGCGCGCGGGCGCGCCCTCGGTGCGGATTTTCGGGGTGGTCAGCTTCTGCAACCAGGACACAAGGAATTCCTGCCTTGATTCCAGATTGCAAGGATACAACGTGCGCGGGTCCGCTGCCTCAGCCCGGCTTCGCGTCGAGCGCCGCGCGGATGGGCGCAAGAAAGGCGCGCGCACGGCGGCAGGCGTCTTCCGCGCCGGCCGCATCGGCCAGCGCAGCGACCAGTGCCGAACCGATCACCACCGCATCAGCGAATCCGGCCACGGCTTTCGCGCTGGCTGCATCCTTGATGCCGAAGCCGACCGCGACCGGCACCTGTGCGCGTCGGCGCATGTCCGCCACGCGCGCGGCGATCTCCCTGGCCGACAATTTCGCCGCGCCGGTGATGCCGGCGAACGACACGTAATAGAGATAGCCTTCCGCCGCATCGATGGCTCGCGCGAGGCGCGCATCGGAGGTGGTGGGCGCGGTCAGCAGGATGCGCCGCAGGCCGGCGTCACGCAGCGGCCGTAGCGTTGTGTCTTCCTCGATCGGGCAATCGACCACCAGCACGCCGTCCACGCCCGCA